>WQTE01000068.1 GCA_009786445.1 Oscillospiraceae bacterium | reverse complement strand
AAGCGAACTCATTGATTCTCCCTCAAAGTCAGCAAAAGCTTTCATTGCAGAATATTCATCTTCCGACACTCGTACATTCAGTGTAATATTCTTATTCATGACAAACACTCCCAAGAAATAAAATAACATTGTTACAATGTTATTTTATTACATAGTTCTATAGTTGTCAAGTTGTGCTGATTTAAAATTTGACATTGCAGTATATATCCTCTTTATGCTATCATATTATTAGCAAACAATATGATTTTTGGTATTTTCATTTTTTCCCTCACCGATAATAAGGGTTTCTAAATCGATTTCTTCGCCACCTGCAATTTTTTCCGAAGCCTTTCTCACAAGATGTTCTTCAAAAGCATTTATGAATCCATTTTTATCACCGCTTAAATAGTATGATTGGTCAATATGCGCATCAACGGTATTGCTATCAAATCGTGAAAGAATGTGTGTCTTGTGCTTTTGCACCAATGGATGAAGAACCAAATGTAAATACTCATGCACAATTGAATGAGGCAAATAATCACCAAGCATAACATACATTTCGTTCCTGCGCGTAAAATAATCAACAGAAAAGCAGCATTTAAGGGGGCAAATTTTAATAGCGAGTTTTTGTATTCCTGTATCGACTTGCATTGCGGACAATGCAGCAATCAAATTTTCCATATCCATTGAAATATCCAGCGAGTTTACAATATCAGTCAATTGTGCATCTATTTCCCCAAACAACTCGTCTTTTAAAATCTCGTGTAAGCATTGTGGAAACTCCTTTACCCACTTGAAGAAATCATCGCTCCGCTCCTCAATAGTTATGTTTGAAAGGCTATTTACATAATCACAGTATTTTACAAAGCTAAAACTACTATTCTCAATAAAGAACAATGCCGATTCAAGAAGTGCGACTCTCGGCCAAAATGGATAGACCTCGCAAGTATTTCCTCTTGCAAAGCGGAAAAAATCTTTTGTTCTGTCTAATGCAGAATAGCTTTCAATTCTTTTAGTAATATCAAAAATGTTTTTTTGCTTGTTGATAGTTGCAAATTCATATCCCGATAGGACAAGACCAAAATAGACAGCATTTAACTTACTATTTGAAGATAATTCAAATTGAAGTTTATCCAATCTCGGCAACCTCCATTACTTTTCATCACTGACTGAACTATCCAAACAGCTTCACCTGTAAATCCGCACTTTCTATATAATCTCTCAGGGTTTGTGATATTTTCAACTTCACCGCTTACAGTTACAAAATCAGCCTTTTTTGAAAGTCTAAAAAGCAATTCGAGAGTTACCGCTTCGCCAAAGCCCTTTCCCCTATAGTTTGGCAAAACTTGAATCCATTCCAACGAACCTTCGCTAATATCAGAATCAAAATCAGCTATGCCGAGTGCGGCAGGAACATTTGCAATATTGTCCCATACCCAAATCCAAATGTTATTGTCAAAAACAGGATATTTTGTCCATTCCAAAACTGATTCCGCCAATTTACCGTCCCTGCACTATTCCAGCGTGCATGATACCGTAATAAGTCTTTAGAAATGTGCTTTCCACTTGCTTGAAATCACTGCACTCGAAAACAGGCTCGCTGTAGAGCTTAGGAACATAATCAAAGAGCATTTTACCTTTTTTCAGTGCAGCAAACTCACTAACAAGCATATCGTTGTCGATACTGTCCATTAACTCAAACTCGTCACCATCAAGCGGAGCACCGAGGTATTTTGTATAAATCGCATCTTGCAGACGTTTTTCTATGACTTTATATTCCTCTAAATAAGACTTCACAGGCCGCGTAACATCGGAGATATACGCCTCACTTGCATCGTGAATCAAACACGCGAGCTGCACTCTTGCTGTGTAACCTCTGGCTTTCGCCTCGGCGGCACAGTTTAATGAGTGGCGTGCAATTGAGAAAAAACTCTCAATATGCCCGTTTGCACGGCATAACAATGAAAGAGCATGAGCTATGTCCTCGATATGAATTTTATCCATATCCGGCGCAATTGGCACAAACTCCTCGTTCATATAAGTTACGATATGTTGATGCTGCATATGACCCCCCAAGGCTGAATAAAGCGCACGGGACGATTGCCATCGTCCCCTACTTTGCTATTATGTTTATTAGCTTGTTTTTTACCACAATAGTCCGTGTAATCTCTTTGCCTTCAATGAATCGGGCGATTTTATCGTCCGCTGTTGCTGTCTTTACTACAGTATCATCGTCGGAATCGAGTGCTACTTTGATTGTCCCTCTGAGCTTACCCATGACTTGCACAGCCATCTCAACCTCAGCTTCAAGAGTCTTACTCTCATCGTAAGACGGCCACTCCTGCTCCAAAGCACAGCTTGAAAAGCCTTGTAATTCCCAAAGCTCCTCCGTTATATGCGGAGCAAACGGAGAAAGCAGCATCAAAAGAGCCTTTATATCACCACGCGATGGTGCAGTGGCATAAAAATCATTTACCAGAGCCATCATGGTTGCAATAGCCGTGTTAAACTTTAAACCCTCAATGTCGCTGCCGACCTTCTTTATCGCCCTGTGTACGGCAGTCTCGTGCGTGGCAGAGATGAGCTCATCGCCATCTAATGGTGAACACGCCAAGTTCCATACCCTGTCGAGAAAACGCTTGCAACCCTTGATTGCATTATTTGCCCAAGGCGCAGACTTCTCAAAATCACCGATAAACATCTCGTAAAGACGAAGCGTATCAGCACCATACTCCCCTACAATATCGTCGGGAGATATAACATTACCCAATGACTTGCTCATTTTTCGCCCATCTTCAGCCATAATCATGCCGTGACTTGTGCGCTTTAGGTACGGCTCGGAGGTTGGGACAACACCTATGTCAAATAAAAACTTGTGCCAGAATCTCGAGTAAAGCAAGTGCAGAGTAGTATGCTCCATGCCGCCGTTGTACCAGTCAACAGGAGTCCAGTAATTAAGGGATTCGCGCGATGCAAGCTCATTATCGTTATGCGGGTCTGCATAGCGGAGAAAATACCAGCTTGAACCCGCCCACTGAGGCATTGTGTCTGTCTCACGCTCTGCGTTACCGCCGCATTTCGGGCATGTTGTAGAAACCCAATCTGTCATAGCGGCAAGAGGGCTCTCCCCTGTCTCCGTAGGCTCGTAATGCTCAACATCGGGCAAAACAAGCGGAAGTTCACTCACCGGGAGTGGTACATGACCGCATTTATCGCAGAACACAATAGGAATGGGTTCGCCCCAGTACCGCTGACGAGAAAAAATCCAGTCACGCAGTTTAAAGTTGACCTTTTCGCTACCTAAACCTTGCTCTACGAGCCACTTTGTAATTTTAACTTTGGCATCGGGCACAGTCAAACCGTTTATAAGCTCGGAATTTACCATTACGCCTTTTTCGCAGTCAACATACGCCTCGTTTTCCACATCACCGCCCGAAACAACTTCTACAATAGGCAGGTTAAATTTCTTTGCAAACTCCCAGTCACGGGCATCGTGACCCGGCACAGCCATAATCGCGCCCGTGCCATATGTCGCAAGAACATAGTCTGAAATAAAAATCGGCATCTCAAGACCGGTCACGGGATTGATTGCAGAAATGCCCTTAATCTCAACTCCTGTTTTATCCTTAGAAAGCTCTGTACGCTCAAAATCGGATTTTTTACTCGCAGCCTCCTGATAAGCACGAATCTCATCCGGATTCTCGGGAGTCCATTCATTAAGCAAAGCGTGCTCGGGTGACATTACCATATATGTCGCACCATACAGCGTGTCCTGCCGTGTGGTGAAAATGCGTATGGTATTCCCTGCTGTAGTCTTAAAATCTACCTCGGCACCAACACTGCGGCCAATCCAGTTGCGTTGCTGAATTTTAACTCGCTCAGGATAATCGACAGTGTCAAGATCGTCAGCAAGACGCTCGGCATATTTTGTAATGCGAAGCATCCACTGGCTCTTTTCACGCCTGACGACATCGCTGCCGCAACGCTCACAAACACCATCAACAACTTCTTCATTTGCGAGAACGCACTTACAGGAAGTACACCAGTTGACCGGAATCTGTGCCTTATAAGCGAGGCCATGTTCAAACAGTTTTAAGAAAATCCACTGTGTCCATTTGTAGTACTTAGGGTCTGTAGTGTCAACACATCTGTCCCAATCAAAGCTGAACCCCAGCATCTTTGCCTGCTCTGTGAAGCGCGCAATGTTATCACGCGTGACAATTGCAGGGTGGATTTTATTCTTTATGGCATAGTTTTCCGTCGGAAGCCCAAACGCATCATAACCAAATGGAAAAAGAACATTGAATCCAAGCATACGCTTACGCCTCGAAACAATGTCCATAGCCGTATACGGACGAGGATGCCCTATATGTAAGCCACTGCCTGATGGATAAGGAAACTCCACAAGTGCATAGAACTTTGGTTTATCACTCTCGCTGGATACAGCGAAAGGCTTTTCAGCCTCCCACTTATCTTGCCATTTTTTCTCTATCTTCCCGAAATCATATTTCATCTTAATGACCATTCCTTTCGAAAATTCTCAGGTACAAAACGACTCATGAAAGGAATTGTCATTTTGTGCATCATTTGCGGTTCCCCATAGGGGGAGCAAATCGCACATTCCCCGTTAGTTTGAATTCTTTCAAACTAAAATTCCTTTTTAATGCAAACTAAGCTGTTTTAAGGACGGTTTTTATATCAATCTCCTCTGCATCAGCCCATAGTCGCTCAAGAGAGTAAAACTCTCGGGCCTCCTGTAAAAACAGATGAACAACAACACTTCCGAAATCAATAAGCACCCAATCGCTGACCCTATGTCCTTCACGTCTGAGCAGTGTTTCACCGGAATCCTTCAACGCTTTTTCAACTTCATCTGACAAAGCCTTGAGTTGAGTTGTGGAGCCGGCTGTGCAAATGACGAAATAATCAGCCAGTATTGTGACCTCAGTTGTCATGAGAAGTGTTATATCTTGCGCTTTTTTATTATCAAGCGCATTTACAATCAGACTTGCGGTTTGATGGGGTGTTAGCATCTAATACCTATCATCCTTTCCTTGAATTAGGGGTGAAAATTGAGAATAGTCTTTCCGCTTACAGAATATATTACCCCCAACTTGAACTTCCCAACCAGTTTCCATCTGTTACAAACAATCTCCTGTCGGTTCCGCGTGTGAGAATACTCACATCCTCGGAAGTAATTTCAGTATGCAGAGGACTAAGACGGGTATTGACTATCTCAAGCCATTCATCAAGTTCTATGCGGACATAAGATATACCGCGTACCCTGTCGGGTCTGGTTGGCATCGTGGTAAAGTTAATATTCTCAATATCCATACCAATGAACTCACGACCGAGCCAAGCAAGGTGATTCATTTGGATGTTTGTAGTGACATGGTTTAAGAAAGTATCAACAAACGTGGAAATATTTCCCGCATTAACGCCGGCGAGCAATTGCTGTGCAGCGGCTAACAAGAAATCTTGCTGAACATTAATCCTGCCGAAGTCTCCGGTGCCGTACCCTCTGTATCGCATCAAACCAAGCGCATTATTGCCGTTTACTCTCTGGGGACCTCTGGATAGTTGAAAATGCAGATTTGCTTCGGGGTCTCTCCAGTTCATATTAACGGGAACATCAAATTGTACTCCACCAATAGCATCAATGAGATTTATAAATGCTCTCATATTGATTGTTGCCCAAAAGTCGATATCAAACCCTAAAATATTTCTGAAATGTCCGACAGTTTCCTCCATAGCTCTTTCATAAGGATTATCCTCATTTCTGTATCTGTTACGCATCACAGCATGTATTGAATTGACTTTCCTCACATTCCAACTGACGTTGACCATTGTATCGCGGGGAATATTGACAACTTCAAAAGTAGCTTCCTCATAGTCAAATTTAGCAACCATAACAACATCTGTGTTACCCGTACCGTCAATGCCCAAGATTAGAAATGTAAGCTGGTCAACACTACGCACTTGCTGCATAGTAGGAACGACCTCAGGATCACCGTCATCAACTAAATTATCCTGTGAATCTACAGGGGGTCTATCGGGATTCTCAGTATCAATACTGGGTCGAAAAATGGCCGGCATCGCTAAAACATCTTCACCCGGTCTGAACAGAGCATCCCAAAGTGGTGTGAAGAGCACCAGCATGACTGCTGAGGCGATGAACAAAAGAACACCACCGGTTATTATAAGCCTCTTTTTTAGTTTGGCTTTGCGATTCGGCACAGCTTTAGTATCAGCGGCTGAAACTCTTTTGCCGGCACGTCTTGAGCGCGGTGTGGTTTTTCCGATATCGGAGTCTATTATGCCAACTATTTTTTCGTAAGCTGCAATACCGTCTTCTGCACCCGGTTCCGGGTGAGTTGCCGATATCTGCGCCCCTGAATTTGCACGTTTTCCGTTTGCTACACGTCGCCCATTGCCGCGACTGCCTATCAGTTTCATTGTGTCTCCTTTTCGGCTGAAAACCTAATCCGGTAAGTCATTTAGCGCATCATAAGTGACTGCGCTGGGCGAAATTCCTCGGGAAAGCAAATCGCTTACCGTCATTTCCAGCCCCATTTTCATAGCATCGTCAATATTGCTATACGCTTTTTTTCTGAGCTCTTCTACTTCCGGAAAATTTCTCGTTGATTCGGTATAATCAGCAAGATAAATAATCTTTTCCAGCATCGACATTCTGGATTTGCCTGTCGTATGCCATCTGATTGCATTTGTGACGGCATCAGACATACCAAACATGGATTTTGCAAGAAGCGAACCCGTAATCGAATGAAGAAGCTTTTCTTCGCCTTTTTTTAGTTCATATATTTTTTCTCCATGTCCTGTTATTATACACAAATTTTCATTAAAATCAAGTTTCTTTGTAATATCATGCAAAATTGCGGCTTCACGCGCATCTTCAAAACTAACATTCCAACGCTCTGCAAGTCTCATCGCTTCAATCTCACAGGCATCAACATGTGGAATTCTGCCCGGATCAAGCATTTCATGTGCCCGACCTCTAAGCCAGTCCCAATCCGGTTTAGCATTATAGAGCCTGTGCTTGATGATGTAAGAATAATTATCATCCGAAATATACGAAGTCCCCTCACGGTTTGGAAGCATTTCACGAAGTTCTGTGGATGAAATATCTATCACATGCCTCGGGAGTAAAATTGGAGTCACAAGCCTCAGCAGCTTCTTGCTATCTTTCCATTTATGCGAAAGGAGAGAATCATGCATATCATCTCCGAGCAACAAAAACATCTCCGAACCGGGATATTCACTTTTAATTGAGTTAACTGTATCTATGGTATAACACGGCTCGGTGCTTAAAATCTCAGCATCGGAGATTATGGTGTTTTTTAGCTCAGAAAATGCATTTTTTGTCATTTCAAGGCGCATTTCAGGACTTGGAGAATTCTCAGGCAGTTTCTTATGCGGCGGTGTACCTGTTGGCACGACAATTAGTAAATCGAGTTTATTAGAAGAAATTGCAACATTTGCAGCCTGTACATGCCCATTGTGCGGAGGATTAAAAGAGCCGCCAAAAATACCAATTCTCATACATCGTTTTCCACCTATCTTATATCTTGTTTTGCTAATATGGCCTTAAATTCTCTCAGTGCAATACTTCTGTGTGAAATTTTGTTCTTTTCCTCAGATGTAAGTTCTGCCATGCACTTATTATACCCATCGGGTATAAATACGGGGTCATATCCAAAGCCGCCTGTACCCATAGGCTTTGTCGAAATAGTGCCTTGACACTCACCTACCGCCGAGACCATATTGCCGTCCGGGAAAACGCATACAATAGTACAGACGAATTTTGCACGTCTTTGTTCCGTTTTTTCCAGTTTTTTTAACAAAAATAAACAACGTTCATAATCTGTTAAACAATCCCCACCAAACGAGCTTGAGTATACACCCGGCTCACCGGAGAGAGCTTCTACCATTAGTCCCGAATCGTCAGCTATAGCGGCTAAAGAGGAAATCTCGGAAATCTTAGTTGCTTTAAGTGTAGCATTTTCAAGAAAGGTAGTACCGGTTTCCTCAATTTCAAGGTCAATATTGATTTCATCGCGCGAAACACAATCTATGCCGAGACTTGTCAAAATGCTGCGCATTTCTCTTACTTTCCCCTGATTTGCAGTCGCTAATACAAATTTTTTCATAAAGCACCTCTATGCTTATGCTAAAATAGCACTCGCAAATTCTGCTGCATCAAAATCAAGCAAGTCCTCTACACCCTCACCAATGCCTATGAGCTTGACCGGAACCAGGAGCTCGCCTGTAATAGCAAAGACTATACCGCCCTTAGCCGTACCATCAAGTTTTGTGAGAGCGATGCCCGTAATATTTGCGGAGTCTTTAAACTCTCGTGCCTGAATCAAGCCGTTTTGTCCCGTTGTAGAATCTAAAACAAGCAGTGTTTCTTTGTCGGCTTCGGGAAGCTCACGATCTATTATGCGGTGTATCTTGGAAAGCTCATTCATAAGGTTTGACTTATTGTGCAAACGCCCGGCAGTATCACAGATAATAACATCTACACCGCGTGATTTGGCGGCATTAATGCCATCATACATCACAGATGCCGGATCGGCACCTTCATCGCGACGAATAATATCTGCTCCGCTACGCTCAGCCCAGATAGATAGCTGCTCACCAGCTGCCGCGCGGAACGTATCGCCCGCACACATAAGAACTTTCTTTCCTTCACGGACATAACGGTACGCAAGTTTGCCTATTGTGGTCGTTTTTCCTACCCCATTGACTCCGACGACTAGTATTACAGACGGTCGGGTACCAAGTTTTAACTTATTATCAGACATCGAGAGCTTTTCTGCCAATATTTTGGAAAGAGCAGCTTTAATCTCATCTGCACCGCGTATGCCCTCACTGAGAACTACCTCTCGCAGGTCATCAACGATAGAAGCTGACATCAAAGCACCAACATCGGCGAGAACCAGAGTTTCCTCAAGCTGATCATAAAAATCATCATCAGCACCTGTAAAAGATGCAAACAGAGCTCCAAGTTTGCGAGACGACTTTGATAAACTTTCCTGTAGTTTGCTAAAAAATTTCATATTGTTTTATTGCTCTTTTCTATCTATCTCACAGCAACTTTACTGCGAATAGCCTTTTCTGCTTCCTCTACATCCACGCAAAGCAAGCTGGAAACTCCCAATTCCTGCATTGTTACACCGTACAGCACATCGGCTTCTTCCATAGTACCGCGCTTGTGAGATATCACTATCATCTGAGTTTTATCCGACATCAGGCGCATGTAGTCTGCAAATCTGACGACATTGGCATCGTCCAGCGCAGCATCAATCTCGTCCATGACAACAAATGGCGGCGGACGGACAGCCAAAATCGCAAAGTAAATGGCAATTGCTACAAAAGCTTTCTCACCACCTGAGAGCAAAGTAATGTTTTTAAGCGACTTTCCGGGCGGTTGCACCTGTATTTCAATACCTGACCCCAAAATATCGTCCGGGTCTTCGAGCAAAAGAGATGCTCTGCCGCCACCAAACAGTTGCTTGAAGGTACGCTCAAAATGCTGATTGATGATAGAGAATTCACGTGAGAATATTTCACACATTTCGGCAGTTATCTTAGTGATAATCTCAATAAGCTCTGCCTTCGCCTTTTCAACATCGTCACGCTGTGAGGTAAGGAATTCATACCTTGTGCTGACTCTCTCATACTCATCAATTGCGCCTATATTAGGTGTGCCGAGTTCTAAGATTTCGCGTTTTATCGTGTTGAGGCGTTTTTGAGCGGCTTTGACATCCTCAATCGGTGTGCCTGCATTTGCAGCAGCGGTTCTTGAAAGTTCATAGTGATCCCAAAGCTTATCAATAATCTGCTTTTCTTCCATTTCAATGCTCTGCTTCTTTTGCTCAAGGCGTGAACAGTCACGCTGAAGATTGAGAAGTTCGTCGTTTTTGAGTTGTATATCCTTGCTGAGATTATTGCGCTTGGCTTCAATTTCGAGTTTTCTTACGCCGAGCTTGTTGAGTCGCTCTTTGTGCTTTGCTGTCTCATCGGCAACTCTGAGCAATTCTTGCTCTTTTTGCGCAATTTCAGCACAAATACGTTCATTTCTGGAATTTAGATCGTCAATAGTCTCAAGTTGACGTTCTCTGTTTCCAAACATTTCGTCACGGAGATTGCGAAGTTCTGATACAGATTTTGTAAGAGACTCGCTCTCGGCATCCAGTCCGGCTACATCAGCACGGAGAGAGGCAAGAATTGCGTTTATCCTCTCGCGCTCTGCAGAAAGTTTTTCGTGCCCTAAGATTGCCTCGTCGATTTTTTTTCTAATGTTCTCTATTTTAACCTCGATGTTAATAACTTCTTCCTTAAGTTCTGACGACTTAACGGTGTTTGCATCTATTCTCGTCTCTATAGAACTGTGCTCACTTGTCAAAGACCCTATTCGTTCTTTTGACGTTTGCAGATTTTGTTCACGGTGGTTCTTTTCAAGTTCCTGCTTGAGCAGTTCCTCTTTTGCGGTTTGTAGTTCAGACTGCGCTGTGCTGAGTTCATATTCAGCGGCAGTCCTTTCGCGCACGCACTCAGCCAGTTCACGTTCAGCGGCAGCCACATCATCACTGCATGAACTGATACGTCCGCTGAGCTGTGATAGCTCATTGGCTCTGGACAGCACACCGACATTGCTTGCGGCGGAACCTCCGGTCATAGAGCCGCCGGCATTCATGACTTGTCCATCCAAGGTTACAATTTTAAACTTGTGGCCATGCTTTCTCGCTATGTTTACGGCGGATGAAAGATTATCGGCAATTACTACCCTGCCCAATAGCCTCGCATAAACATCGCTGTACTTATCGGCAAAACTCACCAAATCAAGCGCAAGTCCCACAAACCCTTCGTCATTTCTGAGCGCAGAGTCATTCATGACATCGCCTTTGATTGTAGAAATCGGCAGAAAAGTAGCTCTGCCGCCATCACGGCGCTTTAGGTAATTTATTGCCGTTTTGCCGTCTTCCTCGGTGTCAACAATGATGTTTTGCATAGCTCCGCCAAGAGCTGTCTCAATGGCAACGGCGTAATCGTTATCGGTTTTTATAAGATTTCCGACCGTACCGTGAATGTTTTTGAGAGAGCCTCTCGAGTGCTCTTGCATGATGAGCTTAACAGATTTGGAATACCCCTGAAAATCTTTTTCCATCTCTGTAAGGATATTTTTTCTGGTATGCAGCTTTTCAAGTTCAAGCGATAGCCGATCAGCCTTTTCCCCGGCAGTGTCGGCTTTTTTTATGCGATTTTGGGCTTTGAGTGTCAGGCCGCCGATAACATTTTCAAGAGAAGTTATCTCCTCCCCCGCCTTGGTAAGGTCAGCATTTTTGCTCTCGTGCTCGCTCGAAGAGAGCTTGAACTCTTCCCTTGCGGTGGCGAGTTCCTGCTTGACGGATTCATCCATATCAAAAAGCTCCTGAGCTTGCGATGCAAGCGCAGAAAATTCGGACTTAACCTCCGTGTATTTGGCTCCAAGTTCTTGTTCCTCTCTTATGAGCGCCGTGTGAGCCTGTGAAGATTCACCTGCACCGTCAGATATGGCTTGCAGTTCGGCGATTATTTTATTTATCTCGCTGTCTTTTTGCGTTTTGGCTTCTGCTATATGGCTGAGCCTACTTTCGCGCTCAGATATTTGGGAGCCAACACCATCACTCTGATTATCATGGCTTTCAAGCTCTATAGAGAGATTTTCAATCTGATCGGTATTACTTTCAAGCTGTGTTTTCAAAACAGCCACTGTGCTTTCAACTTCACTATATCTGCTCTCGGATGCAGATACAAGTTCTCTGACCGACTCAGTTTCAACATCGCTCTCACGTGTCATTTCAGCTAGCGATTCGGATTCTGAGAATATAGAGTCAAGAGCGATTTTTGCAGCATCTAGATTACGCACTGCGGAAACATGGTCCTGCTCCGTACGCTCTGCGCGTGTTTTAAGGGCTTCGAGCTCATTTAACCAAAGAGAAATTTCTATACCCCGCTGCTCACCGCTGAGCAATAAGTATTTTTTAGCAACTTCCGCTTGCTGACGAAGCGGCTCAACCATCTCTTCAAGTTCGGAAATCTTATCGCCAATCCTGAGTAAGTTTTCATCGGTCTGTGAAAGTTTACGCTCCGAATCGTCTTTTCTGTGCCTGTAGCGTGAAATGCCGGCAGCTTCCTCAAAGATTTCACGCCTGTCCTTGCTCTTTGTGGAAAGTATTTCCGAAATCCTGCCTTGCCCGATAACACAGTAGCCCTCACGACCGAGACCCGTGTCCATGAGTAGTTCCGTGACATCCTTGAGCCTGACGAGTGACTGATTTATATAGTATTCGCTCTCACCGCTGCGATAATATCTTCTGGTCAGCATAACCTCGGATGTTTCGAGACCTAATCGTCCATCAGAGTTATCAAGTATAAGTGAAACCTCGGCAAAGCCCAGTTGCGGGCGCCTGACCGTGCCGCCGAAGATAACATCTTCCATCTTCCCGCCTCTGAGGTTTTTCGTGGATTGTTCACCCATAACCCACATCAGGGCATCGGCGACATTGGATTTACCGCTTCCGTTGGGTCCGACTATACCCGTTATCGGCTTTTCAAACGTAAGGCGCGTATGTGTTGGAAAAGACTTGAATCCTTGTATTTCTAAAGATTTAAGATACAGAGTAAACACCAGCTTTCGTGAATATTCTAACTTTGGTTACATGATGCAACCATCTGTGTATTATATACCCATTGTAAAAAGTTTTCAATAGAAATATGCACAGAAAAACAAAATAATGTGCTTTTTTTCTGTGCATATACCATATTCTGTGGTTTTTGCAGGGTTTGTGCGCCAGACCTGGTGACAGTTCATTTTCTACCCTCAACGTATTTGTCTACGGTGGGATAGCCCATGTTCAGTTAAAGAGAAGCAAAGGGTTGGAGAATGTGCATTTATTCGTACAATAACCCCTCGTTTTTAAGCCGCTTAACAACTTTGCGGTGATGTCGGAGTGCTTGGAAACATTTTAAGACTATACTCACCGTCAGCAATAAACCGATAGCCACGCCACCAGCCAATCCGGCACCTATATACCACCATTCTGAGGATATGTCTAGCAACCAACTTAATACCAATACTCCAACGGCGATAGCCAAAATGACAGGATAAGCCAGCAAACTCCACGCATACAGCCGTACCATTTTACTATGGTATTTTAAGCGTGAATCCCTGTCTGTAAGTATATCAAAAGGGTCGCCGTCGGCCTTTTTGCGCAAGTAAACGGCGTTACCATTGCTTCCGACGTGTTCCGCCCCGCTTTCACGCAAAAAGCGCAGATAGCGCATGGATTCAAGGTGCTTTACGTTATTGTCCAACATTAAAATACGAAAAATATATTCGCCGGGTTCGCATTTCTCAAACGAGAACACATCTGTAAAAAGCCCTGCGCTACAGTCATTCATGGCGTGACCGTCTTGTGCCATTTCATTCAGCCATTCCTCGTTTTCCATGATGTCATAATATCTACGTTTTACAAGCATTGC
>WQTE01000067.1 GCA_009786445.1 Oscillospiraceae bacterium | reverse complement strand
GAAGCGAAGAATCTTATTGCTCAATAAGTGCCTTACGAGAAAGATTCTTCGGTCGCTCCGCTCTCTCAGAATGACAAATCTAGTGTTTTGCTACAGCCCCCTACATATCTATTCGCTCTCCATATGGTTGCCACATGATGTGCAAAACACCAAATCCTCTTCGACTCCCTCACCGCACTTCTGACAAGATTTCGTATTGACACCTGTTTGAACATCACTTTCGATTTCATTATCATCTACGGTTTTTGTACCACAGCCTCCGCAAAAAGTTGAAGACAAAGGAACATCAGCACCACATACCGGGCAGGGCACCACACCCTTTATTTGATTAATTTCCGCTTGTAGTTCTTCTATACGCTCCATAGCAATGGTGATGATATTACAATGCTGACCTATTTCTGTTTCGCTCTTATGTTCCTCATTCTCATAATAGAGTTTTCCTATTTGCGCATATAAAGAATCAATTTTGCGTTGCTCATCGCCAATCATCGAATTTAGCCGCGCCGTATCAGCGAATTCTTTTGTACTGCGGACAACGTTTTGCGTAGTAGCTGTGATTTTTTTACTTAATTGGTCAAGTAGTGGCATGATGACTTCCTTTTCTTTGTATTGTTGTAGTGTTTAAGGAATTGGACGCACGAAAATATAAAAGTTATTTGCTAACGCAGCCTGCCCTGTATAAGAAGCTATCCCTACTAACAGCCAACCTTCCTGCCCTAAGCTATTGATTTCAGGTCCCAAACCTAAAGCCGGATTTGAACCCATTAAGCGATACTCCCAATTTGGCCAATCGCCGACGTGCCTCATAGCAAGTGGCAGAACATCAATCCCATGAGAAGGAACTGCCTCAGCAATAATCACTTCTCCTGAGGGGAGTTCATTTCCATTGACTGCTTGTGCTCCATTTTCCGTATCTGCAAGAGTTGGGACTAGAGCTTGAGGTGCGCATGCGGCAAGTATAAAAATCATAATCAGCGCCAAAATTAAAGTAAGAATTTTACGCATTTTCATAGTTTCCTTTCTGTGTTATATTGTGCCTGACAACTGTGAGTTGCTGACTATTGTAGTCGCTTATCGCTGTAGCCGCACAAGCTGTATCCCGTCCAGAGTGATTGTGTTTTCTGTGCGAGAAAAGGCTATAGCTTCAATTCGTGGGGGATCCAAGACAATGCTTTCAGGGTTTTGCACCCCTTCTATCCCAGTAATAGTTTCTCTAGTCCAAATAAACTCAATCTTATTTCCGGATATTGTGAATGTACCATTCAGGTCTCGGTATTGAGGACTAAGACCCATTGATACGCTGTTTCCGGAAAAAGAAATTATCATCATCCCTCCCTCCGGATAACCTCTCCAAGTGCCATCTAACGAGTCATCGCCACAACCCACTAGTGGTACCATAATTACTGCTACTAACACAACTGTAAAGAAGCATTTTACAATTTTTTTCATTTCTAAAATTCCTCCATATCTTAATCTTGTTATCAAATTTTGGCTTTTGTACATTCAGTTTCTTAATAACACAATATTTTCGCCAACACTTGGCTATTTACCCTTACTTTGGCTTAATCTGCTGTTAATAACCTCAGCGATTTCATTTGGATTAGCAACGCCAATTAAATATATCCGACCGGACGCATTGACCAATAGACGCGCTTTACTCTCCACTTCAACGGAAGTCAGGCGGTCATATTCAACTTGAAATGCAGATACCTTGGTAGTGTCTTCAAGTTTCTTGCCATATTTTTCTCCGACCGCACTCCCTTTTATCCCGGTCTCATACACCGAGATTTCCGTTTTCGAAATAAAGTGGCGTTGAACTAAATCCATAACAACAATAAGCACTGCTATAAATATTCCTCCCCACATGAAGATGTAAAAGTCAACTGTTCTTACTTGCGGTACAGTTACGCCAAACAAGCCTCCTACACCTTGCCCTAAAGCTCCTCCCATGGTTCTATAGCCGAACTGATTTGCAAGGATAAAACCAATTACTACAAATGCGCCGGCAATTACGATGTTTATGACCGTGCTAGAGATTCGAGTTTTTAAATAATCCTTTCCGTTGCCTGATACTAACAATTTGCCCATGTCTTGCATTTCCCTTACCTCCTAATTTTAGATAAGACCACACGAAAAATGACGCAGTGGAGGGCATATAATGCCTTGCCTACTGCGCCAAAAGTTAATTTAGCGTTTGTTACGGAAAGCCAACACCAAATCAAACCTTGCTAATCTCATAAAAAATGAGTATACTAAGCAAGTCGTGGTGGCGGAGAAATCCGTGTTTGTAGGCGTTTTCTTTAAGCGATTCCCTACATTCGCCGAGTCGTGGTTGCAACACTTCTCGGTCGCTGCGGCCACTATCGTATGGCCTTTCTGCTAGATAATAGCATATTATACAGCATAACACAAGCTTTTTGTGACGATATTTGTTGCGTATTATATCTGGTAAAAGGGTTAAACGAGTGCTGATGCATTTTAACATTCGTTTTTAGACACATAATACCTTAAACCATCTCGGCAAATAGTTCGATTAGGTCGATTGTGCAGCCTTCCAGAACGTGAACTGATATTTTATCTGTCTCGTTGTAGTGCTGTGTGACATATTTGCCGTCGCTTAGAATGTGGACATTTACGGTTTTTGAAATCGGGTCAACAACCCAATATTCCTGAATTCCCGATTCCATATATTTTTTGTACTTTATCAAAGTATCGTGTTTTGGATTTGACGGTGATAAGACCTCAACTGCTAAGTCAGGTGCGCCTTTGAGTGCTTTGTTATCAGAGTATTTGCCTTTGTCGCAGACAACCAATAAATCAGGCTGAACAACGGTGTCGTCTAAAGTGTCGTGATTTAACCGCACATCGAGTGGTGCAAAAAATACTCTGCACTTTTTGCCTTTTAGAAAGTTAGCCAATTGCCTATATATTTCACCGAGCAGTAGTTGATGATTTGGGGTTGGGGCAGACATCAGGTATGGTTTTCCGTCAATTAACTCCCAACGTTCATCGTCGTCCCAAGTTAAATAGTCGGCGTATGTGTAGTACCCGCTTCGGTCATACGCGGGCATAGCTTCGTTTACCTGCATTTCGTTTTTGTTTTTGTCGGTTTTGTCTTTCATAGTCTAAAACTCCTAAATGAAAATTATTGCAAATCAACAATAACACAAAAACGAAGCAAAATCAATACACATTTAAGTGTGAAAATTGCCGTCAAAGTGTGAATTTTCTACATGCGCTAGCATATGAGAGTAAAAATAGTGAATTTTTGATTGATGCCTATTACCGATGGTACGCAATCCGGTCGGCTCCTGAAAATTTAGTTGGACGTTTGAAAGTCTTAGTGATAGAATGTTTCGGTAGCAAAACTTAAAATTACTAGGAGCATTTTTGTTTATGGGTGAAATGACAATGAGTGTTGATAGGCTTGAGGGCATTATCAGCGTGTTTGGGTCGCTTGATGAGAATCTTCGGCTTATTGAGGACCATTTGGGTGTTCGGATTATTGATAGAAATTCGGAGCTTTGCCTAACGGGTGATGAGGAGAATATTCATTATGCCGGGAAGGCTATAAACGGTCTTTTGATGCTTGCTGCTGCCGGTGAGGCTATTGACCCGCAGAAGGTGAAGTATGTAATCAGTCTGGTGAAGGACGGTCAGGAGGGCAAGATTGGTGCGCTCAGCCGCGATGTGGTCTGTATTTCTTCAAAGGGCAAGCCTATCAAAGCCAAGACGCTTGGGCAGGTGAAGTATGTTGAAGCGATTAAGAACTGTACCGTCACCCTGGGGATAGGCCCTGCGGGGACAGGGAAGACTTACCTCGCCGTCGCTTGTGCTGTTGCGGCTTTTCGTGCTAAGGAAGTCAACAGGATAATTCTGACTCGCCCTGCCGTGGAGGCGGGGGAGAGACTTGGGTTTTTGCCCGGCGATTTGCAGAGCAAGGTTGACCCGTACTTGCGTCCTCTGTATGATGCATTGTTTGAGCTGATGGGTGCTGAGACTTATAACAAATATCTGGAAAAGGGGAATATTGAGGTTGCGCCTCTTGCATATATGCGCGGCCGGACTTTGGATGATTCATTTATTATACTCGATGAGGCGCAAAATACTTCCCGCGAGCAGATGAAAATGTTTTTGACTCGGCTCGGCTTTGGTTCAAAGATTGTCATAACGGGGGATATCACTCAAATTGATTTGCCGCTTGACAAGACCAGCGGGCTCAAGGATGCAATGCGTATTCTTGATGATGTGAAGGATATAAGAATTTGCAAGCTTTCTTCTAAAGATGTGGTGCGCCATGAGCTTGTGTCTCGCATAATCGAGGCTTATGACAGGCGTGAAAAGAGAAAATCGTAGGGGCGCGACCGTCCCCGGCCGCCCGCTATTGCGGCTTTATGGTGGTGAATAATATCGACAAGGTTAAGCACAAAGTTTATACTCGGCAAGTTGCAGGTGTCCCTGTCTGCACTGAAAGAAAGTACATGAAAAGGGCTATACATCTGACACTTCTGCGTGAGGGTGTGGATATGCCTTGTGTTGTAAATGTTCTCCTCACCGATGATATCGGTATTAGGCGGTATAATTTGGAGCACAGGGGTAAAGATGCTGCTACTGATGTTCTTTCTTTTCCTATGCAGGAATTTGGGTGCCCCGGGTGGAGTGGAATAGTGGATGTGGATATTGATCTTGTTTCAGGATTTGTGCCACTTGGCGATATGGTCATTTCTGTTGAGACAATTCAGCGGCAGGCTGATGAGTTTGGGCACTCGATTTTGCAGGAGCTTATTCATATGGTTATTCATTCTACGCTTCATTTGCTTGGGTATGACCACTATGATGATGAGTCTGAAAAGGAAATGCGTGATATAGAAGCTGAGCTCAGCAGGGAAAGGGCGCTAAAAATCTAAGAAATTCGTAGGCGCCTCTTTGCTGTGTATTACTGTTTATGCCACCATGTAGCTTTTTTCTTAAGCTGTTTTGTTTTTCTTTACTCGCACTAATTTTTAGATTTTTAACACCCTTTCCCTGCTGAGGGATTTTCGAAAGGAATGATTTTTATGATGATAACTAAGACTGCTATGATTTCTATTGTTGGGCGTGCCAATGTTGGGAAGTCTACACTTACCAATGCTGTGACGGGGGATAAGGTGGCTATTGTTTCGCCTAAGCCTCAGACTACGCGTAATAGGATTTTCGGAGTGTTTTCACATGGAGATGCGCAGATTGTTTTGCTTGATACTCCCGGGTTTCATAAGGCTCAGACACGGCTTGGTGAGTATATGGTTGGTGTCGTAAGGGATAGTGTAGCTGATGTCGATTGTGTTTTGCTTATGGTTGAGCCTGTAGATAATGTCGGCACTCAGGAGGAGATGCTGATTGAGCATATTAAATCTTCCGGCGTGCCCTGTATTCTGGTCATAAACAAGATTGACACTGTCCGTTTTGACCTCACGCTTCCGATTATTGAGACTTACTCCAAGCACTATGGGTTTGATGCTATTTTGCCGATTTCTGCACGGAAAAACTTAGGTGTTCCGGAGCTTCTTTCTATGCTTACGGGGTACGCCAAGCCCGGTCCGCAGCTTTTTCCCGATGGCATGACAACG
Organism: Oscillospiraceae bacterium; assembly: GCA_009786445.1. Taxonomy (GTDB): domain Bacteria; phylum Bacillota; class Clostridia; order Oscillospirales; family Oscillospiraceae; genus WRMH01. The sequence continues at coordinate 8,094 of WQTE01000067.1, read as the reverse complement.
GACCAGCCTGAGCGGCAGATTGTGGCTGAGATTATACGTGAGAAGCTGCTTATTTGCCTTGATAAAGAGATTCCTCACGGAACTGCCGTTGAGATTACGGAGTTTTCCGAGCGAGGAGATGAGGATGCTCCGATTATCGACGTTGATGCTACGATATACTGCGAAAAGCAGAGTCACAAGGGTATGATAATAGGTAAAAACGGTGCAATGCTCAAGAAAATCGGTCAGTATGCAAGGGAAGATATAGAGCGATTCATGGGTGCAAAGGTTTTTCTGCAAACTTGGGTAAAAGTAAAGGAAAACTGGCGCGATAGCCGCTCAATGATGAAAAATTTTGGATATACTAAGTAGGGGGATTTGGTAAATGCTGTCAATAGGGGAAATCATCCGCACAAACCGTGTAAAACAAAAAATAAGTCAAGAGGAGCTTTGCTTTGGGATATGTTCCCTGAGTAGTATTTCCCGCATCGAAAACGGAGCGCAAGCGCCCTCAAGAGTCACATATGAAGCACTCATGGAACGGCTGGGGCAAGCTCCTGAGATATTTCCATCATTTAAAAGTGACAAGGAGTTAAAAGCCTTTCGCTTAAAGCATCAGATAAATCAGGCACTACGGTCGGGGAACTTAGATAATGCAGAAAAACTGGTTAATGAACTGGAGTCAATGCATAAACTCGAAAGAGTCTACAGACAGCTTATTTTACATGCGCGAGTGTTATTAGCAATGCATAGAGGAGAGCCGCCGGACGAAATTCTTGAAGCGATGAAGAATGTTGCAGCAATGTCTATAGAAGATTTTTCGTCTGATAAAATTCTAAGTCACGTACTATCTAAGGATGACTTGGTAATACTTGAGAATCTGGCTTCTGCCCATCATGATGCAGGTGAAAAGGATACCGCAATAGAGATACTTTATGCAGTCAAAAAATACATTGAAATGAAAGTTGTAGACGATGAGGGCGTAACCCCAATGTATACGGCATTACTTCATCCACTGACCAACTGGATAGGCATGAAAGGTCAACACGAAGAAGTAATATCACTATGCGATGAAGGGATAAAGCGTTGCATTGAGTATGGAGCTTACCGCTCTTTCGCGGCACTCTTATTCAATAAAGGTTATGCTCTGGTCATGCTCGATAAGAAGGACGAGGCAAAGAAGTATCTTCAGGAGGCATATTTTATCAATCGAGCCAGAGGTGAGGAAAACTTATGTGAAATTTGTTTAGACTTCGCCGAAGAAAATGGGATTAAACTCTTATAAGTAATTCCATTAAGTCTTATTTTTTTACAAGTTCACCTGGTACCGGAATGACATATAAAGGTTCTGCAATTTCGCATGGCCGATAGTCATTACATAAAACTTGATAATGTAAACTTGTACTCATTGAAACCGTAAGTAGGAACGTGCAAACGTATGTGATTATGTTTTTCATGTGGGACAATTCTCCTTTTGTTTATGATAAGAGTATTCTATGCTATTTTCAGATTTTTGACCATACTGTTTGGCGGAAGAAAAAATTTGCACGGAAGAGAAAATTTCCGCCAAACAGTATGGTCAAAATTTTACATTCATGTTATCGTCAGTTAACAACATCTTTTGCGAAGGTGGGAAACAGTAAAAGTTATTAAAAAGGAAGGTATATAGATATGAGAAAAAAATTCATGGTGCTATTGTTAGCAGCACTCACACTGGTAACATCATTTACGCTGGGTATCACTATAGCTCCATCAGCAAGCGCCAATAATCACCAATCAACACTATCTTTTTCAGCATCGTGGCATGAAGGTCCGTGGCGGAATTATACCCACAGCCACATTCAATGGTTTGCCACTGTTTCATCTACTGCATCGCCTTCAAACTCTACATTTAATATAGCATTATATAGGCGCAATGGAACTGGTCATGGATATAGGTTTGGAGGCAGCCAGCGTGTAACAAGAAACGGGCTTGTAATGATACATTGGAACAATGTTGGAGCGGGCAGTCGCCGCTTTCGATATGAGAAAGCTAATGATGGACATACTATTTCCAGCCCAAATGTCATAATGTCGTCTAGTAACACACAATACGTCACTACTATGGGTTTAAGATGATGGCGTGTTTTACAGGAGCAAACAAATCTGTTTGCTCCTGTAAAATTTGTACTGAGTATTAGAAAGAGTTTTGAAATGAAAAAAAGCAAGATATATTATCTATCTCTTTTACCGCTGGTCATGATTATGATGATAATGGTTATTGCATGTAACAACTATGGAAGCGAGCAGGATTATGAGTATTATCATAGAGACATGATAGAGGATTATGTTTTTATAGCAAAAGATGGGATTATTAACTTAGATACGGGTATTACAGGACAAGTATCCGGTCTCATTGTTTGGGGCGAATTCATCTACTACATTTTTACAGAACTCTTTTACGAATCATATGAATCAGAGGAGGGTAATCTTTACTTCACATATGATCAATATATTCACGTCAGGGGAATAGACAAATTAGGAAATATTGCAGAAAGCATATCAGTTGAAGTCAGCGAACATCACTTTATTGACATTGTCGGGTTTAACAAGGATGCAAACGGCGAGTTTGTCATAATAATTCAGGCACATAATAGTGATAGAACAGATAGCACACTATATCACGAAAAGTACAATTCGGCCGGAGATTTGCTGAATAGAATAGAATTACTCCCGATGGGTGGCAGTCGATTTGGGATTGATGCCGTGTTTGATGAAAGCGGTTGTTTTGCAGTAAGGGAGTTTAGTTTACAAAGAGGTTCCATAGTCCATATATGGGACGATACACTCACATATATAAATTATATACCTCTTGTTCATGCCGCGTATGCATTTGGTATAGACGGCACAATTTTACGCCAAGCAGAGCAATTTAATACGATACAAATAGTTGAAATAGCAACGGGAGAGGTCGTGGAGGAACATTACCTCTTGCTTGATGGTCTTTTCATTTCAGGAATCTATTCGGCCGATGAAACCAGTCGGTTTGACTTTTATATACGCTCAACACAATATCTCTATGGTTTTTTCTTAGATACAGGTGAAACAGAGTATATTCTGGATTTCTTAGAATCCAATCTACTCCTTTCAGCGCCCGGTGATATTTTTGTCACCGCTACAGAGGGTCGGGTAGTTGTCGCACACCATTGGTGGGAATCATCTGATATGTATGGTGTCGAGTTATCTGTTCTCACGCCTACGCATAGATTTGTTATGGAAGGAATTGACCGCATAGTGCTGGCAGGATTTGGGTTTTCACCCCACACTATAGAGCAGGTAATGGCATATAACCGAAGAAATCCGTTTCAGCAAATTATCATACGTGACTACTTTGATTTAAGCGATGGTGTCGACTTTAGACAAGCGGTTGGACGGCTGCATTTTGATATACTTGCAGGGGAGATGCCTGATGTTATTCGCCTTGGTGTTTGCTCTTATTCACAAGAATTGCGAGATGCGTTAATCATGCAAGGTTTTCTCTCGGATTTGTACCGTTTTATTGATTTAGACCCGGAAATCAGTCGCGATGACTTCTTTCCGAATATACTTAGAGGACTTGAAGATTCTAAAGGCGGACTACCGGCTATCGGAAACAGATTCGCAATAGTGTCAATGGTATCTACTGACCCCGGGGTAACAAGGGAATATTGGACTTTTGACAAATTTCTTGATGTAATGGAAGATGTTGTCAGATTAGGAAATGCAGAACCGTTAGGAGCTGAGGTTACGGGTGTCGGCTTTGTCTTAACGATACTTGAGCTTATGAGTTACGAATTTATCGACCACTATGCCGGTAATAGTAATTTTGATAGTGAGTTGTTTATCCGACTACTTGAGTTGGCTGCTAAAATACCGGAAAACCCGGATTATGCTCACTGGTGGTGGAATCCGGATCCGGATTGGAGAAGGGTGGCAAGTGGAGAGGAGTTTGTTGATTTAGTTGAATTTTTTTGGCTTCATGGCTGGGTAATTGGAGAATCGGAGGCAGGAATGCCGGAAGATTTCAGTTTTGAGTTTGAGTATATAGGCCTTCCGAGCGCAGGAGAGGGCATTCATAGAGCTTATGTTACGCATACATTCGGCATTTTTGATAACAGCCAAAGTAAAGACACCGCTTGGCAGTTTATAAGGGATACCCTTTTACCTGGTGCAACAGGTACTTCTACAAGATATATTCCATTGCGAACAGAAGATTTTGAGGCTAATCTAACTGCTATGTCAATATCTGCGGATATAGAGGAGACCCTTCGGGACTTGATAAACAATGCAACGGTACACTGGATTATTCACGGAACGTTGCGTGCAGTAATTGAAGAGGGCGTCACAGATTTCATTACCGGGCGGCATACAGCAGAGGAAGCGGCAAGAATAATACAAAGTCGTGTTTCTGTTTATCTTGCCGAGCGGGGTTAAAGGGCACAACATGAAAAAGTCGGCTTTATACCTTATAGCATTTATATTAATTATCACAGTTGTTTTAACTGCATGTGGCAGTTCTGAATATGAAATAATTGGTGATGTTGGCTTGCTTGAAATGCGGCAATATTATCGTGTACAGTCTTTCCCCTTAGATTTTGATTTCGACATATTTCAGGGAAATTTCTTTTTGCACCAAGAGCAACTGCATTTCTATTCTCTGTACATTGACGAGGTAACAGGAAACACAGGTTTTATTTTGCTTACGTTAGATGCAGACGGGACAAATGAGCGTAAATTATTTCGTACAGTTCTAGATGAAAAAGTAGACTTTTTACATATTATAGGGTTTGAGAAACACGACAATAACTATATCTCCCTCGTCACACACGATAGTGTTGTACTACCTCCTTATACCAGGGAGGATGCCTTATTAGGGGAGGCGTCTGTTGATATTGAGTATAGCCACACCTATGTCTATCGTAGAATCTCACCTGATGGTACAATCGTGTCTGTTACAGGAATTGATGCTCTTAATAATGAACAGCGGGAATTTGGAATCTTTGAAGTAGCATTTGATTTAGATGGAAATGCAGTAGCTTCAGTTCACTGGTTTCCGGCGGACTTACAAAGTCCGCCGGAAGACTTCAACTGGCGATCTTTTTTCCTGTTTGATAATGGTATCACAGGGGATTTTCACGAAGTAGTAGACGGGACACTTTCTGCAGGATCATTCAATAGGACGTATAGTGGTCAAATCATAGTGCCTAATTATGTATGGTCTCCTGCAACAGACCTCATCATGTTTCACAAAGTAGATTTTGAGAATGTTGCAATAGTAGATGGTCCTTTAATTGAAGCGGAGAGTTCAATAGGGCAAATAAGTGGGGTTTTTCCTGCACCTGTAACAAGTGTATTTGATTTTTATTTCATTGGTAATGGTCAAGAGGTGGTTGGTTACCGCGAGTCGGATGGGTCATTCACTACACTGATTAATTTTATTGATCTTGGCGTGAGCCTCAATGCAGGGCTGGGTAGAGGCAGTTTTTTGCCGTGGGATGACGGGCAAATTACTATTGCAGATAGGAGCTGGAATTCTTCTTCACGTCGCTTTGACATCACTTTATTCTTATTAACCCCCGGTGATGAGCCTTGGCTTCCCTATGAACGCGAAATCATCACCCTCGGAGGCATTGACATAAATACATCACCCTTGATGGATCAAGCAGCTCAGTTTAATCGCCAAAGCCTTACTCATCGGATTGAAGTCATAAATTATACTCATAGCGACATGGAACGGTTACGAATAGAACTTATGACAGGCAGAGGACCGGATATTTTTAAGCTCTCATGGTTTGGTGCTGATTTTGTTGCTGCATTATCTGAAGGCGTATTCATGCTTGATTTATATCAGATGATTGATGCAGATCCGTATTTACAACGGGAAGACTTTTTTCCAAGTATTCTTTCCACTTGGGAAAACAGCCGTGGTGAACTTGTAAAGCTTGCTCCTAATTTCTCTATGCTGACTATTATGGGAATGTCTTCAACATTTCCGAGCGCACCTGAAGAGTGGACCTATGCTGATTTTATTAAGTTCTACCAAGAAGCAAGGGCGGCGGGATATTCCTATCCACTCGGAGTGACGCTTGATCGCCTGTATATGTTGGATAAACTACTGTTTGCAGACGACACTTTCTTTTCTGAGAAGGATGGGACGGCAAATTTTGACAGCGATTCATTCATCAATGTTTTAAATTTCGTTTTGACCATACCTGCTGACCAAGGTTGGGAAAGGATTTCAGATAATTTATCAATAAGTGGGTGGGACCCGGAAAGTAACTTGTTACGTGGAGAACAACTGCTTATACCTTTTGCGAGCATTCGCTGCTTGAGGCATTTTCGTGAACTCCGGACAAGGCTGGGAGGCTTTACCGCCTTTGGCTTTCCCTCGTCAGATGCACCTGTCCACGCAGTACAGGCTCCATTGGGAACTGCAATCGGCATTCGTGCAAACAGTCCTCATATAGAGGCAGCATGGGAGTTTGCACGTATAAGCCTATTACCGGGTGTATTTCAGGGTGACAATGTTTTCCCTACACGGGTTGATATGTTCGAGCAAGTAATTTCCAATGAACTGGATAGGGCAGCTCCCATGACTGCGTTTTGGGAAGGAAACTCGGTAGAAGTGCCTCCGCTCACGGAAGCTGATGCAGAGTTACTACGTGAGTTGGTCGCGAACATTGGACATACACCAATTATCGAGCATCCTGTTCAGAATATTGTACGTGAAGATGTCCTACCATTTTTCGCAGGACAACGCTCTGCAGAAGATACTGCCCGAATTATTCAATCGCGAGTACAGATACTTTTGGCGGAGAGAGTACGTTAGAACCGGAAAGAATAGGGTCGTGTTTCGATTTATTTTGCCGAGTGGAGTTAAAATACAGTTCCAAGCGCAAGAACAAACATCACCTATAGCGAAAAAACCGGAGGTTTTGATAAACTTTCGGTCGTTGTGCGTTGGCAAATTGCGGGATTGGTTAGGAAAACGTAGTGAATAATCACGTTTTAGGAACGTATAATGTGAAAATGCTTGAAATTCGATAGGTGTTATGTTATTATTTAGTTAAACATCGCAATCGGTTGCTAAAGTTTCGCGGCTGTTTAAGTACGATAACCGCAGTTCGGAGATTTATAATGAAACGATTGATTACTCAAAAACTTATCGAGTGGAAAAACAAGCATGACAGAAAGCCATTACTGCTTGTAGGGGCGAGGCAAATTGGCAAAAGCTATTCTGTGTTGGATTTTGGCAAAACAGAGTATGCAAATGTTGTATTGTTTAATTTTGAAACAAGCGGCGATTTGAGAAAGATTTTTGAGAAAGACTTAAATCCAAGTAGAATAATACGTGAACTTGAAGGCTTTTCCGGACAAACAATCACGCCGGGTAAAACCTTAATTTTCTTCGACGAAATACAGGCGTGCGGAAACGCTATTACATCACTAAAATATTTCTGTGAACAAGCACCTGAATATCATGTAATCGGAGCAGGTAGCTTATTAGGCTCGTTTCTTGTTAAAGACGGTGTTTCGTTTCCGGTAGGGAAAGCGGATAGAATTGTTATGTATCCAATGACATTTCAGGAATACCTCATGGAGATAAATCCAAACCTGATTTCGATTATTGAAGAAAGTTTTACCTCCAATCAGCCTATGAGCCTGCATGATACAGCTATGCAGTTGTTTCGAGAGTATTTATTCACAGGTGGAATGCCTAAGGCTGTGTTGGAGTGGAAGAATAATGCGGAGTCAATTATGGTGTCTGCCGTGCATCAAGAGATACTTAGCATGTATTACGGCGATATGGGGAAATATGCGACATCGACGGAGCAAGTGAAGATAAGGGCTGTTTTTGACAGCTTGCCGTCTCAACTGGCAAAAGAAAATAAGAAATTTCAATACGCACTGATTGGCAGCAATGCCCGTGCCGTACATTATGAACTTGGGCTGCAGTGGCTCATATCGGCGGGATTAGTACTAAAATGTCAAAAAACTAAAAGGGGAGAAGCAGCATTAGCGTTTTATGCGGATTTGAATTCTTATAAAATCTATATGAGTGATATTGGATTATTTGGAGCAAAAGCCGGGATTCCG
>WQTE01000066.1 GCA_009786445.1 Oscillospiraceae bacterium | reverse complement strand
CGAATAGCGTAAAGTATCTGGAAAAGTCAAGGGAAAAGCCGTCTCCAAAGAGTGGAAATGTGATTGTTGCGTTACTCAAAATACCACCTCATTTATTTTTTTGGTCAGATTACAATGGATTTATGATAGAAATTGCCATATGGTCGGGGATGATGTTATCGGCAATAAAGTTTAATATGTCGTCTACAGTTACCGCTTTTAGTATATTTATTGCATCAAACGAATCGAAGTCTTGGAAATGACCTTCGCTTATGCTGGATGCTATCGCCGAAAACGAGTTGTACGCGCGGATGGTGCTCCCCATGCTTGCTTTTTTTATACGCTTTAGCAGTTCTGTATCAGCGCCGCCTTCACAAATCTTCAAAATCTCTTTTTGAACTTCTGCGAATACGAACTGCGGGTCACGAGCTTCTCCACCAAAAACAATATACGCTGTTTTTGCGGCAGAGTCAACAGAAAATCCAAAGTCTGAGTTAATTTGTCCATCGGCATAAAGCCTTAAATACAGTGGTGACGAGTGACCGAGCATTAATTCAAGAGCCATATAGCTGATAATTTCGAGTTTTAGCTTTTCTTTTCCGCAGCTTACGGGGTTTATTTTTAGCCCCGCATTAAAAACGGGCAAACTGACATCCATAGCCTTTTCCGCTCTGGAAACTTCGGGAATCAGTGACTCAGAAGTGCCGTAGTCACGCAGCGGGACTTCACCGGGTTGCTGCGGAAGCGTTTTATGTGCGGTATCAAAAATATCTGCCGGGTCTACATCACCTACAACACACAACGCCATATTGGAGGGATTGTAGAATATACGGTGGCAGTCATAAAGAAGCTCAGAGGTTATTTGCCCTATGCTTTCTACAGTACCTGCGACACTGTCGCGCAACGGTTTGTGCTTGTAAAGAGATTTGAGCAATCCGTAGTACAAATTAAAATCAGGGTCGTCCTCGCCCATGCGTATTTCCTGAGTAATGATTCCCTGCTCCTTTTCTACACTCTCGGGGGTGAAGTAAGGAATTGAGACAAAGCTGAGAAGGATTTCAAGGTTTTCACGGAATTTGTCGCCGCACTCAAAGTAATATGCCGTGAGGTCGTTTGAGGTGTAAGCGTTCGGGGAAGCACCGTTTTGTGATAAAAGGTCTAGTGCATTTCCGTCTTTGGTTTCAAAGAGCTTGTGCTCTAAAAAATGTGCAACGCCGGCGGGTGTGTCTATCCACTTGTCCGCAATCTTAAAACGTCTGTCAACACCGCCATAATTGGTGGCGAAATAAGCAAACTTCTTATAGAATCCCGGCTTTGGCACTACAAATACCGAAAGCCCGTTAGAGAGCTTCTCTGAGTAAACCTGCTCTCCTAAATTAGTGTACTGATTATGTGTCATCATCTGCCTCCGCTTCATTTTCTTCCCCATTTCCGGACAGGAAATATATGGTGTCGAGTTTTATGCCGGATGCAGCATCAATAATGCGCTCTTTTGTCACCTCAAGAACCTTTTCGCTCAAAGTCACGGGATCATAGGGCGGAGTATTAAGCGTACTGTCAAAGTAGAGACCTTCAAGTCCGCCAAGCCTGTCCAGTGCGGAATTTATGGAGTTGATTATAGATCGCCTTGCAGCGGTTAACTCGGTGTCGCTGATATTGCCTCTCTTTACTTCATCAAGCAAAGAGAGTATCTCATTTTGTGCATCATCGCATTTTGAAAAATCAACACCTGATGTCACAATCATAATACCCTTGTACTTATCTACCATAGAGTTTACATAGTAGCAGAGTGACAGGCGTTCTCTCACGTTTTGAAAGAGTTTTGATGAAATTTCTCCACCATATATTGCATTTAGCATCATGAGCGCCGGAAGATCGGGGTCTTTCATGAAATTGCCGAGACGAAATCCCATTGTCAGCTTGCCTTGTGTGACATCGAGTGTCTCATTAACTCTGCGCGGCGCATCTGAGTTAGGTTCAAGGATAACGGTTGTTTTCGGTGCTTCATTTCTTTTTTCGTGAGGCAGGTCTTTGAGTGCCGAGCGAAATGCATTTTCAACACGCTCAGGGCTTGCTAATCCGCAATACATAAGTTCAATTTTTGCACTGCTGAGTAGGTGGTGATGGTGTGCAGTCAAGGACTCGCAGGTTATTTTCGCAGCTTCTGCTTCTGAGCCGAGGCGCCCGACTCCGTAAGCCTCATCGGCGCACATCTCTTCGAGCAGTCTATCAAGCGCATACCCGCGTTTATCGTTTATTGATGCACGTATATCGTCGATCAGGTTTGATTTTTCGCTCTGAACATACTCATCTAAGAGTTTACCGTTCTTTGCAGCGGGGTACAGCAGTATTTCACACGCAATCTTTGTGGCTTCTTCCAAAAGGTTTTCGCCGCCCGGCAAATAGCGGTCATCAACAAAATCCACAAAGAACCCTACGCAGTGCATCTCACCCTTTTTTCGCACGATTGGCTCTACACGGACTCCATATAGGTCGTCAAGTAAAGCAGAGAGGCTTTCCATATCGGGATAGTTTATGCTGCCTCGCCTGAGAACCCTCGGCAAAAGCGCGTTTGCGGAAGCGGTTTTTTTGTTGAGCGTGCTGATAAAATTGATTGTGATAGAGCTGGACTTAAATCTGCCGGCATTAACACATGTTAGCGAGACCCCCGGTGCAAGTTGAGTTTTATATACAGTGTGTTTTGAGTTTGTCACCAAAAAAGTAGTTACCTTCCTTTGATTTTTCGTATGAGCGACCATTGTACCACTTCTTTGAGTAAATTGGAAACAATAAATTTTTGACATTTGTTCATTTTTATTGTATATTATGCTCAGATGTTTAATAAATGTTAATCAAAAGGAGATAATAAATAATGTCAAACAGAATATTCACTTCAGAATCAGTTACAGAGGGACACCCTGACAAGGTATGCGACCAAGTATCGGATGCGGTTCTTGATGCGATACTGGCGGGAGATAAAAATGCACGTGTAGCATGTGAGACAATCTGCACAACAGGTCTTGTACTTGTTATGGGCGAGATTACCACAAACTGCTACGTTGATATACCGAGTGTGGTGCGCAAAACAATTGAGGGCATTGGCTATGTCAAGCCGGAGCTGGGCTTTGATTGCAAGGGCAGCGCGGTTATGACAACGATTGATGAGCAAAGCCCTGATATCGCTATGGGCGTTGATAGTGCTTTTGACAATACGGACGAGGCAGGTGCCGGAGACCAAGGTATGATGTTCGGGTTCGCGTGTAATGAAACACCGGAGCTTATGCCTGCTCCTATTTCGTTTTCACACGCTTTGGCAAAGAGGCTTTCCGATGTCAGAAAAAGTGGTGAGCTGAAATTCGTCAGACCTGACGGAAAGAGTCAAGTCACTGTTGAATATGATGAAAATAAAAATGTTGTGAGTGTGCCGGCTATCGTAGTTTCAACACAGCATGACCCTGATGTTACGATTGAAGCTCTCAGAGAAGCTATAATTGAGACTGTTATTAAGCCTGTTATACCTGCAAACCTGATTACAAAAGATACTAAATTCTATGTCAATCCGACAGGTCGTTTTGTTATAGGCGGACCCGTGGGCGACTCTGGTCTTACAGGACGTAAGATTATTGTTGATACTTATGGCGGCTACGCAAGTCACGGCGGCGGTGCTTTTTCAGGCAAAGACCCATCGAAGGTTGACCGCAGCGGTGCTTACATGGCACGTTACGTGACAAAAAATGTCGTAGCGGCAGGTCTTGCACGTGCTTGCCAACTGGAACTTGCATATGCTATCGGTGTAGCGGAGCCTGTTTCCGTTCATGTTGACACCAGAGGCACAGGGGTTATTTCAGACCAAAAAATCGCAGATATCTTGATTGAAACCTTTGATTTCCGCCCGTCAAAGATTATTCAGAAGCTGGATTTGCTTAAGCCGATGTACAAAGTCACAGCTTCCTATGGTCACTTTGGGCGCGAAAATGAAGGCTTTACATGGGAAAAACTCGATATGGTAGATAAGCTGAAAAGCTATCTGTAAAAGGAGAGTGGAGTGTATCGAAAAACATATCGAGGAGCGAGATGACATAATTGAAGGGCGAAATACCGTCATTGAAGCTCTCCGTGCCGGTGTCAGCGTTGATAAGGTTTTTATCGCAAGAGGCGATACGGACAAGACGTTGAGACACATTGCATCAAAGGCTCGCGATGCCGCAGCGGTAGTTGTGGAGGTTGATAAGCGCAAGCTCGATCAAATGAGTGTCACTCACTCACATCAGGGCGTTATTGCAATGGTGGCTTCTGCTGAGTATGTCTCTGTCTCGCAGATTCTCGACATAGCAGAAAGCAAGGGAGAGAAACCTCTTATCGTCATATGCGACGGTATCTCTGACCCGCATAATCTTGGTGCAATAATAAGAACATGCGAGGCTGTTTCTGCACATGGAGTTATCATTCCAAAGCGCCGCAGTGCAGGACTTAGTGCCATTGTGGCTAAAACGTCAGGTGGCGCAGTTTTTCACACAGCAGTTGCGCGTGTTGCAAATCTCAGCGCAACCATTAAAGAACTCAAATCAAAAGGTGTGTGGGTTGTAGGCGCTGCTGCCGATGCCGACACAACAGTTTGGGAAGCAGATTTTACCGTTCCTACTGCATTTGTCATAGGGTCTGAGGGCTCCGGTATCGGGCGGTTGGTAGGAGAGGTCTGCGACTATAAAGCAAAAATACCCATGGAGGGCAAACTATCATCGCTAAATGCTTCCGTTTCCGCTGCAATATTCCTTTTCGAGGCCAGACGTCAACGCTTGAGCAGGTGAGTTATGAGTAACGAAAGAGATAATTTAGATAATTTTTCGCTTAAGTCGATTTTAGCAGAGGTTAAGGGCTCTGCGTTTATCAATAGCGAAAAGAAAACGCCGCCTGATTTGCTTGAGGAGAAGGCAGACAGAATTCTGAGAGAAGCAGCGGAGATTATTTCGCGTGAGGAATCACAGAAGCCTGCTCCTGACACAGCGGCAGAGGAGCGTTATGAAGAGGCGGCAAAGGCGTATCAGAAAACTCAGAGTATTCGCTTGGCAGAGCCTGATTTTTCCGACACAGAAGAAATTCCCATGGCGTTGACTCCTTCTGAGGATGAACCGCAAAAGAAAATCATAGAAGTTCCGCTCACCTCGTTCGGCACTGCGCTTGATGAGGCAACGCTGAAAGAGCGAAACAGGAGTGAATCCGACCCCTTTGTAATACCTTTAGATAGTCAGAGTGATTCTTCGTTGGGTGCGCAGCAGACAAAGAGATTTGAAGGGCATACTTTGTTTGATCAGTTTAATGCGCAAGACGATTCCGCCACAATGGTGCATGAGATAAATATTGAGGACGGCAGTACGGCTCTGCCGGAAGAAGATGTAAAAACTTCAAGGTGGAGTGGTCTTTTTGGCAAGGCAAAGAATTTAACCGGGGCTGAACAGAGCTATATAAATGAGGCAGAACAAATTTTTGAGGAGCCTCGTCTTAGAGATGCCGCTCTGAAGTTCGCAAGAACGTGTAACTCGATTTCTCTGAGATGTATTCCTGCGGCTGTAATAACCCTGCTGATGATTTCTATCACTTACGTATTTGAAGCGGGGCTGATTGTTCCGTTTGGAATAGGGCGAAACATAGACTATGCAATTGGCGCTATGCTTATTGGTCTGCTTGCCGTTATGATGCTTTGTGCAGATATAATTATTCGAGGTGTCGATTTTCTTGTCAAGGGTGCTCCTAACGCTGAGACTTTGATTTTATTTTCATGCGTATTTTCCGTATTATCCTCGCTGTTTACAATGATTAGCGATACTGCATTACTGCTTCCATTTAGCGCAGTATCTGCACTTTCTCTGGTTTTTGCAACTTACGGCGAAAAGGTAAATTTACGAGCGCTGACAGACACACTCAAAACGGCAATGGGTAGTGCAGAGCCATATGGTGTACTTGCCGAGCACAATTCAGATATTGATAAATCCGTTTTGAAAAAAGCGTATAATAGAACGGATGGCTTTTACAACAACCTCATGCAGCCTGATATTACGGAGATGGTATACCGTTATGCCGCGCCGGTTTTACTGATAGCTGCGCTTCTTTTGACGATACTTACAGCTCTGGTTCAAGGCGGTGTCGAAAACTCCCTGCACATAATGTCTGCCATGCTTGCGGCAGCGGCACCGTTTTCCGCTCTCCTGTCATTTTCGATTCCTTTCGCTACAGTTGCGAAATCTGTACGCAGGTCGGGTGCTGCACTTGCAGGGTGGGGTGGATCTGATGATATTTGTTATACAGATGGTGTTTGCGTGACCGATGATGATTTGTTTCCCCCGGGTACACTTAGGCTGAGTGGGGTAAAAGTTTATGACGGAGCATCTTCGGATGCTGCGATTCGCAATACGGCAAGTCTTATAATTTCATCAGGTTCAGGACTTACGAGCCTTTTTTCTGAAGTCCTGAAACAGCAAGGATTGAGTGCTGACAACGTTGAAGATTTTGAATATCATGAGAGCGGAATCGGAGCTGTTATCAAAGGGCAGAAAGTGGCGACAGGCTCGGCGGCTTATATGAATCTCCTAGGTGTCAGGGTTCCCGACGACAGCAACATGAAAAATGCCGTATACACTGCAATCAACAACAGGCTTGTTGCGATGTTTGCTATCGACTATAAACCACTCCCATCCGTTCAATCTGCACTCATATCCATGCTGAAATGGCGCATTGATTTGTTTTTTGCCATGAGGGATTTCAATGTTACTCCTTCAATGGTCGGGCAAAAATTTAAGGTGCCGTTCGAGAGTTTTGTGTTTATTCCCGCAAAAGATTCATACAGCATTTCTGATCCCTATTCCGACAAGCAGGGGAGAATGGCTTCCGTGCTTGTGAGAGAAGGGCTCGGACCTTTTGCCGAAGCTATTACGAGTGGACGTCTGTTAAAGGCTGCTTCGCTGTTTGCCACGATTTTATCGGTTGCATCTGCTGCGCTCGGTGTTTTCATAATGTTTCTTTTGAGCTGGAATACTGCGTTTGCTGCAGGCAGTCCGGGCAACCTGATTATTTTTATGTTATGTATGCTCGCAACGGTTTTAATTATATGTGGTTATGTTAGGCTTAAAAAATAGTTGTAATTCTTTAACTATTAATATATAATCCTTAGAACTGAAAAACGAAAGGGTAGGGTCCAAAATATGCCGAACACCACAGATAAAATTCGCAACATTGCTCTTGTCGGTCACGGAAGCAGTGGGAAAACGAGTCTTGCTGAGAGTATACTGTATCTCACCGGTTCAGTAGACAGGCTTGGTAAAATTTCAGATGGAAACACGGTAGGCGACTCCGATTCCGAGGAGATAAAGCGCCAGATTACTATTTATCTTGCAGCCATGTTCACCGAACACAAAGGCTTTAAGATAAATATACTTGATACACCCGGATTTTTTGACTTTGCAGGTGAAGTTGCTGAAGCTCTCCGTGTTGCGGATGCGGGCATTGCGGTATGCTCAGCAAAAGACGGTGTGAGTGTAGGTTTTGAAAAGGGTTGGTCAAGTCTTTCGGCAAACAAACTTCCGCGGGCTGCGTATATTTCAAAAATCGATGAGGAAAACGGCGACTTTGATGCTGTTTTAGACGACCTTCGGAGCAGATACGGTTCTTCCGTGTGTCCGCTCACAATTCCCGTAAAAGGTGCATCGGGCAAAGTTGAGGGTGTATATGATATGGTACACCGCAAGGCTTATGGTATTGACGGTAACAAGCAAAAGGAAATTCCTGTGCCTGATAGTATGAAAGACGAAATAGAAGCTCATTATGAAGCTTTTAACGAGAGCATTGCCGAAACTTGTGAAGAACTCATGGAGAAATTCGGCGAGGAATACACCACTGAAGAAATAATCAAAGGCGTAAAGATTGGGCTCAAAGAACTCACGCTGTTTCCCGTGTTTTGCGGCTGTGCAACGTTGGGACTCGGCACATTACCGTTACTTGATGCGATAACAGATTTCTTCCCGACACCGCTCGACAGGAAAGAGGAAACGGAAGACGGCGCAGAACTCGTTGTTGACCCAGCCGGCACAACTGTTGCTCTGGTATTCAAAACCCTTTCCGACCAGTATGGTAGATTCAGCATTTTTAAGGTGCTGTCGGGTAAAGTTACTTCTGATATGCAACTTGTGAATATGCGCACCGATCAGAATGAGAAGATAGGGCATATTTTCAGAATGCAGGGCAAGAAAACCGTTGAGACTAAAGAAGTCGTCTGTGGTGATATCGGAGCTGTTTCAAAACTTTCAGACACAAAAACAAACGACACGCTCTGCGATGGGAAAAATAAGATTGCGGCAAAGCGTATTGCCTTCACGGCACCGTGCTACGCTATGGCAATCGCGCCAAAGACCAAAGGTCAGGAAGAAAAGATTTCCACAGGTCTTTCAAGACTCGGCGAGGAAGATGTTACGTTCACCTTCGTAAACAATGCGGAAACAAGGCAGATGGTTCTTTCGGGAGCCGGTGATATTCAGCTTGATGTTTTGTGCGCCAAACTTAAAGACAAGTTTGGGGTAGAAGTTGAGCTCTCACCCGCCCGCGTGCCATACCGTGAAAAAATTCGCAAGAAGGTTTCCGTTCGCGGCCGCCACAAAAAGCAATCCGGCGGTGCTGGTCAGTTCGGCGATGTTGTCATG
Organism: Oscillospiraceae bacterium; assembly: GCA_009786445.1. Lineage (GTDB taxonomy): Bacteria > Bacillota > Clostridia > Oscillospirales > Oscillospiraceae > WRMH01. Next base: position 5,186 of record WQTE01000066.1, on the reverse strand, counting down.
GAGTTTGAACCGGGTGAAACAGAAGACCTCACTTTTGAAGAAAAAATCTTCGGCGGCAGTGTACCGAGAAACTTCTTCCCGGCAGTTGAAAAGGGTCTGCGTGAGAGCATACAGCGCGGAATTCTCGCAGGATATCCTCTCGTATTCTTAAAGGCGACTCTGGTAGACGGCTCATATCACTCCGTTGACTCTAACGAGCTTGCCTTTAAACTGGCGGCGCAGCTTGCATTTAAAGAAGGCGTTCCGCAGGCAAACCCGGTTATCCTAGAGCCGATTGGTTATTTGTCCGTGACGATTCCCGACACATACATGGGAGATATTATGAGCGACTTGTCCAAGCGTCGCGGAAGCCCGATGGGTATGAACTTAAATGCAGAGGGTATGCAGGTTGTTGAGGCAGAGGTTCCGATGGGTGAAATGTCAAGCTATGCTATTGACCTGCGCTCAATGACACAAGGCAGAGGCTCGTTTACCATCAGATTTGAGCGCTATGAAGAAGCCCCAGGCCCGGTTCAGGCAAAAATCATTGAGGAGTCAAAATACTTAACTGAAAGTGAGTAGTAATAGCATTTTTGCAGATAATGGGCGGTTTGCGTAGTCTTTTCGAGAGAACAGTGACGACAAGATCGCTGGCTCTCGAAAAGCGAAGTAAATTGCCTATTATCTATAGTGCGTTGTGAGGAGTCCTGTAGAGGTGGAATGGATTAGAGAGTTAATAAGGAATATGCAAGAGGCTGTGGCGGGTATTGATATTGACCTGCAATCGTTTGCATCCATGCTAATCCGCTTTATACTGCCCGCACTTGCGATTATTGTTGTAGTGCGCTGTATAAAGTCTCTTATGCAGGAAAAAAGCGAGATAGAAATATGGGGACAACTCAAACTCGCCAATGGAACACTCGTTGACCTGAACAATTGGGAAAATGCAATAGGCAGAGCAAATGCATCTGATGTATATATTGACTACCCGACTATTTCACGAAACCACGCGGCACTGAACAGGGACGATAAAGGCAATTGGATGATTTTTGATGTGCAGTCAAGTACAGGCGTGGAAGTCGCCGGTAAAAAAATAGAGCCCAATGTAGGGGTTCAGGTTAAATCGGGTGATAAGATTGAACTCGGGGGTGTGCCGCTCACATTTGTAGCAGCAGACAATACAGACGAATATGAGCAAGCCGCAAGCCGCACAAGGCCGGGGAGACTCTATAAGCAGCACTCGACCTTAATCTTCCTTACACAATTTCAAGCATTGCTCGGATTGCAACTCTACATTGCCTCAGATGAATCGGTGGCTATGGCGATACTATTCAGTTTCCTCGCTCTGATTGGGCTTATGTGGGGCTGCTACATAGCAATGCGCGCACTGAAAAGAGTCGCATTTGAAATTGAAACACTCGCCTTTTTCCTGAGTACACTCGGGCTAACTGTTGTGGTTTCAAGCGCACCGGCGCGCATTGCGACACAGACTGTTTTTTTGGTACTGGGACTTATCTTGTTTTTTACAATGGGGTGGATTTTAAGGGATATAAACATTGCAAAACTGCTAAAAAGACCTATAGTTCTTGCAGGACCTATAATACTTGCGGCAACGCTTGTTCTTGGTGAAAGGATACACGGTGCTACTCGATGGATAAGTATTGCAGGATTGCAATTTCAGCCCTCCGAGTTTGTCAAAATAGCTGTTATTTTTGCAGGAGCGGCGACACTTGAACGGATGTACACCAGACGAAACCTCTTCGGATTTCTGGGATTCATGATTGTGTGCATGGGGATTTTGGCACCTATGAGAGATTTTGGCACTGCGCTGATATTTTTTGTGGCGTTTTTGGTCATTGCGTTTTTGCGCTCGGGTGATTTTGCTACAATTTTTCTCAGTATTGCAGGAGCAGGCATGGCGGGTCTGGTCGCAATCAGCTTAATGCCGCATATTGCAGGGCGTTTCGCCTCTTGGGGGCGTGCTTGGGAATATGTCAATACAGCAGGTGGGTATCAGCAGACAAGGGCAATGTCTGCGGCAGCCAGCGGCGGGCTTTTCGGCGTTGGTGCCGGCAATGGCTGGTTTAACAATATTTTCGCCGCAGATTCTGATTTGGTGTTTGCCATGCTCAGTGAGGAACTGGGGCTGATTATTGCGCTGTGTGCGGTTTTTGCAGTGGTGTGTTTTGCTATATTTTCGATACGTGCGGCAGCATCTGCGCGAAGTTCGTTTTATGTAATAGGTGCTTGCGCGGCATCGTCTATGCTGGTGTTTCAAATGCTGCTCAATGTTTTGGGCTCGATGGATATTGCACCTTTTACCGGTGTTACATTCCCGTTTGTCTCTACGGGCGGTACGAGTATTGTTGCATCTTGGGGTATGCTTGCATTCTTCAAAGCTGTTGACACGAGACAAAATGCCAGCTTTGCCGTTAAAACGCCTAAACGTCCCAAATATAGCGGGGGCGGTGCGATTGTGTACAGGCACGATGTTGAGCTTCCTATTTTTGAGGGGGATGAGATATGAACAGGGTCAGAAGAAGAGCTTTGGCTGTATATTTGCTCGTTGCCGTGGCTGTTTTGGGGCTCGGGTTTTACGTCGTCAGATTTTTCGTGCATGGTAGCGCGTGGGCTTCGGCGCCGTTTAACCAGACCGTTCATAGAGCCGGCATCTTGACTGTGGGAAGGGTTGTTGACCGCAACGGTGTTGTTCTTGCGGATGTGACAGACGGCAGAAGGTCATTTGCCGATAGTGCAGAGGTGCGTCGCGCAACGCTCCATGCTGTGGGCGACAGGGAAGGCAACGTCGGCACGGGAGCACTTTCGCTTTTTGCTGCCGAGTTGATGGGTTATAACCCCATTTTGGGTTCAACTAATGTCACGGGTGCGGGTAATACGGTCACGCTCAATATTGACTCCGCGCTCAATGTTGAGGCGTTAAGGGCACTTGATGGCAGACGCGGGGTTGTTATGGTGAGCAACTACGAGACGGGCGAGGTACTTGCTATGGTTTCAAGTCCGACTTTTGACCCGACCCAGCCGCCGACCGTTATTGATGATGAGGAAGGGATTTTTCTCAACCGCGCCATACAGGCGGCATATACGCCGGGCTCAGCTTTTAAGGTGCTGACTGCTGCTGCCGCGCTGGATAACGTGCGCGATCTCAGCTCAAGAATTTTTGAGTGTACAGGCGAAATGCGTACAAGCCGCGGCATAGTGACATGCCCTTCTGCTCACGGAAATATAGGTATTATAGATGCTATGCGTGTTTCCTGCAATATCGCTTTTGGAGAGCTTGCTATAGAAATGGGTCCGATTGTTATGTCCCGCTACGTCGAACGAATGGGTCTTTCGGGCAGGACTACTGTCTCAGGCATGGCGACTGCGAGTGGCAATTTTGACAGGGCAGACCCGGATACTGCTGACCTTGCTTGGTCAGGTGTCGGTCAGTTTACCAACACTGTCTGTCCTGCTTCGATGCTTCGTTTTATGGGAGCTATTGCCAACGACGGTGTTGCTATAGAGCTACAGCTCCGAAGCCGACAGGGTTTGGGAGGGCTTATGCCTGTTGACTCAGAGAGGCTGATGGATGTCGGCACGGCTCAGCGGCTCAGTGAGATTATTCGGATTCAGAACAGGGTAAATTTCCCCGGTCTTGAAATTCATGCAAAAACGGGCACAGCCCAAGTAGGGGGAGATATGCTTCCCCATGCATGGTTTGTGGGTTATATAACTAACGAAGATTTTCCGCTTGCGTTTGTTGTAGTTGTGGAAAACGCAGGTGGCGGCGCAGCGGTGGCCGCGCCGATTGCAAACAGGGTGTTGCAATCGGCTGTGCGTGGGTAAATATGTGCGATTTTAGAGCCGCTTATTTCGTTCCGAATATTCTGTCACCGGCATCGCCGAGACCGGGGACTATGTAACCGTGGTCGTTGAGGCGGTCGTCGATTGCGCAGGTGATTATCTCTACATCGGGGTGCGCTTTTTCTACTTTTTCAACGCCGGGCGGTGCAGAGAGTACTGTCAGAAGCTTTATTGACTTTGCTCCGGCATCTTTGAGAAATTTCGCTGCCGCTACCGCTGTTCCGCCTGTTGCAAGCATTGGGTCAAGTATGAAGCAGTCGCGGTCTGCGATGTCGGTCGGCATTTTGCAGTAATACTCGACAGGTTCGAGGGTTTCAGGGTCACGATATAGTCCTATATGGGCAACTTTTGCAGAGGGTACAAGTGTCAGTATTCCATCGACCATGCCGAGTCCTGCACGCAGGATAGGCACAAGCGCGAGCTTTTTTCCGGCAAGTGCTTTAACTCTCGCTTCGGCGACGGGGGTCATAACCGTAACCTCTTCAAGCGGTAACTCACGCATGGCTTCGTAGCACATGAGCATGGAAATTTCACCGACAACCTCACGAAATATCTTTACTCCTGTTTCTATATCGCGCAATATTGTCAGCTTATGCTGGATGAGCGGGTGGGTAAGTACAGTTACAGCCATTAAGTCATCCTCCTATTCATTTTCGGGTTTTATCTTACTACGGTTTCAGTTGCAAGTCAAGTGCAGATGAGTTTGAACAGCCCGCATGAGTTTACAGTCCGCGCATGTTTACTAGCAAGTCTTCGTAAGTTTCTCGTTTGCGGATTAGTTTTACGCTGCCGTCGGTGCGTATCAGCACTTCGGCGGGGCGTTGCCTGTGGTTGTACTGAGAACTCATGGAGTAGCCGTATGCACCTGTGTCGAGGACTCCGAGAATATCATTCTCTTGCAGAACAGGCAGCAGCCTTCTGTTTGCTATGTAGTCGCCGGATTCGCATTGGTTACCGACGATATTTATGACTTCCTTTGCCTCGCCGATTTTGCCGTCGCGATATACTTCAATATCGTGATGTGAGTCGTAGAGAGTTGGACGGGCGAAAACGGAGAAGCCCATGTCCGTTCCGGCATATTTTGTCTCGCCGACTGTTTTAACTGCGTGTACTGTTCCAAGCAGCACACCGCTTTCGGCACTGATATATCTGCCCGGCTCAATCATGCATACCAGTTCTTTGCCGTACTCGGCAGAAAACTTTTGCATATGCTCGGCAAGAGATTCGCCAACGGGCTTCAGATCAAAGGCTTTTTCGCCGTCTTGTTTGTGGTAGGGGATATAAAACCCGCCGCCGAAATCGACAAATTCTAAGCTGTCAAATTCACGGGCTATATTCAAAAG
>WQTE01000065.1 GCA_009786445.1 Oscillospiraceae bacterium | reverse complement strand
ATCCCCGTGACAATGCCGAAAAGCTGCAAGAGTGCAGTCATATCCGCATCAATAGCCGCCTGTCCCAAGTCACCCGACAGGCGTGTCATTAACACGCTTGCAGCTGAAACGATAAGCGCAAGCACAAGAAACACAGACATAAAACCCTTATAGCGAAGCCGTTGTCTCGCCAAGGTCTTAAACATCAAACCCATATATACCCCTCTCAATCACAAAAATTCTACAAAGTCATTATAGCATACTGTAACAGTTTTGCAATATTAATGTCAAGGGATTTGCAGTCAACTTTTGAGGGGAAAGTCAACCGCAGGGAAACCTACGGAAAATGCTAAATCGTACCAAAGCATCACTTATACAGCATATAAGCGAGTTTCTTTGCATTGCGGTTCCAGTCGAAATATCTGGTGGCATACTCCAGTGCTTTTGGAATATGTTCCTGCACAGCCGCCCTGTCCGCTTTTTCACACATTTTAAGCATCGCACCTGCAAGTGTGGAAACATTGCCGATGTCGTACACCATACCGAGCTGCCCGGAATTTGTCATCTCATCAGCCGCATCTATGCTCGAAGTTATGAACATACACCCGTGAAACAGTGCCTCCGCATATACGTTCGGAGTTCCGCCTTCAACCTTTGATGTAAGTGCGAATATTTTAGCCTTTGCATACTCAGCATAAAGCTTTGCCTTGTCGGTTATAGACCCTGTGAAAATCACGCGTTCTTTCATCTTCGGGTATCTTTTGAAAAAATTATCTGCAAACGGCTCAAACCTTCCATCAATCGCGCCCACAATACGCAGTGTCCAGCCGTCCATCTCCTTTGATGTTGCCGCTTGCGCAAAGCCTTCAAGAAGTTCCTCATTGTTCTTCTCAGGTATCCCAATCCTGCCAACCGTGAGTATTACATTTTCCTTAATATTATGGTCGGCAGTAATAGGGAAATTTGCAGGATTGTAAAACCCATTCGGCAACCAATGACACGCAAAGTTAATATCGCCCCTACGATTGAGCGTATCACGCACACTGCGGCACGAAGTCGCCGTTACATCGCACATTTCACCAAATTTAATTACTGCCGGATGTGTCCACTTAATGCTGTTTTCCAGCCAATAAGTGTTCATATCAAGCCCACAGTATACCTTGCCGCCGGAGTGCAATTCCCGCAATACGTGAAGATAACCGATAGTCTGTTCATACATACCGTGGAGCACCAAAACATCTATTTTCTCGTATTCCTCACATAAATGTTTGCGATACTCATCACTGGCATTTTCAGATTCTGCGTACAGCATTTCCATGCCCGGCAGTTCTGACAAATACGGGTAATCAGCCGCTTTATCGCCAAAGTACATAGTCGAATTTCCGCCGATTTCCTGTGCCAGCAAATACCCTGCAAGCCCTTTATCCTTCATAAGCTCCGCATTCGCCCATTTTCTGTAACCCTGAATGGCGGGCGTATATATACCCGGTGGCTTCCCTGCAAGCGTAAACGGCGGTAATGTATCAACTATCCGCTCAAGCACCTTATCTCGCCTGTCACATATAGCAACACGCAACTCAGGGTCTATATCTCTGATATGTGCTGTTGCAGCCATTGCACCCTCATCGAGCAAACCATAAAGTTCGCTCGCGACATCAAATGACAACTCATCAAGTTTCTCAATGTACTGCTCAGTTTCATTGAGAAAATCATTAATCCCCACATCAACAGTAAGTCTCATAATGCCACATCCCCCCTGCAACACCTCATCCAAGTAGCCAATCTATAACACTCATTTTGCGTATTCCGTCATAATTGACATCCGCCATAATTTCGTCGAGCGTAAGCAGAAATTTGGGGTGGTTGTCCGATATTTTTTGAAGCGGCTCAAGTTCACGCTTTAATGTGCTTTCGTCCATGGTGGAAGCAGAAACTTGATAGTACGCAATACCATCAACATTATGTGCGACAAAATCGACTTCTTTTTCTGCGAGTTTTCCGATATTTACTTTGTACCCGCGCCGAAGCAGTTCAAGATACACTATGTTTTCAAGCAGATGCCCTAAATCTGCTCTGCCGGAGCTTAATAGTACATCCCTGAGACCTGTATCAACAATATAATATTTACCGAGTGTCTTTAGGGTCTGTTTGCCTCTTATATCAAATCGGTCAACTTTATAAAAAAGGAAGCTGTCGGTCAACGCCCGAACATATCGCTCAACTGTATTGACGGATATTCTTCTGCCACTCAAATTGAGGGTGTCGCTGATTTTTTTTACGGATATTGGGCTACCGACACTGCTGCACAAAAATTTCACTATGTTTTCAAGCACTGAAACATCGTTGATACCCTCCCGCTGTGCAACATCTTTAATGAGAATAGTGTTGTAAATGCCTTCAATATACCCACGGATAGCCACGGTGTCTTTTTTGAGCAAGGCGGCATAAGGAAATGAACCAAAACGCAAATAATCATTAAAATCCGAGTTAATACCTCGCTCTTGCGGTGCTGTAAATGCGAGATATTCCGAAAAAGATAAGGGGAGCATACGGATTTCAACATACCTGCCCGAGAGTAAGGTTGCAAGTTCACCCGATAGCATGTGTGCGTTAGAGCCTGTTATATACACGTCAACATTTTCTTTAATAAAAAGGCTGTCAACTGCTTTTTCAAACCCAAGGCATTGCTGTACCTCGTCAATGAAAATATAGGTATACTTGTCGGCGCATAGTTTGTTTTTTACATAAGCGTAAAGCGATTTATAGTCTAGGAGATGTTCATTTTCAACGGCTTCAAGATTTATGGATATAATCTGATTTTCGGCAACACCAAGTTCTCTAAGATGCTTAATATATAAAGAAAAGAGTGTAGACTTACCACATCGCCTTACACCTGTTATAACCTTTATGAGCTGCTTTTCACGCCAACGTATCAGCAGGTCGAGATATTCCTTTCGCATTATCAAAGCAAGTCACCTCTTTTGTTTCTGATGTAAACAGTGTAGCTGAAAAAGAAATAAATGTCAACTTTTTCCGAAATGAGAAAAAAGTCTTAAAATAATGACAGTTTTTTCTGAAATGAAGAAAAAGCGAGGGGACCAAGAAACTCAGGCAGATGGATGCGCTCAGCAAGATAGATATGCGTTTCAATCCCATAAACTCCCCCATACAAAAATAATATGTATCCGGCTAGTGATTGCTGTTAATGCTATTGCGCACAGTACCGCAGTGGATTTAGGCAACCGAGTTTGCAATTGCAATCATAGTGTCTAGATCAATCAAGTTGCCCGGAATAATTTCGTATACAGTCAGTGTGAATATAGTTTCGCCCCACAGCCAATATAGGCTTGAACCAAGCATTTCATCAGCTAACGCAATTTCCGGAGGACTTCTTCTATCGGGAGTAGCGAAAAATGCGGTGGTTTCTGCGAGCTGTACAGGCACAATGTCGACACTGTGCCGACCTTTGCCGCTATATATGCCGGCAAACACGCTTATAGCTTCCGCGCTTATCTCAATTACGCCACCGTGACCCTTGTATATTGAATTTTCCCAATAGGTTTGATTCAATTGCAAGACTATCAACTCGTTGTAAAATTGCACACTATAAGTCAATGTAACGCTATCTGCTTCAAGCATACACATATTTCCATATAAACTTATTCCATGGAACTCAACGTTATCAAATGGAAGGAACGGGAAAAATATAGGAAGCTGGCTATACTCTTTTGCCATTTCATATGTCAATCCCAGTTTAAATGTGCCAAAGACCTCATCACGTGATACACCTAAACGCTGGCAGGAACAAAGTTCACTTTGAGTATCTTGTACACTGTATGCAACAATTGACTCTACAGCAACATCGGTGTCCACTCCCGATGATGCAAGATTGCCGGTGTCATCTGTAAAATACTCTTGGGCGTTGATCGTCGAACAGGAAGCAAGCATAAGAATTGCAATCAACACACTTGATATCATGCATAAACTCAGGCAAAGCCGTTTTTGACACTTTATTTTCATGACACTAATATCTCATCTTTCAATAATTAACATCCATGGCAAAGTTACACACTACCATAGGTGCTAATATTTTTCCATAAGTTCACCGCTCGAAGGGTACGAATGGACATATAGAGGGTACGAATGGCATATTCTACGAAACTACCTTGTAATAAACTAACATAAATCGGAACACTCCGTCGTTATACTCGGTATGTACCTGACCAACAGTTTCAGGCAATACCTCTTTTATACTGGAAAGGCATAGTACATCATGCCCACTAATATTAACCCATTTGCATATAGAAAAATATGCTCAGTCACTTCACCCATCATGGTACACCCCCATGTGCCGAAAGTAAGCAGCCTTGGCTTTTAACCGATATGTTTTTCCAATCGGTATATGTGTGCTACCCACATCTGCCATAACAAATACCGTATTCCACGCTTGCCCGACATACGCGAAGTTGACTATATATGAGCGTTCGCACTGAAAGAAACTCTCCTGCGGCAACTGCTTTATAGTTTCGGATATGCTCGAATAAAATTTATCGAGATACTGTATGCTTTTATCGCTGTTCCATGTATATATCTCAATGACTTTTCTTGTTTTTTTCAAATATACAATATTATCTGTATCAACTGAAATACTGTCTTTATTCACAGTGTAAACAAATTTCTGCGGTATTTTTTTCATGTATTTAATAGTGTGAGTAACTGCTCGGTCAAAAGCTATATCCAGTTTTTCTTCGGAATACGGCTTCTTAATGAACCTCACATTTCCAATGTCTAGCAACTCATCCGAATAGGTGTTATGACTTGAAATGTAAATGATAATAACATCATCACAATCTGAGTTCTCCCTGAACTGATTTCCCACAGCTATACCGTTCATAGTATCCATTTCAATATCCATGAAAACAAGGTTAAATGACACGCCTAGAGCTACATCACGCAGAAAGTCCTCGCCGCAGTGATAGACAGTCACTTGAAAAGTGTGCCCTTGCATTTGCGCACCTTTTTTGACTATATAGTTTTTTAGTTGATTTGTAAACGACAAATCATCATCGCATATGGCAATTTTCACTTTAAATCCCTCTTTCAATGTCATATATTGTATACAATTCGACTATTTTTAGCAAGTGTTTTGCAATATTAACGTCAAAGGATTTGTGGTCAACTTTTGAGGGGGAAATCAACCGCAGGGAAATTTACGCAAAACTTACGGAAAATGCCATAAACAGTTTACATCCTATAGGAAAAACAGTATACTGCTTGTAGAAATAATAACTAAACAAACGAAGGGAATAGCGAATATGAAATTATCGTCAGAATGGGTAGGCAGACTGGAAAACTGGCTTGTCACTCTTGAAAAAGACTTCTACGCAGAGCTTGGTGAGGTGAGTTTTGAAGGTTTTACAACATTTGACCACCTGACACTCAGCCAAGTAGAAAAGAAGAAGTTTAAGCCGTTCCCGTCCGGAACCCGGTGGGGAGAGGATTGGCAATACCTGTGGCTTCGGGGGAAAATAAAGCTGCCTGATACAGCAAAGGGTAAGACGATAATATTTAACTTAGCCACAGAAGCGGAGAGTACAATCTTTGTAAACGGCGAGCCGTTTGGAAACCACCGTACGGCGTGGGCGACAAGACCTCACCACTTCTTGTGTGACAACATACTGGCAGAAAATGCAAAACCGGAAGCGGAATACGACATACACTGTGAGCTATACGCAGGGCATTTTTACGAAAAATCAGAGCGGGGAGTATTCACAGGGCCGGTAATGCCGGGAGATTTTAAAAACCCGCTCTCCGGCAAACCATATATAACATTAAAACGCGCAACATACGGCATCTGGAATGAACATGCGTATGCGCTATGGCTCGACGTGAAAACGCTTAGAGAGATAATGGAAAAACAGACAGACGGCAGCCTCAGAGCGGCAAAAATTGCAGATGCTCTAAAACGCTTCATGTTACTCGTTGATTTTGAAAAACCGCCCGAAAAGCGGATAATAGACTACAAAAACGGCAGAAATGCACTAAAAGAAGTGCTTGTGGCACAAAATGGCAGCACATCGCCGACATATTATGCAATCGGCAATGCACATCTTGATGTGGTTTGGCTATGGCCATATGCAGAGACAGTGCGTAAGACAGCCAGAACTTTTGCCGCGCAGCTACGGATGATTGAAAAATATCCGGGTTACAAGTTCATGCAGAGCCAGCCGCAGACGTACGTTATGTGCAAAGAAAATTATCCGGAGCTTTATGAAAAGGTGAAAGAGGCTGTGCGAAAAGGCGGCTGGGTGGTCGAAGGCGGTATGTGGGTTGAGCCCGACACAAACATGAGCAGCGGTGAATCGCTCATACGTCAAATTGTTCACGGCAAACGATTTTTCCGCGAGGAATTCGGCATTGACAGCGAAATTCTCTGGTTACCTGACACATTCGGCTACAGTGCCGCCCTGCCGCAGATATTGAATGGCTGCGGGATGAAGTATCTTGTTACACAGAAAATATTCTGGTCATACAATAGTAGCTTTGAGCAGTTCCCGTATCACTATTTCACATGGAGAGGGGCAGACGGAAGCGAAATAGTCTCATTTTTGCCGACAAGCTATACATACAATACAAACCCTGCGACACTCATAGATGTCTGGGAAAACAGAGTACAAAAAGACTCCATGGATAAGTTCCTATTGCCGTTCGGGTATGGTGATGGCGGCGCAGGGCCGTGCAGGGATCACATAGAGTATGTAAATCGAGAGACAGATTTAGAGGGTTGCCCAAAAGTCAAGATGGAGCACCCGGGCAAGCTCTTTTCCGACCTAGCCGCTGATGGAGGCCCGCAAAACACATATGTCGGAGAACTGTATTTCACGGCACACCGCGGCGTATATACCACACAAGCGGCGATAAAACGCGGAAATCGCAAGTCAGAACTGCTTCTCCGCGAAGGTGAAATGTGGGGAGCTGTCGCTGCATGGTCAGGCTTTAAATTTCCACAAAAAGAAATTGATGCAACATGGAAAAAGACTTTAACTAACCAGTTTCACGATATCTTGCCGGGATCTTCTATTGGCAAGGCAAACAGGGAAGCCGAGGCGGTGTATGAGGAAATATTTGATACAGCAGGGAAGCTGATAAGTAAAGCGACAAAACACCTTACTCGGGGAGGTGGAGTATCTGTATTCAACTCGCTGTCTTGGGAACGAAGTGCTGTTGTAACTGACCCTGCGAGCGGTAAAGAAGTGCTTGTAAAGCTTCCTCCATGCGGATTTGCACTGCTTAGCGGGGTGAAATTGCCTGTAAGCGACAGAAACGCCGCTCGCTCAAGTTTAAGCTCAAGTGGAGCGGTTCTTGAAAATTGCATGATACGTGCCGAGATAAATTGGAATGGGGAGGTAGTCTCTTTTGTGCTCAAGCAGTCGGGGCGTGAGTTTGCCTCGGGTGCAATGAACAGTTTTGCACTATACAGGGATATTCCGAGAACCTTTGATGCGTGGGATATTGACAGTATGTATGAAGATGAGCAGATTGATATTAATCCGAGTGCGAGGCTCAAACTCATTTCATCAGGTGATGTCAGAGCGGCTGTGGAGATAAAAAAGAAAATAGGCAACTCCACGCTCAGACAGGTTATCTCTCTGTGTGCAGACAGCCGCCGTTTGGAATTTGACACTACAATTGAGTGGAACGAACTACACCGTCTGCTTAAAACGTGCTTTCCTGTAAATGTTGTCTCCGATGAAGCGATAAACGAAATCCAGTACGGCTACATTAAAAGACCGACACACCGTTCACGAGCCTATGATAAGGATCGCTTTGAGGTGTGTAATCACCGCTATACGGCGATGTGTGATGAAAACCACGGTGCCGCAGTTCTCAATGATTCAAAATACGGAGTGAGTATGCTCGGCAATGAGATCCGTCTGACTTTGCTCCGTGCCGCATCCTGTCCCGAAATGCGTGCGGATAACGGCACACAGCGTTTTACGTACGCTTTTACCGCATGGGAAGGGAGTTTCTTTGATTCGACTGTTGTAAATGAGGGCTTTGAGCTAAATGTGCCGCCACTTGTTGTTTCGGGCGGTGTCAGTGGTGCGGTCAGCGAGAGTTTCTTCCATATAAAACACGGCAGCAACATTATTATTGACACTGTGAAGCCGGCAGAGGACGAAAGCGGCGACATCATTGTAAGGCTCTATGAGTCCAAACGTGCGGACTGCCGTTGCGCCCTGCACGCAAATATTCCGTTTTCAAAAGTAAACATAACCGATATGCTCGAAAACGAAATCGAAGTAATAAAAACAGAAGATGACCACATAAAACTACACTTTCGCCCATTCGAGGTGAAAACACTGCGATTTGCACGGTAGAGGCAAGGTAGCAGATAATATGCATTCCCATCATATCACATAGTATGCTACTGCACCTTCAGCTCACCGATTGCGCTTTCTGCTACGGCGACAATAGAACCGTCTTTGATGATGTTATTTATTTCCAAAATATCGGGCGATAGAACACGGTCTTCTTCGAGATGTGAGACAACCGAGCGTATTTTGTCATATGCGGCACAAGTGCCTTTGCCGAGCCCCTTGGGCTTTAAGAAATCAACGCCTTGCGCGGCGGCAAGAAGCTCTATTGCCAGCACATGGCGAACATTCTCCAGAATCTCACGAGACTGCCTCGCTGCAATTGTACCCATGCTAACATGGTCTTCTTGGTTTGCCGAGGTTGGAATAGAATCGACGGATGCAGGGTGTGTGAGCACCTTGTTTTCGCTTACGAGTGCAGCCGCTGTGTATTGTAAAATCATAAAACCCGAATTGACACCCGGATATGCCGTAAGAAAGGCGGGCAGGTCACTTAGAGTGCGGTCAACGAGCCTATTCAGTCTTCGCTCGGAGATATTGCCAAGCTCGGAAAGTGCAATTTTGAGATAATCCATCACAAGTGCAACAGGCTGACCGTGGAAGTTTCCGCCGGATATGATTTCTCCTGTATCAGCCATGACGAGCGGGTTGTCCGTCACAGAGTTCAGCTCAATATTTATAGTCTCAAGTACCCGGCGCAGAGCATCTTTTGAAGCACCGTGAACCTGCGAGATACAGCGCAGTGAATAGGCATCTTGGACTTTTTCGCAGTAAACATGGTCATCCATTATCTCGCTGCATTGAGTAAGTTTTATAACATTATCTGCCGAGAGTTTCTGTCCGGTATGCGGGCGAATCATGGCTATTCTCGGGTCAAAAGCAACTGTAGTCCCTTTGAGGGCTTCAAGTGAGAGAGCAGCGGCGATGTCCGCTGTTTTTACCAATGTTATAGCATCAAAGCAGGTGAGTGCCGAGATTGCTGTCATAACTTGAGTGCCGTTTATGAGTGCGAGCCCTTCCTTGCCTGAGAGCTCAATCGGGCGTAAACCAAGTGACTCAAGTACGGGAGCGCTCGGCACCTCTTCACCTTGAACTACAACTTGCCCCTCACCAAGCAGCACAGCCGCCACATGTGATAGCGGGGCTAAGTCACCACTTGAGCCGACGGAGCCCTTGCACGGGACATGTGGGTACACATCATTGTTGAGCAGGGCGACAAGCCCCTCTACTGTTTCAGGGCGAATCCCTGAATAACCCGCACAAAGCGAATTTACACTGAGCAGCATAACAGCGCGGCAGACATCCTCAGGTAGTCGTTCTCCAACTCCTGTGCAATGGCTGAGGATAAGGTTACGCTGGAGTCTGGCACGTTCGCCATGCGGGATAAAAATTTTGCTGAGCTCTCCAAAGCCTGTATTTATACCGTATACAGGCTTTTCGGATTTTAGAATATCTTCAACCCAAACTCTGCTTTTCCTCATCCGCTCCACAGCATCCGACGAAAGCGCAACACGCTCCCTAAGCCGCGAAACCCGCACCAAATCATCAATAGCCAACGGTTTTTCTCCAATGATGTACATAAAATATACCTCTAACTCTTAAGCTCTATCCAGAGCCTGTCGTATAGATCTAAAATATGCTGCGGCAGATGTCTAAACACTTCAGTGTTATCCAGTATTTCGGGAGACGGGAACATGATGGCGTATTTCCAAGGTTCAATCTCCGCCGCATATAGTGCTGCTGCTTCATAGTTTGCAGATGAGTACATTATTGCCGACATATTCATCAGAGCGATGTCGGTGCGAGCCATGAAGTTGATAAACTTTTCGGCATTTTCCCTGTTTGGTGCACCGCGAGGAATGACCATTGCATCAACAAATGCATTGGTTCCTTCAACAGGAATGGCGAAGGCAAGGTCGGGGTTAGCGTCATGCATCCACAGAAAATCTCCCATGTAGTAGGGGCCTATCCAAGCCTCACCTGATTCCATCAGGTCAAATATCTGGTCCATAACGTAGGCCTGCAATACGTCTCTTTGCTCAACCAAGAGGTCAAAAGCCTGCATTATTTCATCTTCGTTGATTGTGTTCTGAGAAAAGCCGAGGTATTTAAGTGCTATGCCAAAAGCATCACGGGGATTGTCGAACATGAGTATATGCCCTGCCCATCTCTCATCCCACAATGCGCCCCAGCTTGTTGGTGTCTCGGTGACAAATCGGGTGTTGTAGATGATTCCGACTGTTCCGGTCATGTATGGCACGGAAAACCTTTCGTCCGGATCAAATTCGAGATTACGAAATCTCGGGTCAATCAGCTCGACATTTGGTATGTTGTCAAAATTGAGCTCATATAACATATCCTCGGCAATGAGCCTTGCAATCATATAATCAGAAGGGACGGCAACATCGGCGACAATTGTGCCCATTTGCAGTTGTGCGTAGAGCACCTGATTGGTCGCATATGTGTTGTAATGCACTCTGATTCTGTATTCGCGCTCAAATATTTCCAGCACTTCCGGGTTAATGAACTCACCCCAGTTATGGACGTGTACTTCCCCGACAAAGTCTGTCTGCTCCCCGCACCCGCTTAAAAGCGGCAATGTGAGCATACCTAGGATTGCAACTACTAATAAGATTTTTTTCATGATTTTCCTCCTCAAAAATAAGCTTTTGCGTTTTTATATACACTCCTGTCACTTTCCGCTAACGCTTGAAATGACATGTCTATATACTGTGTGCTTTTTTGCTTTTTTCCTCCTGTCTTGCTTGTCTGACATTTACTATGATTAGTAGTACCAGAACAGTTACAAACAGGATAGTCGATAGAGCGTTTATCTCGGGCGTTGTGCGTCTGCGTGTCATTGCGAAGATTTGCATAGGCAGTGTCATCACATTGCCGCCCGATGTAAAGTAGCTTATAATAAAATCGTCAATCGAAAGAGTGAACGCGATTATCAGTCCGTTTATAACCCCCGGCATAATCTCCGGTATTATTACCTTGCGAAACGCTTTCACCCACGTACAACCGAGGTCACAAGCCGCATCAACCAAGTTTAAGTCCAGTTGCCTCAGCTTTGGCATTATGCACATCACCACATAAGGTATACTGAAAGTCACATGCGCAATCAGCAATGTCCAGAAACCCAGATTAAATCGCAAAAATGAGCCAAGCGTGATAAACAATAATGTCAGGGAAACACCTGTTACGATATCGGCGTTCATCATTGGGATATTATTTATCTGCATTAAGGGTGTGCGCCATTTGCTGCGCATATAGAAAAACCCGACAGCCGCCAAAACACCTGCAATCGTAGCTATAACAGCGGAGATGAAAGCCAAAGTGAGCGATGTGTAAAATGCATCCATTATCATGTTGTTCTGTAGTAGCGAGCGATACCAGTCAAAAGTAAAACCACTCCATATAACACGGCTTCTGGAATCATTAAACGAAAATACAACTAATATGGCAATCGGCGCATAGAGGAAGAGAAGTATAAGCCCAATATATGCTCTGCCAAAAATTCCCGGTTTCTTTGTCATTGTCCTCCTCTCACCAACCTTCCGTCATTGTCGCCGAAGCGATTCATAACAACCATAAAGAAAACAACTATAACCATCATAACAAGCGCAACCGCACTGCCGAGCTGCGGATTAAACGCAGCACCCAGAAACTGTCTTTCAATCAAATCGCCAAGCATCATGACCATGCCACCGCCAAGTAGCTGCGTAATGACAAATGTTGATACAGACGGGACAAACACCATCATTACTCCCGACAGCACACCGGGCAAACTCATGGGCACAACTACTCTTCGGAAAACATTACCGGAATTTGCGCCGAGATCTTGCGCCGCTTCTATCAGACTGCGGTCGATTTTAACGAGTACCGAGTAAATCGGCAGCACCATAAATGGGAGGAAGTTGTACACCATGCCGATGACAACGGCGGTTGGGGTGTTCATCACACGAAATGTAGGAAGCCCTATTGTCTCAAGAAATGTATTGATGATGCCTGTATTTGCGAGCAGTGACATCCAAGCGTATGTCCGAAGCAGAAAATTCATCCATAAAGGTAGTATCACCAGCATTATCAAAAGCCGCTGCACCCGCGAACTTTCGCGGGAGAGTATGTAGGCGAGAGGATAACCGATTGCGATGCATATCAGTGTTGCGATAACGGCAAGCTGAAATGAACGCACAAAAAAGGGCATAAATCTATACATTTCAGCGAAATTCGCCAGCGTAGGCACGCCATCCCTTGTAGTAAATGCGTAAGCAAGAATAAGCAGCACAGGCGTTACAACAAATATCGCCATCCAGATTACATATGGAATTGAAAAGTGTTTTGGTTTTAGCATAATAAAGTACCTAATATATAATCTAAGACTATCCACCGATGTAGCAGATGATATGCTGTTTGCGGAGTCTTTTTTCGAGAACAATGGCGACAAGACCGTTGGCTCGAAAAAAGCGGAGCAAATTGCATATTATCTGCGGGATCTGCGGGAACAGTGCCGGGGGAACCGTGAATTAACTTCTGATTTCGCCTTCGTCCTCTTCATGCTCATATTCAACATCGCCGATATCATCATAATCTGCACTGTATGAGCTGTAGTCGCCGTACATGCCTGAGTATTTGCTCTTTTTCATTACATGTATACCGTCGGGTTCAATCTTAATGCCGATTTTTGTGCCGACAGGGCATAAGTCGGTGGTTTGAATCAGCCATTTGAAACCCTGAAAATCAACGATTATATCATACATAACGCCTCGGAAAGTTATAGCGGTTACGGTTCCGGTGAGCTGACCTGCTTCAAATTCAACAATATCGACATCTTCCGGGCGTATAACGACATCAACAGTTTCGTTTGGCTCAAAGCCTTTGTCGATACACTCAAATTTTCTGCCGAAAATCTCAACAACGCCATCAGAGCGCATAATGCCATCGACAATATTGCTCTCACCGATAAAATCAGCGACAAACGCATTTTTCGGCTCGTTGTAAATATCTTCGGGCGTGCCGATTTGCTGGATAACACCGAGGTCCATAACCACAATCGTATCAGACATTGCAAGAGCTTCTTCCTGATCGTGTGTGACATAAACAAAGGTGATACCCGTATCTTGCTGAATTTGTTTCAGTTCGTTTTGCATATCCTTTCGCAGGCGCATATCAAGAGCGCCGAGAGGTTCATCAAGCAGCAGAACTTTAGGCTCATTTACGAGTGCGCGGGCGATAGCCACGCGTTGCTGCTGCCCCCCTGATAAGGTGGATACATTTCGTTTTTCAAAGCCGCTCAAACTGACAGTTTTCAGCATCTCCGTAACCTTGGTTGAAATCTCTTGTTTACTGAGTTTCCTGCCGTCAAGGCGCCCTATTTTTAAGCCGAATGCCACGTTTTCATAGACATTCAGATGAGTAAAAAGAGCATATTTTTGAAATATAGTATTGACCATCCGCTTATGTGGCGGAACGTCATTAATCCTCACACCATCAAACAAGACGTCTCCAAAATCAGGTTTCAGGAATCCGCCAATAATCCTGAGCGTTGTGGTTTTTCCACAGCCGCTTGGACCAAGTAGTGTGAGGAATTCTTTGTCTTTTACGTAGAGGTTTATGTTGTCTAAAACAACGTCGCCGTCAAACGCCAC
>WQTE01000064.1 GCA_009786445.1 Oscillospiraceae bacterium | reverse complement strand
GTTCAGCAAAACAGCGCGACTGCAGAAGAGTCTGCCGCCGCTTCAGAAGAAATGAGCGGTCAAAGCATAATGCTCGAAGAACTCATTTCACGCTTTAAGCTGAAAAATTCATCCGGTTCATACAATCTGCCGGCAGCACCCATACCGAGTTCTACTGCTCCAGCAGAAGAACCAACCACAGTCAGTGACTCAGATTTTTCGGATAATTTCGGCAAATATTAAGCGAAAACATAGGTTTCAAACTTTAATCTAAAGCAAGACCATACCATGGCAGGAGCTCACCGTGTACGATACCCGGTGAGCTTCTTTTATCGGCTTTAATCATGCCAAATCTTCTTGTGAGCCGGTTAGTAATTTCACTGCCGGTTTCTCTGCTCGCAGGAGTCCTGACAATGTATGTATCAGCGGGATATTTTTCTGCAATTGCTGTTATCATATCATAAACATAATGCTGCCGATATATCGTCGGCGCACTATCGCTTTGAGGCAAAAACTCTTTCACACATACAGAAGAGTCATCAGAAATTTCAACAATAGCACATGAATCGCCAAAGCGATAAAACCCGCCGCCGACTTCATTACAGAGCCTGTTTTGATACTCAATTATTGAGTCGGACTGTTTTATATATGTATGACCACTGAGCAAAGATGTCCGGAGCTTAGAATACTGAAAAGCGGAAATTTCCTCAAGTCTGAGACCAGCATCCGAGAACTCATTACAGGCTGCTTTTGCCCTTAGCAGAGCGGATATTACCTCTCTCGGATATATAAGCTCGTCAATATAAAACCACTCAGAAAATAAATTATTATTCAAGTAATAAGAAAACAACGAATCATCCGATGGTGCAAGAACTACTACGGGGAATCCTAAGCTATGTGCCTGATGGGATAACTCATCAACGACTGCTTTTCCATAGCCTTTTCCCCTATGCTCAGGTACTGTAGCAACCGCATAAATCATTGCCGCTCTGAGCGTTTCTCCTGCACAAGTCAGCTCCCCTGTCGGAACCAAATAAGCCATTGCACATAGTTCATTTCCCCTAAAAACTGTACTGCACAGCTCTTTGTCATATAAAATATTAAAAAAGGAATCCATCCCAACGCTCGAAAACACAGCACTCCAGAGTGCTTTGAGTTTACCTGCATCATCATCAGTCGGACTGCGTAATACTACATCTTTCATAAAGTATTCTCGCATATGCTTTTGATAGTACGCTCAAGTTCTTTTAAGTCAACAAAAGTCTCCGGTCTTTTCGATGGGTCGCGCAAAAGCGCCGCAGGATGAAATAAGGCCATGTGTTTTATGCCGTCTATATCATACCACTTGCCATGGTCTGAGGTAATCTTAAATTCGCCGCTAATAAGCTCAAAAGCGGCTATTCTTCCAAGGCACACTATGATTTTAGGTGAAATCAGTTTTATTTGCGCTCTCAGCCAATCGAAGCACGCCTCGCGCTCCGTATTATGCGGGTCACGGTTATTCGGAGGGCGGCACTTCACGATGTTTGCTATGTAAATATTTGTTTTACGCGACAGCCCTATTATCTTGAGCATATCGTCTAAAAACGCACCCGCTCGCCCGACAAAAGGCTCACCTTTGAGATCCTCCTTCTCCCCCGGGCCTTCCCCTATAAACAGTACCTCAGCGTTACGATTGCCAACACCAAAGACAACATTATTGCGTGTCTTATGCAAATCGCACTTCACGCACTCACTGCATAAAGCCTCTAAATCTTCCCAAGAACTCATAATATCACCGCTTTGTTTTTATCATCAGCAGATGTATAGTAACTGCTATACCTACTGCAACCAGTAGCAATACGACCCAGAGGGTTTGCACAATCAGCATTGAAACCGTCAGACCCAGCCAGACGAAAACGATGCTTGCAATTTTGAGGCGCAAATCAATCCCGGTACCGGCACGGTAATTCTCGATATACGGACCGAAAACACGGTTTTTTTCAAGCCACGCCGCGAGCTTTTTATTTCCTGCCGAAAAGCATATAGCGGCCAGCAGGACGAACGGTGTTGTGGGCAAGACGGGAAGCGCCACGCCCACAGCACCCACTGCGAGTAAGATAAAACCTAACGCAGTCAATATTACATTTTTCGTCATCAGTGCAAATCAAACCTGTCGGCATTCATCACTTTATTCCACGCGGCGATAAAATCAGAGACAAACTTGTCTTTTGCATCATCGCTCGCATAAACCTCGGAGATAGCGCGCAGTTGTGAGTTAGAGCCGAAGATCAAATCAACTCTCGTTGCAGACCACACCTTTTTGCCTGTATCTCTACATACGCCGTCAAAGATATTTTCGTTTTTCGCAACTTTCCACTCGATACCCATATCAAGCAGATTAGTGAAGAAATCATTAGTAAGAGTGCCTACAGACTCTGTGAATACTCCGTGAGCCGAGTCTCCGTAATTGACTCCAAGCACTCGCAACCCACCGAGAAGCACTGTCATTTCAGGAGCAGTGAGAGTGAGAAGCTGTGCTTTTTCAACAAGTAGTTTCTCCGGCAGTGTCTTAAACTTACGACCCAAGTAGTTTCTAAACCCGTCGTAAACAGGCTCAAGAACATTAAAAGACTTAGCATCGGTATCTTCGTCGGTTGCATCCCTTCTGCCCGGGCTGAAAGGTACACTGACATCACAACCCGCTGCCTTTGCTGCGGATTCAACTCCCACAGCACCACCTAAAACTATAAGGTCGGCAAGTGACACAACTTTTCCGCCCGCATCAAACTCTTTTTTTATCTCCTCATACTTACTAAGTTTAGAAGCGAGTTTGTCCGGCTCATTAACTTCCCAGCCACGTTGCGGCTCCAGCCTTATACGAGCACCGTTTGCGCCGCCTCTCTTATCGCTGCCCCTGAAAGTAGCGGCACTCGCCCAAGCTGTTTTGACAAGTTGCGAGACAGTAAGCCCGGAACTTAGAATCAGACCTTTTAGTTTATCAATGTCTTTTCCGTCAAGGAAGTACGCCTCGCGCCTCGGGATTGGATCTTGCCAAATAAAGCTTTCGGTCGGCACATCTGTCCCGAGATACAGACAACTCGGACCAAAGTCCTTATGCGTTAGCTTAAACCATGCGCGTTTAAAGGCCTCTGCAAACTTATCGGGATCTTTGAGGAAATCTTCCGCTATTGCTTTATATTTTTCGTCAAATTTGAGCGAGAGGTCTGCGGTAGTCATCATCGGACGATGCTTTACCTTCGGGTCGTGCGCATCCACAACCATGTCCTCTTCAGAGCAATCAGTAGCAAGCCAGATGGCAGCTCCCGCAGGGCTTTTTGTCAGTTCCCAGTCATACTTTAACAGCACATGGAGATAACCCATATCCCATTTTGTCGGATTTGGCTTCCATGCACCTTCTATGCCGCTTGTAATTGTATCTCCCGCGTTGCCCTTGCCGTAATCGCTTTGCCATCCCAAGCCTTGCTGCTCAATAGGCGAACCTTCAGGGTCGGGACCCACATGGGTAGCCGGAGCAGCACCGTGAGCCTTGCCGAAAGTGTGACCGCCTGCGATAAGCGCAACGGTTTCCTCATCGTTCATGCCCATGCGCCCGAATGTCACTCTCACATCGTTAGCCGACTCGTGTGGATTAGGTTTGCCGCCGGGACCTTCGGGATTCACGTAAATCAAACCCATTTGTACAGCAGCGAGCGGATTGTCAAGCTGCCTTTCTTCTGTATAGCGGTCATCATCACCCAGCCATGTTGTCTCGCTACCCCAGAATACATCTTCCTGCGGCTCCCAAACATCAGCCCTGCCGCCTGCAAAACCGAGCGGTTTCAGTCCCATTGACTCAATCGCACAGTTTCCTGTCAAAATCATGAGGTCTGCCCAAGATATTTTACTGCCATATTTTTTCTTAATGGGCCAGAGCAATCTCCTTGCCTTGTCTAGATTAGCATTATCGGGCCAACTGTTGAGCGGCGCAAATCTCTGTGTGCCGTCAACTGCACCGCCACGACCATCGGCAACACGATATGTACCGGCACTGTGCCATGCCATCCTGATGAAGAACGGACCGTAGTGCCCGTAATCAGCAGGCCACCATTTCTGCGAGTCAGTCATTAAGTCAAACAAGTCTTTCTTAATCGCCTCAAGGTCTAATTTCTTGAATTTTTCAGCATAGTTGAAGTCTTTACCCATCGGATTGCTCAAGCATGAATTTTGATGCAAGACCTTGAGGTCCAGCATATCCGGCCACCAATCTTTATTGGTAGTACCTTTCGTAAAGTCAGCTCTCGCTTTGTGTCCCGTAACCGGGCACTTTGATTGATTACTCATTTGAAATAGCTCCTCCTTTATTGTCTGTGGTTTGTTCCTCTCCGCTTTGGTATTGGTTCTCGTTTTGGTTCACGTTTTGACTTTCGTTTTGGTTCTCGTTTGACCCTTTCCTTTCGTTTCCGGTTGATAGTGCTGCCGCCACAAGCGCAGTGAGCGGCATAGCAAGGATAACGCCCATGCTGCCTATAATCGATTGCATTAACTCGACTATTACGTGTTCTCTGTTGAATAATTCAGTGAGTGAAGATGAATATACAACAAGAAGTAAAATGACTGTCAATGAACTACCGATATACGCAAGTACAAGCGTGTTTGTCATAGAACCGATTATGTCCTTGCCAATCGTAATACCTGACTTATAGAGACTGAAAAAAGAAATGTTTTCCGCATTTGATTTTAGTTCGTGTAACGCCGATGAAATAGACACGGCAACGTCCATAATTGCACCAACAGCACCTATTAGAATACCTGCAAAAATAAGTCCGTTCAGGTCAATCGTGTCCTCCATCGGCAGAAATAACAGTTGCATTGTATCGCCCTCTGTAATCCCTGTAAGCCTCAGCACCCTGCCCATAAAAACGGTAAGAAGCCCGGCGGCAAGGACACCACCCAGACATCCTACAACCGCAGCTATGGATTTCCCGTTTATGCCATTGAGTAAAAAGAGGGTGATAACAACGGTGAAAACACAGACAATCACCGCTGAAAGGTAGATATTGTGACCTGAAAGTATTGATGGGATAAACACAGCGAAAATCGCAACGCATGTAAATCCCAGAGATAATATTGTGTTAAGCCCCTTGACTCGCCCAAATATTAATAGAAGCACCAAAAATGCAATACCGAGGAAAATAATATTATTTATCCTGACATAGTCTGCAAAATGCCATTCTTCCCCAAACTGCCACAAGAGAACCCTGTCGCCTTCTTCTACAACCGCCTCAAGACCTGCAAAATGTGCAACAATATTTTGCCAGGCCCTGACGACACTTCCGCGCTCCTCTCCGGACATAAGCTCTGCATCAAACAGCACGGTTGTCTGACCCCAAAAATCCTCATCATACTCCAGTACATCAAGTACCTGTGTAACTCTCGCGCGAACAGGACCGTCTTCGGTATCTCCGAAATCTATCACCAAATTTTGACTCGCTATCCTGTTTCCAAAATAGAGGAACAGGACAGCAAATACCACAACAGCAGCGTAGGACACATAAGAAAATATTTTTTCCTTGGTCAAGTCATTTTACCGCCTCAATAACATTCTGAGCATATATAATACAACAAAAGCTCAAATGACTCAATCTTTTTCTGAGTATTTTTTGTTAAATATTCCTGAAGACCGGGCAAATCAACATCCTCTGCCATACCGCATTTGCTGCAAATCATATGGTCATGCGGTGTAGTAGTCGGGTCAAATAGGTCGGGAGAGTCACCGCGCGCTATGCGGCGTATAGCCATGCTTTCAGAAAATTTGCCAAGGTTTCGATAAACTGTCCCAAGAGCAATACCCGGCATCGATTTTTTCGCCACAGTGTAAATGTACTCCGCGGTCTGATGCGGGTGTTCTCTCACAATTTGCAAAATCTCTCTTTGCGCTCCGGTCATAAACTTTTCACCTTCTTGCTCTACATTAGAAGTTCAAGCACCTCTTCAATGCTTTTTTTACCGAAAACAGTCTTTTCATCGTTTATTATTATAACAGGTACGCTCATAACACGGTACTGTTTTCTCATTTTTGGAAAATGTTGCAAATCAAGCATAGCTGCGGATATGTTTTCATTGACAGCCGCTATTCGTTGACATACTTGAACTAATTCGGGACACATTGTGCACGAAAGATTGACGCCGACTTTTACGTTTATAGGCTTATCTAAACTCTTTATTCTATCCAGCAATGAGTCTGAAATAGGCTGCCCCGGTCCCGCTACATTATATATCGCCAACACAAAAGATTCAAGCTCATGTCCGGCAGGAATTCCGTGAAAGCTGACACCCGAGAACAAACCGTCGCCATGCATCAGTGCAATTACAGGAAAAATGGAAGTTCCTATCTTTTCCTCAACCTCGACATTATCGCCTTTGTAATAGATATTGATTGGAACTCTATCCGTAACTTCAGAAAACTCACATAAAAACTCACGGATTTTTTCCGACAGCTCCCCCTCAAACTCAAGCACCGCACAAATCGAAACATCTCCCGAAATACGCTCCATAACCTGCTTTATTTGGTCAATTGAATTATCATCAAAATATGACATAATCTCCTCCTATTTGTATAATGTGAGAAGGGACAGCGAGCCATGACGGGAAAGTATATTTTTCACCTATGCAAGGCTCACTGCCCCTACTATATATACATCTCTACAGCTTACCTACAAGATTGAGTCCCGGTTTCAAAGTCTCTGCGCCCGGCTCCCATTTTGCAGGGCAGACTTGGTCACCGTGAGCAGCAACAAATTGTGCAGCTTGAACCTTCCTAAGCAGCTCACTGGAATTTCTGCCGATACCCAAGCTATTTACTTCGTACGCAATAATCTCACCTTCGGGATTGACAATAAATGAACCCCTGAGAGACAGACCCTCTTCTTCGATGAGTACACCAAAATCTTCCGAAATTTTATGGGTCGGGTCTGCAAGCATTGGGTATTTAATCTTCTTTATCGTATCTGAAACATCATGCCACGCTTTATGAGTGAAATGCGTGTCGGTAGAAATAGAGTAAATTTCGCACCCTATTTTTTGAAATTCCGGATAAGCATCAGAAAGGTCGCCAAGTTCAGTAGGGCAAACAAACGTGAAGTCAGCGGGATAGAACACAAACACAGACCATTTCCCCTTTAAGTCCTCGCTTGAAACCTCCTTAAAATCCCCATTTACAAATGCCTGAGTCTTAAAATCTCCAACCTTCTTTCCAATCAATGACATAATAGTTCTCCTTTAAATTTATTAAGAATAGGAATCATTCTTATTCTTAATAAAAATATAACACCCAAACAAAACTTTGTCAACAGTTTTTTTGAAAGTTTTATGGAAAACTTCATTTTGACATTTGCAGGGGTTTTCATATTGATATATAACAGCGGCATATTAAGAAAAAAAGCTAAACCCGCCGCACTTTGAACTTGCTGACCATCAACGCTGATAGTATAACACAAAGAATCGCCGCAGGTGCTGTGAACAGCGCCTCATTTGCCGTGTCAAACCATAGATAAAAAGCAAGACAAAATCCGGTCAAAACCACGCCTGAAACAGTAATCGGCAGACCCATGAAATGCATTGAAAAATCATTAACATTGTAACGAGCCAGCCGGTATACCGCCGCTACCAAAAATATAATAGAAACAGGCATAACAAAGCCTGCCCCCAGCCCATCTGCTATGTAATGCATAATAAAAACAGGCGCGATTCCAAATGAAATGAGATCCGCAAAAGAATCCAGTTGCTTCCCGAAATCAGATGTAGCATTAAGCTTACGTGCCAGGTGACCATCAAGAAAATCAACCGCTGCACCGCAGGCGACCATAATCGCCGCCGTCACTACTTTCCCGTACATATCAGACCAAGCCAGTAGCATAACAGCAGTAATCCCCAAAAGACCATTTAGGAACGTGAGCATATTCGGAATCATTTTTAGTAATTTTTCTTTATTCATGGCACAATCTTCTTTTTAACCTTATAAACCCCGATAAACGCCAAACTCAGCAGTAGTACGAACCAGAATGTAAAAAACCGAAAAAGCACAGTTACAGCCAGAGCATCATTTAACGCAAAACCGACGGCGACAAGCAAAGCAGACATAGTCCCCTCAAAACCGCCGATACCACCGGGAAAAATTGGCGCAAGTGCAACAAGATACGCCGCAAAAGTAGATGAAGCAATAAACAAAATATCCGTAGCCGAAATCATCTCCGAGGTGAGAATCAGCAGTTTAACAGGATAGATAAGCCAGATTAATAATCCGAGCAACAACATCAAAACGCAAAACTTCGGCTTAGAGCGTAAAGCAGCCAAGTTCCCTTTAAGTGTTAAAATATAACTCTTTATCCTACCTCTAAGCAAAAAAACCACAAAACCGATTACAGCGAGTAAAACGAAAACGCCAATCAAAACCAGCCACAAATACGGCATCTCACCTAACAGAAAAAAAGCTGAAGCAAGACAAAGCACCAAAAAAACACTAGTGCTGAAAATCTTCTGAAGTGCCACAAGAGCGACAGACTGCTCATTTGTAATATCGCAGACACGGGAAAGCCGCATTGCCCGTGTCACTTCCCCGCCGAATTTAACCCCGGGCGTAATCGAATCCACAATAGCACCCTGAGAGTTTACATTAAACATATCTAAAAACGAAATCTTAATGCCGATAGTTTTCGCAATCGAAAACCATTGCAAATTTACCAAAAGCTGTGTCACAATTTGTAGACCGATAAGCAAAAGCACAGTCCACACCGAAATCTGCATTATACTATGTGCTATGCCCTGCACATCAAGATTAAGCAAAGCAATTACAAGAAGGATTAAGAGTAACGCAAGCAGAATCTTCCTCTTCATGCAGCCTTAATCTCTGCACTGTTTCCTGACTCGACAGCTCCCTTCGTATACATAAAAGTGCTGCCGATATTGCTTGCACCGGGATGAATTACGCAATTGCATGAATTTAATGTCTTAGCCGAAAGGTCGCAGTAAAGAGCGCAAAGTTTGTCCTTTGGTCTGCGCACAAGGAGCTTCACACCGGGCGAAACCCTACGCTTTAACTCAGCAAACACCTTTTCTACAGGTGTGACTTGCAAAGCAAGATGAATAACCGTATAACCATCGAGCAAAAAATCTCTGTCTCCTCCATCAGCATACAGAACCTTAATCTTATCGCAAAGCCCCAGCCGCTCAACAACCAGAGCTGCCTTGCCGACACAATCCAAATCATTATCCACCACGGTAACCATAGCACCCGTAGACTGATGAATCAAAATAGCACTGAGCGGACAAATCCCCCCACCGATAAACAAAACGTTATCATCACCGGAAATTTCCGCAAGGTCTATCTCACGGCTGATAACTCTCTTATAATAAGATGCAACAAGCTGATAAATAATGCCGACAGCCGCAGCTCTCTCTTCAATTTTTTGTGTTGCAAGAGTAATTAAATTCAGCATCTTACTTCTTCCCCATATAGATTTATCGTTTCACGCAGATGATGTACAGTTTCCACCAATGTAGCAGATGATGTGCAGTTTGCGGAGTCTTTTTTGCGAGAACAGTGGCGCAATGCTCTCTGGCTCGCAAAAAAGCGGAGCAAATTGCATATTATCTGCGGTAAGCGGTAAGCGGTGAGCAGTAAGCGGTGAGCAGTAAGCGGTGAGCAGTAAGCGGTGA
Source organism: Oscillospiraceae bacterium (assembly GCA_009786445.1). Classification (GTDB taxonomy): domain Bacteria; phylum Bacillota; class Clostridia; order Oscillospirales; family Oscillospiraceae; genus WRMH01. Next base: position 4,433 of record WQTE01000064.1, on the reverse strand, counting down.
GCAGTAAGCGGTGAGCAGTAAGCGGAGTCCATGAAAAACCATCAAATAAACAATTGCGCAATCTGATTGACAAGCCCACCGACGAAAATAGCAATGACAATGGTAGAGACAGTTATAACCGCCGCGATACGCAGCTTAAACTCTTTAACCAAAATGGCAAAAACCGACAAACAAGGAATATACAACAGTGACACAATGCCACCAACAAACGCCTGAAGCGTAGTCAGATCCAACGCAAGAAGCGGAGCAACCGACATCTCGCGGCGAACAATACCCAAAATGAGAGCCACGACAGCCTCACTAGGCATACCCAACCACCTGCTCATAAGCGGCTCAGCATATCTTGCGATAACATTCAGCGCACCCGTCTCTGCGAGCAAAGCAGCCAAAACAACAGCCGCCATCATAGGAATTTCGGCATCCTTAAAAAAGTGCTTCATGCGGATAAGCAACTTGCGCCCATAAGCCTTGCGGTCAGGCATCAAAAGATTAGGCACCTCTATGATGAGAGGATCTACCTTCCCCTTCACAAGCTTCCCGCTTATTAGCGAAACAACGACAAAGATAAAAAGCCCAAACAAAACCATGGCGGGCATCATCCACCACGAAAAAGCGGCAGTCAAACTCAAAAGCGCACCCGTCTGCGAAATACACGGAATGGCGAAACAAATTGCGGCACTTATGACAATGCGCTCTTTGCGAGTAGTGGCTGCCCTGCTGCCTATGATAGCAGGAACGGCACAACCGAGCCCCATGAGCGTGTGAATCAAGCTACCGCCCTGAACGCCCAGCTTGCGCATGATGTTATCAAACAACACACTGATACGCGGCAAATAGCCGGAATCCTCAAGGAAAGAAAAACCGATATAAAACATCAAAACATAAGGAAAGATGAGAGCCAAAATCCACTCAAAGCTGATAACAAAAATACCGAAATCACCCGTGAGAATATTCAAAAATACACCCTCGGGGACAAAAGAAGCAAACAAATTGCGGAAAAACTCGACAACAATACCGCCATCGGAGCTGAACAGCCTGAGCAAAAACAGAGCACGAAGTGCCCTACCGCCACCGACAACTACCCCTATAAGCAAAGCCATAACCAAAACAGCTATGAAGATACCCGGGAAAGGCTTAGTCATATTCTCGCCCAGCTTATCAAGAAATCCGGGCTTACTCATCGTCTTTTTGCAGACACGTCTGCTTATCTGTTTTGCCGTTTCCCAAATTTCTTTTTGCTCCATCGAGCGCTCTTTCGAGCAGTCCTGACATTTTTTGCATGAAGCCTCGTAACCCTCGCCCAACATATCTCGCAGAGTATCAAGAAGCTCATTTATACCGCTTTTCTTGACCGCAACAGTGGGTATCACAGGAGCACCGAGCTCCTGCTCAAGCAACTTATGGTTTACCTCTATGCCGCGCCGCTCCGCAATATCCGTTAAATTTAATGTATATACGATGGGAATATTGCACTGGCGAAGCTCAAGCGCAAGAGCCAGATTTCGCTCAAGATTTGATGCATCAAGTACGCAGATGACAGCCTTTGCGCCGTCTCCGACAAACTTAACGGCAACAGCCTCTGCATCAGACGACGGAGAAAGCGAATAAGTCCCCGGAACATCAATCAGCGTATATTCCTTATCGCCAATCGGGAGATGCCCATGCATATAGCTGACTGTGGTGCCAACGTAGTTAGAGCTGATAGCGTGTATTCCCGTAAGCTCCGTGAAAAACACGCTTTTGCCCACATTGGGATTACCCATCAGAAGTATTCTGTCCTGTGGATTTATCTCATGCCTATGCTTATGTTTGTGCGGTTTGCTCATTAAGCTACATCCTCCACACTATCGGTATCCCCTGTCTCAGGAGCTAGAGAAACTAAAGATGCAACATCTTTACCCACAGCTACAGTGGCGCAGTCTTCAACACAGACAAGAGTAGGTCCGCCAAGCGGATAGTGGCAAATCACACGCAAAGTAGCACCCGCCCGAATTCCAAGACTTTTCAGCAGCTCCATTTCCGGCACGGCTACTACATTATATATATTATTTGTTTTTGCCTTATGCAAGCTGATTTCAGAAGCCATGATACATTCCTTATAGTCTTACGGTTAATTCTGAGCGAATTTTGAGTTAGCGCCAACTAACCGTAATGTTAGCACACACTAACTCATTTTGTCAAGGATAGTTTATTGATTTTCCGCAAAAAATATGATATCATGATACAAAAACATTTAGAGGGAGGGGAGCTTTTGAAAACACAAGAATCTGAAGAGACCTACCTTGAGACCATATTTATACTCGGAAAAGGCGGAGAGGCTGTCCGCTCGGTTGATATTGCAAAAGAGCTTAACTACAGCAGGGCAAGTATAAGCGTTGCCATGAAAAATCTGCGGGAAAAATCCCTCATTGAAGTCACTCAAAACGGCCACATTCAGCTCACAGACAAAGGACTGGTCATTGCATCATCGATGTATGAACGACATACCCTCATCTCGGAGTGGCTGACATCGCTGGGTGTGACACGCGATATTGCCGTACGCGATGCATGTAAAATGGAGCACACCCTAAGCGATGAAAGTTTTGCCGCAATAAAACGACACATAGAGAAATCATAAGACAGGGACAACGCCATGCAAAATCACAAAAAAACTGACACAAACGAATTCAGCCGTGCATTTGCCATGTTATCACAAATAGGTATCTCTATTGTTGTGTGCATTGGAGTAGGAATCGGGCTCGGCTGGTTTCTTGACCGCATTTTGGGCACGTCTCCGTGGCTTTTGCTTGTATTCACAATCTTTGGTATCGTAGCAGCGTTTAAAGCAATTTTAGAATTTGCAAAAAAGGTTTGAAAAGGAAGAAAACATAATGAGGAATCTCTCAAAACCCTCACAAAAAATCATTCTCTGGATAATGATATCTGCTGGCATAATCATGGCAATCGGCGGGGTTGTCTACCGCTCGTGGGAGGCATTGCCGTTTATTCTGAGTGTGGCAATAATATCGGCACTCAACATCGGCAAAATCTGGATGCTTGAGCGTGCGGTGAATAAAATTACTGAAATGGACAATCCCGACACAGGAAAAACCTATGTTAAGTTCCAATATCTCGTAAGATACTTCGGAACAGCCATTGTATTGCTAGCCATAGGTTTGCTGTATGTATACACCCCCATGCCAATCTCAACTGTTTGGGGAGCAATAGCCGGACTCTTTACGATGCAAATCGCGGTCATGGTTGTGCGTTTTATGAAATTTGACGAAGACACCGATGAAGAGTCGCCCAATTTATGAACTTTATATGTATTGACATTTACTCGTATTTGTTTTATACTCTTTTAGGTTATATTTTTTGCAGTATATTTGAGAACATCGGAAACACTCTTTTTTTACTCTCGGACTAAACTGGAACGCTGAATTTAAGGAAAAGAGGCTGACATTGGATTTTAATATTCAAATTCACGGAGTTATTAATATATTCGGCTTAGAATTTCTAATTACCGACACTACCGTCAGCACTTGGATCATCTCAGGTGTGTTGATTGCGTTTGCTCTTCTGGTTCGCATCAAATCCCGTAATTTTAAGGAAGTGCCCACAGGCTTGCAAAACGTGATTGAAATGGTAATAGAAGCCTTTGAAAATTATCTGCACACTACGGTAGGCGGAAAACTTATGTTCATCGGGAACTGGTTTTTCACTGTTTTTGTGTTCATTCTCATTTCAAACATCAGCGGTCTGTTTGGACTTCGACCCCCAACTGCTGACTGGGCGACGACTGTCGGGCTTGCTGTCGTGACGTTTTTCCTCATACAAATTATAGGCATTAAGTTTCGCGGTGGCGAATACCTCACAAGTTTCATCAAACCATATTATCTCTCATGGCTGTTTCTTCCCATAAACCTTATCGGAGAAATTGCGAGACCTATCTCTCTCAGCTTCCGTCTATTCGGCAACATCCTGGCGGGTACTGTTATGATGACACTTGTGTATTCACTCATGCCATGGTTTTTACAAATCGGAATACCGGCCGGTCTGCACGGATTTTTCGACCTCTTTGCCGGAGTATTACAGACATATATCTTTGTCACGCTCAGCCTCTCATTCATAAAAGGTGCCGCAGCAGTTGACGAATCACCCACGGCATAATTAATTTTGCGCGAATTAAACTTTACATAAACAAATATCAAATTGGAATCGGAGGAATCATTCATGGAATTTCTGGCTAATGTCGTCGTTGCAGGACAATACGCAGCAGCTATGGCTGTCTTCGCGGGTATCCTGACAACCATTGGACAAGGAAACATCGCCGCTAAAGCGATTGAGTCCATTGCACGTCAACCGGAAGCGAAAGGCTCGATTAACACAGCAATGATCATCAGCTTGGCGATGGCCGAAACAAACGGTATCTACGGTCTTGTCGTTGCTATGGT
>WQTE01000063.1 GCA_009786445.1 Oscillospiraceae bacterium | reverse complement strand
CCATGTTGACGATACCGTCCTTTTTCCCGCTCATGGTCGCACCGTCAGCATAGCTGAACATCTCTTTGATTATCGCCTTAATAGTCTTATCTTCATAACCCTGCTCGCGGGATTTAATAAAATAAGCATTTTCGGCGTAACGTGTTGCGTCATAAAACACCTTAATACCGTGCTTGTCACAAAGACTTCTCACATCGCGCATATTCGCCATCGAAACAGGCTGCCCGCCCGCTAAATTCACTGTGACCGCCAGACAGACATAAGGTATCTTTTCCGCGCCAACCTCGTCGATAAGCGACTTAAGCTTATTTAGATCAATATTCCCCTTAAACGGCAGGTCAATTTCGGGGTTATGAGCTTCATCAACCACAATATCCCTGAAAATAGCACCATTTGCTTCCTGATGATAGCGTGTGGTAGTAAAATACATATTTCCGGGAACATAATCGCCCGGCTTTATAAGCAGCGTAGACAAAATATTCTCGGCACCCCTGCCCTGATGGGTAGGTATAACATGTTTAAAGCCAAAATACTCCTTAATAACCCCTTCCAAATGAAGCCAGTTGCGCGACCCCGCATAGGCTTCATCGCCAATCATCATTCCCGCCCACTGGCGGTCGCTCATAGCATTGGTCCCGCTGTCGGTCAGCAGGTCAATATAACAATCCTCTGACTTTAAAAGAAATGTATTATATCCTGCCTCTTTGATTGCCTCAATTCGTTCTTCCCTTGTCAAAATGTTTGGTGTTTCTACAACTTTAATGCGATAAGGTTCTGCCGGATAGTGTTTCATAATGATTCTCCATAAAAATTAAATCCATACCACTTTTTCATACTTCTTCTGATTATTAATAATAAACATCACCGCCCGAGCCCATATCAGAACGTCCGGAGCAGTGCTTGCTTGTCAAGAAAAGTCAAAGCAGAGAATGCTTTGTACATTTCAAAATCAAAATTCTTTGTAAGGCTCAGTGCTTCGACTATATCAATATCTATAAACTTATCACCGCGCATAGCAATGATACGTGACTTTTTACCGGAAGCCAAAAGCGAAACAGCTTTAAAGCCCATAGATGTTCCCACAATTCGGTCACGGACATGAGGGGAACCGCCCCGCTGAATATGCCCCAGTGCAGTCAGCCTCGTCTCAATGCCGGTTGCATCGGCGATTTTTTCAGCGACACCATATGCAGGCTCTGCGCCCTCAGCGACAATAACTGCAAAGTTATTTCGTCCTGCAAGGCGAGCTGTCCTTATGCGCTCTATAACATCTTTATCAAAATCATACTCCACCTCAGGAACCAAAATAATAGTTGCTCCCGTTGCAATACCGACCGCAAGAGCCAAATGTCCTGCATGGCGCCCCATTACCTCAACAACCGAGCAACGCTCGTGCGACTGCATGGTGTCATTGAGCCTGTCGACAGCATCAATTGCGGTGTTGCACGCAGTGTCAAAACCAATAGTATAAGTTGTGCAGCCGATATCATTGTCTATTGTGCAAGGTATGCCGACAACAGAAATATCGTGTTGAGAAAGAGCAAGCGCTCCGCGAAAAGTGCCGTCTCCGCCGATAACCACAAGCCCCTCAATCCCCATATGTCTGCAAATATCAGCGGCCTTTTGCAGCCCTTCCGGCGTGGTAAATTCCTTCGACCTCGCCGTACAGAGTATGGTACCGCCGCGAACGGTGATTCCTTTGACCATGGACTGATTCAAACTTATGAAATCACCGGAGATAAGCCCTGCATAGCCGTGTCTGATACCGATACATTCAATATCGAGACATTCACACGTCCTCACAACACCTCTGATTGCGGCATTCATGCCCGGAGCATCGCCGCCTGATGTCAAGACCCCAATTCTTTTTACAGCAGATTCAATAGCCATCATCTCAACGTCCTTTCGTAAACTATATCGCTAAGTTTTGGTAAACAGTGATAATTTATGTCTATCTGAATTCTATCATATCAGCATCGTATATTTCAATCCGTTTAAGTAAAAAGTGGTTTGGAGTCTGTATTTTTCTATTCATACCGATAATACTCAAGAAATCATTGTGAGAGACCGTTGGGTTTTGTGCTGAAATGACGGCGCAAATCTCGATATCGAAATCACTTAAAATCCGTATATGCTCACAATTGACGTGAGGCATAATGTCAACTTCACTTACTCCGCTTTTTGTTTTCTTAGGAATAACAAGGCTTTCACTTGCAAACAGCTCTTTGAGAGACTCTGCAATGAATTCCGTGTTTTCCGCACTTCCTTTTTTTTCGTCTTTGTATTTGCTCGTATTCTCGCCATAACGTACGGAAAAACTTACTTTCACCCATTTTATATGACTAAACTTACGTCCTGGCGGATAGACTTCAAGAATACTGAGTCCGTCCGGCAGAAAATCATTTATATGACGAGGAAATTCCTTACCCGAAAAACCCACATCAATAAGCTCACAAACGCTCTCACACCCGACAGACAACGGCAGAGCGACGGAAATATATGGGTGCGGATTAAATCCCTCAGAGTAAGTGAGTTTCACACCTGCTCTTAAAAATGAACGCTTAAACGTCGCCATCAGGTCAAGATGTGAAATGAACTTGGCTCTGCCGGTTTTTGAGTAAAGACATCTAATCTTACTCACACTACCCCACCCCCTTTACATCTATAAAACTCCAAGGCAATTTTTCATCGTTTGCTCGCTCGCGCATGGCAAAATACTCAGGGTCTAAGCCACACTGACTAAATGCGGCAAGCCAAGTGTCAAGCGAAAAATGCTCACTCCACGAATCAAACTTAGCCCCACTGCGCCATGCAGCCTCAATGACTCTCCCCAATTCCCTGTCACCACGGGAAAGTGCCGCCTCAATGAGTCCCTGCTCGGGCGAATGCCAATTATATGTAATTTTCTTTGACCTGATATCATCTTTGAGGAGCTTAACACGCCGTAGATATTCGGAAATACTTATCTGCCCTTCTCTTTCAAACGGCGTATGTGGTTTTGGTATAAAGCAAGACGTGGAAATAGTGATACGAACACCTCTGCGCTCATTGTTTGTATGCGTTTTCCATGTATCCAATACTTTGTGCGCCAGAGCGGCTATCGCGAGGACATCTTCATCTGTTTCGGTGGGAAGTCCCAACATAAAATACAGCTTAACGGCATTATAACCACCGCCGAAAGCCACGCCACACGCACCAAGGAGAGTTTCTTCAGTGATGTTTTTATTAATATGGTTGCGTAACCTCTGACTTCCCGCCTCGGGAGCAAATGTCAGACCTGATTTTCTGACCTTCTGCACACGTTGCATAAGGTCGATACTAAAATTATCCGCTCTGAGCGACGGTAGAGAGAGATTTATTTTCCGAGGCTCGCACCAACTTATCAGACTATCGCAAAGCACATCGAGATGCGGATAGTCACTGGTACTGAGCGACAGCAGCGCAAGTTCATCATAACCGGAATTTTGAAGCGATACTATCCCCTGCTCCCGCAGCTTTTCAGGTGAGCGCACACGAAATGGTCCCGTAGTGTGACCTGCCGAGCAAAACTTACACCCACGGTGGCATCCGCGAAAAAGTTCAACCATAGCCCTGTCATGTACAATCGAAGCAGACGGAACAATGGGAGCAGTAGGAAAATATGAGTTGTCCAAATCTTTAACAATACGTTTTTTTATCTGAGGTGAACCCTCATCGTACAACCCAGGTACATAAACACCCGGCACTTTGCTTGCATTTTGCAGAAAATCTGCCTTGCCATTACTCGCCATATACATTGAGACAAGTTGTGGCGAGATTTCCTCACCTTCGCCGATTACAAACAAATCCACGAAATCAGCAACAGGCAAAGGATTATAACAACACGACCCACCTGCTATGATAATCGGGTCAATGTCGCTGCGCTCCTCGCTCCTAAGCGCAATTCCCGCAAGGTCAAGCATATTCAGCATGTTTGTATATGAAAGCTCATATCCGAGTGAAAAGGCAATCACGTCAAAATCACGTATGGCTTCATGGCTTTCAAGCGCAAAAAGCGGAATATCTGCATTTCGCATCTCATCTTCCATATCAGTCCATGGTGCAAATACTCGCTGGCACCAGACCCCGTCCATCTCGTTGAGCGCACCGTAGATAATACGCATCCCGAGATTGGACATTCCAATCTCATATGTATCAGGAAAACACAGTGCTATGCGAACCTTGACCTCACTACTGCTTTTTGTGATTTGCCCAAACTCACCGCCGATATATCCGGCAGGTTTACGAACTCTGTTAAGTATCTGCTCAATCTTTTTCATTTTATCAGACACTGTGATTCTATAGTTGCCCAATTCTCTTTATCGACTCCGTAACCAATGCTTTAAACTGCGGGGCAGACTTGTCTGCCATCTCCTGAACTTCATCATGTGTGAGCGGTGTTTTCGAGATGCCTGCAGCGAGATTTGAAACGCAGGAAATTCCACAAACCTTGAGACCCATGTGGTTCGCCGCAATTGCCTCGCATGCTGTACTCATACCGACAACATCAGCTCCCGCAGTTGCACTAAAACGAATGTCCGCAGGGGTTTCAAAAGACGGACCGGTAAACTGCATATACACGCCTTCCTGCATTTTTACACCTATCGCTTGTGCTGCGGATTTAATTTGTTCGCGTAAATCTTTCTTATAAATTTCGCTCATGTCAGGGAATCTGGTTCCCAGCTCTTCGATATTTTCACCAATCAGCGGATTTGGCACATTAAAAAGGATAGAATCTTTAATGAGCATGAAGTCTCCCGCTGCAAACGAGGGGTTTACTCCACCGCAAGCATTTGTTAAAAACAGCACCTTTGCACCCAAAAGACCCATCAGTCGAATCGGCAACACAACATCGGTCATGGGATAACCCTCGTAATAATGGACACGCCCCTGCATTACAACAACAGGCACATCACCGACATTTCCAAACACAAAACGCCCCTGATGACCGGGAACCGTGCTTACGGGGAATCCTTCGATTTCACTATAATTGACAGTCGCTTTGACATCAATCTCATCAGCATATCCGCCAAGCCCCGAACCCAGCACCAACGCCACTTTCGGCACAAAATCAGTCTTACTCCGCACAATATCACGGCACTTGAGAAGCTTCTCATAAATTAAGTTCATAGGTTACCTCCAAATTTATTGAATGATTGCGTGAGGATCATTATATCATAGGCGCAAACGCAAGACCACAAGTACGCACACGCCCATTGCGCCGTAATGATATATGCATTTAAATCCTATATAATGATTACGCAGTAATCATTATATATTATATGGGTTTTGATGTAAAGTGCTCCGTGCCGTAATGGCATATTATTTCAATTTAATAAAATTTTGGTTGCAATATTTCCAACTATGCATTACAATATGGCTTGCAAAACCAAGACCGACTTCTGGCGTTGAGAGAGGTTTGCTTTCATAAATCATCGGGGTGTGGCGAAGTTTGGTATCGCGCACGGTTCGGGACCGTGAGGCCAAGGGTTCAAGTCCCTTCACTCCGACCAATGGAGAGTTATACGAACACCCAAGGGGGATTCAATTTATATTGCGAGTGGAGTGTTCGTACTAACTCACTACTTTAGCAGAACATCTCACAAATGAGAAAAAACCACTTTCAGGAATTTTCCTGCGAGTGGTTTTTCGTGCAAAATAAATAACGAATTACGTTATAATCTACCATTTGCGCACAAATTGTTATCATCATGTCTGATACCACACACGGCACTTCAGCGAGTCCTGCGAGTACAGCCGCAGCGTGACGGCGGTGTCCTATGACTATTGTGAATTCGCCTTTTTTCGCATCAGGGACGACAGTGAGGTTTTGCAGAACCCCATGGATATATCAACTCATGTGGTGCAGTCCATGACAGCGTTCAGAAAATCACAGACTGTTATCGTCTCGGTCTGTTCTTAGCACTTGACCTATTATGGTCGGAGTTTTTATTTTTTTGCTTTGAGATGTCCTCTTTTTTTTGCTCTAGCCGCGCCAACAAAGATGGTGTTTCCTTTTTGCCGTCTCTTGCTGAGGCTAAGGGCTTAAAAAACTCCGCACACCTTTCCTCGGCAAACGAAATTGTTTTTTCTGTGAGTTGTCTGTCCGGGTAGTAATCTTTTGTCGCATCATATATCTGCTCAAATAACTCACCCGACTTGATACTCACAAGCAGCTTGTTTGTTTTGCTTTGAAACTCTTTTGTATATTCACAGTCCTTTACGAAGTCGTATTTCAAACTAAAACTTGCAAAGTCAAATTTATTGCGCAGGTCTTTTGGTTTGCTGTAGTCTAGGGACATTCCGTTATCCCAAATGGGTGCTATGCTTAAAATGCGTTGTGTGTGATTGTCCACACAGAAACCCCAGTTGTTCATGTGCCTGTCAAAGTTTTCAATTATATAGTCAAGGAAGCACATCTCGTAAAATGGGTATGGGTCTATTCCGTCTTGTTTTATGGCGGCAAACAGTTCAATCAGTGTTTTGGTCTTTATATTTGGATATTTGTAGTCCATGTACTCATTGCCGGTCATAAGTCCTTTTTCTTTAGAGGTGAAAAGCTTGGAGACAGACGCGATTTTTCCACTCACTTGTTTCAGGGTATACGGAACTGTTGCAATGCCGAGCCTGCCTGCTATGATATGGCTTGCGACTTCGCGGTATGGTTCAAAGCCTGCATTGGAGAACCCACTTGTCCCGCCTTTCACTAATTGGATATCGCCAAATCCCATCCGTTGCCAAAATTTGGGAAGCACCCCTTCGGTTGTGAGTTCAGGTGTGCTTAGATTGCGGGAAATGTCGCTGGGTAGCCCTGTGAACGCTATCCAGCCCAATGCCTCGTCAAACTCATTGTCATAAAGGTTTATTTTGGCAAAGGTGACTTTCTCGTTTTCTTCCTTCATCCAAAATGTGTCATTTAGGCTGAGTGCATGAGAGTAGCGCATGATGTCAAACGGTTTTTCCAAGTTGAGCGCACCTAGGACGGCTTCCATGTGGTGACGGTTTACGGGTATGGAGCGGCGTTCAATCCAGTCCCTTAGAGTCGTGTCCGTGCATACGTTTTTCATACGTATCGGCAACCCGTCCGGTTCGTGTACGACTATATCGCAGTAAGCATCGCCGATGAGTGTCCTGTCATGCGAGAAAGACAGCACAGGCACATCTGCATTTAATAGCTGAAATCGTTCCACTCCATTACCCCCTCTGTTTTAAATTATTATATCATAGGCGCAAACCCCAAGAGTCCCAATATAAACAAATTATTCTGCGCCGTTATGAATATATGCATTTAAATCTTATATGACGATTGCGTAGCAATTATTATATCACATAGAGTCAAATTCAGCCCCACACCCTGAATCCTCAGAAGCGTGGGGTCTGAGATGCGATTTCTTTATGTACAACGCAGGCTTATTCGCTCATACTGTGCCTTAAATATTTTGGACAGTATTTCTGTTAAAAATTGCCTTTTGCTGTAAACGTCCTGCCGCAAAATTCGCATATATGGTTCATGCCGTAGCTTTTGCTTTCCAGTCTGCTAGCAACCCAACAATCACATTTTCAATTTGCTCGGAAGAATAGTCTTTTGGGAAGAAACTTCTGTACTTTTCGTCTTTTGCAGGTTCTCTCTTTACGGGTTTTTTCCTCGGTGAGTACGCTGCTTGACACCACACATCGAACACAATTGAAGCAGGTCAATCGACACAGCGTGGCGATTGGCTTGGTTGCTTAATTTTATTTGATATATCTGTATTTTCTAATTCTTTTAATTTTCGATTGAGGCAGTCCAAGCTTCTCAAACTCCAAAGCAAACCCGCAGTTTTCCATGACCTTGCGTGAAGCCAAGTTATCTGCATGGCATATTCCAACGATTTCAGACACTTTCAGCTTGTCCAAAATAAAGGGAATAAATATCTTTACGGCTTCTGTTGCGTAGCCTTTGCCTGTGAAAGCTGCACCAANGTGGTATCCAATCTCCCAACCCTNCTCAATAGGTGCGGCTTGAACGTGTCCTATTTGCTGTCCANCATTGAGTACAATNGCATAAACTTTCGGTTTTCCATCTATGTCATANAATGATATGAGTGATTTTAGTACATTTTCGGCTACTTCCTTTGTTTCAAATACTTCATCGGGCACAAACTTTTTGTTATCATCATCAAGTGAATTAAGATGTACACTTTCAGCCATATCTAAGGTAAAATGGACAATACGCAATCGTTCTGTCTGTAATTTCATTTTTTCAAACCTTTCTTTTGATATTGTTTGCGTATATCCTCTGGTAACTCACTAAATACATATACATTTTTCTCTAACGCATAAAATATAACTACTACCGCCAAGCTCAAAACGAACAAGGCAATACAGAAAACAAAATTACCCTACTGCATCCGATAATTCAAACTGCCTTAGTATCAGACGTTCAGTTTCGAGCTTTAGTGAATCATTTTCTATCATATTTATTCTCCAAAATTGTTGTTTTATGTCCATATTGTACCAGAACAGCGCGGATATATCAAAACAAAATCTGAAAAATTAGCTATATCAATACAACTAAGAATCTGCTAAAATAAAGCAATAGATGTATCTTAATTTTAAATGCTTTTTGGGTAACGAGGTATACAGAAAATGAAGGGAAATAAATATCTAATCGACTATTATAATCAAGACCGTGAGGACGAGCGACTTTTAGGTAAACACGGCTGCGTGGAATTTTTGACAACAATGCGATATATTGAAAAGTACCTGAAGTCTAATGACCGAATTCTCGAAATTGGTGCAGGCACGGGGCGATATTCACATGCACTCGCTCAAAAGGGGTATAGCGTTGATGCCATTGAACTCATTGAGCATAACATAAAAAGATTTAAAGAAAATACAAAAGAGGGCGAAAAGGTTACGATTACACAAGGAAATGCGCTTGATTTATCTGCATTTGCAGATGAAACATATGATATAACGCTACTCTTAGGTCCGATGTATCACCTTTACACGCAAAGTGACAAACAAACTGCTTTGAGCGAAGCTATCAGAGTGACAAAGAGGGGTGGAGTGGTTTTTGTAGCGTATTGTATATCTGATGCTACTATTATTCGGGAGTTTTTTGTTCGTAAGAGATTTGATGTTTTTGAATATATCAAAAGTGGAAAAATTAACCCTGAAACTTTTGCAACGCAGTCAACTCCTTCGGATATTATAGAACTTGTACGCAAAGAAGATATTGATAAGCTGATAACTGAGTTCGATGTAAACCGTTTGCATTATGTCGCAACAGATGGCATGACACATCACTTGGACGGTGCCATAGACGAAATGGACGATGCTCTGTTTGATATGTACTTAAAATATCACTTTGCAACGTGCGAACGCCCCGACATGGTAGGTCAAACCCATCACTCGCTGGATATTTTAAAGATAAGGCACATTTAACGGAATATTTAACGACTATTCGCTATTTTGATAAATTGTTTGCACTTAAGTGTGTAAGAGTTTATAAGCCGAGTGGATATGTTGATGCGTTAACTAATAATATTGAGTATATAGATTAAGGAGTTTCTATTATGAACCTTACTTTTGAAATGTTACAAAGCGGCGATATTCCTCAAATAAACGAAATTGTTGAGTGGTGGACGGACTGCAATCATGATCAAATCAAAAAGTTTCTTTCGGAGAAACAAAACATTGCTATTGTAGCAAAACTCGAAGATAAAGTGATTGGCTTGATTTACGGCTACTCGTTAACTTGCTTTGATTGTGATAAGCCACAATTTTTCATTTACTCTGTTGATATACACGAAAAATATCAAGGCAGTGGATATGGTAGTAAGCTCGTAAAATATGCTGTTGATTGGGCTAGGGATAATGGCTTTAGTGAAAGCTATGTCCTTACAGATAAAGGGAATCCAGGAGCGTGTAAAGTATATGAAAAAGCAGGCCTGAATCACAGCAAAACCGATGATACAAGGTTGTATGAGATTTCCTATTGACAAACAAGTCTTTGATGACTGATATGTGAAACAAAATGCTTAAAGAGTAGCATAAAGAGCAGACCGTGAATTGTTGTTGCTGTTAATGATGTGTAAAAACGGCAATTGAAACAGCAGCGGTTGTGTCTTGGTGCTCTGCTACAAAGTTATCAGTTTTTCATTATGCACTTTTCATCGTGTAGTGTGACTTGTAACTACTAAACAAACGGTAAATAGGCTGTAAACATTCTCTTAAATTGCTAAACCTGTGCTATTTTTTTCCGAAATAATATTATAGCTACGATGCCACAATTTTATGCGCCGTTGCATGGATGCAACGGAATCGGACAAAGGAGTGTATCTCATGGTCAGTAACATATCAGCAAATCAGGCAAAACCTTATTTTTCATTTAGTAAAAATGAAGCAAGTAAAATCCAAAGCACAAACGAAAAAACCGCTCCGGGCAAAGACACCGTAGAGCTGAGTGTAGGGGCGAGAGCTATATTAGCACCACCTCACATGCAAGCCGGTGCTGCAACAAAAAAACTTGAGCAAATAATGCCAAAAAATGCAACATCAAGCCACACTGAAACTACACCTAACAACGAAACTCTGCAAGAGCTGACTGAACCTATAGCACCGGAAACGGAGCAAGCAGATGAACCGGCAGAGGAAACCGCTCAGAGCAAAGAGGCAACTGCAAGCGCGATGAAAGAAGTCGGTAATGCCGGCGACGGTGCGGACAATAAGCTTAAAGCGATGAGAATCGCCATGCGGATAGCAAAGGGCGATAACGTACCGCTCAAAGATCATCGGTTTTTAGCTGAGTATGACTCAAGGCTTTACAAAGTGTCTATGGAAGCAAGTCTGATGGCAGAAAACAGAAATCCTGAGGATCACGAATCCCTAGTCGAAACTGACGAAAATCAAGCTGCTGAGCAAGGAGTACAAGATGTGGAAAGCAGCGAAGATGCGACCGCTGACACCGATTCAAATGAGGAAATACCTACTCAGGCGGAGTCAATTGATATGTATCAATAATTACCTCACAGCAAAGACATAATCATCAATACAGTCGCCTATTCTGTCAACATTTTATATCGCCCAAAGTCCGTGGTATACTTTTTAAGCATTTATTGAGATTCCCATAGCGCCGCATATCGCCCTTTTTTCGCAAGCAGCTCATCATGTGTGCCTATCTCGTCGATACGTCCGCTATCTATAACCACAATTCGGTCAGCGGTTACTATGTTGCTGAGTTTATGCGTTGTTATCAGAACGGTGTGGTCACGGCGCAGATTCTCAATGGTATCCATNATACCTNGCTCGCTTTTGTCATCGAGCGACGANGTGGCTTCGTCAAAAACTAAAATTGGCGANCCTTTTAGCAGCGCACGGGCAATGGCNATGCGCTGTTTCTCCCCGCCCGAAAGGCTTGCTCCTTTCTCGCCGCAGGGTGAATCATATTTCTGCTCCAGCAATTCGATGAAATCATGGGCGACTGCCTGTTTTGCAGCGGCTATAATATCTGCATCGTCGGCATTGCCTTTGCGACCCATTGCGATATTTTCTTTGATAGTCATATCAAACAACTTACAGCTCTGGTCCACATAAGCGAAATTTTCTCGCCATGCCGTGACACAGGGGGACGATTCTCTTGTGTCACTTAAGCGAACTTGCTCATAAAAGCCTGCCAGTACCCGCAGAATAGTCGATTTGCCCGAACCGGAAGCACCGACAAACGCAACCATTTCATCGGCATTTATATCCAAATTTATATCATGAAGAGTGTTTTGCTCTGCATCTCTATACTTGAAATTCAAATCCCTTATCCGCAATGCCGAGCCGTCAAGCTCCAACGACCCACTTTCTTCGTAATCAGACACTCTATCTATTATCGAAAAAACCCTCTCCGCCGCTACCAGCGGTGCCTGAAAACCCGCTATCGCCTGACCGATATCGCCCATCGAACTTGAAATCCCCTCCACCAAAGGCAAAACGAGAAGCAAAGTAGGAAAAGGAAGCCCCGCGGTCGCTACAAGCCAGCCGCCAAAGCCAAAAACTATTATGAGAGCCAGCCAGCCCTGAATCGTGGTAAACAGGTCTTGCCACATAGAAATAAATGCACTGCGGAAATTTAGCAGCTTTAGCTTTTTTATGTTTTTGCTCGCACTCGTGAGTGCCATTTCCTGCATATTAAACGCCCTGATTGGTAACGCACCCTGAAAGATATCACTCACTGATTTTACTGCATCTGCATTCGCATTAAGCCTTTCTTCGCCGATTATGGCAAGAGGTTTTACAAAGCGGATTTGCAGTAAGTACGCAATAATCCCAAGTGCGACAGCGGCAAGCCCTAACCGCCAGTCAACAAGTAAAATTGTAATCATAGAAAAGCAAACAGTAATCACGGGTAGCAATAATGCCGAAAGCGCATTCACCCATATTCCCGCTGCTGTGTCGGCTTCTGTGTTTATCGCAGCTATGCCTTCACCACTATGGCCTGCTTGGCTCGTTTCCAGGTCGCTTTTTATGAATGCGCGAAATAATGTCTGCTTTAAGTCAAGCCTCGCATACAGACTTGCCTTTCCGATAAGATAAATCCCAAGCCCTACAAGGGAGAAAAAAACAACAAAAACAGAAATGGCGATGATAGTGCCGGAGACAATCTCGGAGGTATCACCCGACAAAACACCCGCCATGACATTGCTGCCGAGCAAGCCAATAGCAAAATAAAAAACAAAAAGCTGATAATTATACAAAAACATTCCAATGCAATACAAAACCATATACGGGCGCATAAAGGTAAACATCTTTTTGAAATTGGTCATATTGTTTTACCCCCTTCCAAAGTAATTACCGCATCGCAAAACGCTTTAGCGGCACTACGGTGCGCCACCATTATTACAGTCTTTTCTTTTGTCGCCTGCTCAAGGGTTTTCAAAATCTCAGCCTCTGTTGTCACATCGAGTGCCGATGTCGCTTCGTCAAAGAGGATTATCGGCGCATCCTTGTAAAACGCACGCGCCATAGCAATACGCTGCCGCTGTCCGCCCGATATGTTCTCAGCGGACTCTGAAAGAATGCTGTCGAATTTTTCAGGCAAACTATTGATGAAATCCAGTATTCCGGCATCGCGGCAGGAGCTTTCGAGNTTAGCTTGCTCCTCCTCTGAAATTTCATTTTTACCCGTGATGTTTTCGCTGATAGACACGGGGAATAGGAAAGAATCTTGCGGCACATAAGAAAAGNAGTCCCGCAAAGTATGTTTTCCGATATCTGCTGTGTCGNTATCAAAAACGCTTATCTTGCCGCTTTTAGGCTCATAGAGCCCAAGGAGCAGCTTTAAAATCGTAGACTTGCCCGAACCTGAGCCGCCCACAATAGCTACTTTCGCCCCTTGCTGTATATCAAAAGAAACATTTTGCAAAACATCCGGGGCATCTTCGGCATAAACGAAGCTGACGTTGTTAAAACGCACAGCATTGAGTACAGAATGGGTGGCGGGATGGCTCTGCTGTCCCTCCGAAGAGGCCGCGTTTATAGGTGGGACAGCGAAGTCGCCCCCCTGCTCCGCTTGTCTTACACCGTCTCTCTGCTTCTGCGCATCTCCGGTCGTAACTTCGTTAAGCCGCTTAGCTCCTGCTGCCCAAAGCTCTACTTCAGCCAGTGCTTCGGCTAATTCCATAAGCCAGGCGGCTGCAATCACACCCATGCCCGTATAGACGATAAACTCTGAAATGGGCTTTGTGTCATTTAACACCGCAAACCCCGATGCAATGAATAAAAATACAAGCGGAAGTGCAGAAAGTACAAATCCGACACCTACAAGCGTAGCCTCCATGCGGTTTAAGCGCATAGATTCTTGAAAATATTTTCGGTATGCGGAAACATAGCGGTTTTCCAGTTCTTCCTCCAAGGAATAAGCGATAACTGTCGCTGTGTTTTGCAGGGAATCATTCACCACGGCGTTAAAGCGCGATTTCTCCTCTAAGGCTTTTTTAGCAGATTTTTCAATAGGAGAGGATATAAGCACCTGCACAAAAACCAGCACGGGAAAAGAGGCTAGGAAAATGAGAGTATACAGCCAGTTTATATAAAACATATAGACCAGCACGACGATGAGCAATATAAAATCTGAGATAATTCTTAAAGTGCCGTTACTAACAAACGAAACCGCCTGCGGCAGGTC
>WQTE01000062.1 GCA_009786445.1 Oscillospiraceae bacterium | reverse complement strand
TTCGCCTTGTCAAATCGCTCGGTTTCATAAATCTCGCGCCCAAACGCCCTGACAACACGCACTCCTGTCAGATTTTCCTGAACTCTGACCATGAGCGCACCCTCGGCTTTGTCAGCCTCGTGGAATTTATGTCCGATTTGCCTGAAGAAGAAAAACGTAAAGAATATAACAATCGGCATAAACGCCGTCACAACTGTTGCCATAACAGGGTTTAGTGAATACATGACAATAATGGCTATAACAACAAGTATAACTGTTCGGAAAACCTCAATGAGCTGGTTAAACACGAATCGCCTAACCGTCTCAACATCAGATGTGCAACGCTGTATGATGTCACCCGTCTGATTGTTGGTATGCCACTCAAAAGGCAGGTTCTGTGTGTGCGAAAATAAGCTGATACGCAGATTATTTATCATGCGCTCTGCGCCTTTTGCCATGTTTATACGCGAAGCATAACCGATAACTCCCGTAATAAGCTCTGTCACTGCAATCATCAACGCGCAAATTAGCAGGCTTGCCGCTAAAGTGCCGTGACCGCCCAGCGTTTCATAAATCCACATTATGGGTGCAGGCAGCATTGACGGCTCGTCGCCGATAACCGAGTCAACAGAAAACCCGACAATCAGTGGAGCAAGAAAGCTGAGCAGCATAGCAACCACGGCTGTCAGTATTGAAATAATAAAGAAACGCCTAAGCTTCTTAGTGAAACTAAATAACATCGAAAATCTGTTTTTGTACTTCATTGTATCCTCTTCCGTTTGTATGTTGTATCGTGACAAAAAGGACACGACTTACATCGTATCCTTTAAAGACTTGATAAAAGTTGTTAATTTGCAAATGCGCAAAGAAAAAAAACTGCATTCTTGAGAATAGGGCGATTTACCCCTATTTTGCGCAAGTGCCCGATATTCGGTTTAGGAGTAAATCACCCTTACTCTAATTTTCACTTCGACATCAACTCCTTTCATTAGTATTTGTTGCTTTTTACAACAAAAAGAATGATAACACAATCAAAGTACATTGTAAAGAAAAATTTTGTTTTGTTTTTCGGCGGTTTTTCGGAGGGGAACATAACTAATATATTTACGAGAAAATCTCAGCAAAATGCTTCCTTAAATCTTCGAGTGAACCATGCTTAAACGCTGCGCTTGTTGGGTCAAATTCCCCCTCTAAGTAACCACTGACCAAAAACCCTTCAATACCCAACGAGCAAGCAACCATATCTTCTGCAGGGTTGTTGCCAATCATCAGGCATTCTTGCGGCTCACGCTTTATTGCGTTGAGCACTTGCTTATAATACTCAGGATTGGGCTTGCAAAAAGAGCTGTTACCATAGTGTGTTACATACGAGAAATCCGAAGCATTAAGCCCTATCCAACTTAGGCGTTTTTCAACAGCACAAAGCGGAAAAAGCGGATTTGTCGCCAAAACGACCAGGTAGCCATTTGACACGGCATTTCTCACGAGTTTTGCCGAAATATCGCTTTGCACAGCAACTGATTTCACTTCATCAAACTCGTTTTGGTAAAAGCTGTCACAAGCTGCTTCAGCGCGGCTGACTTCGCTGTCAGAAAGACTGAGCTTCTCTGCAAAGGTTTCCCAAAAGCGGTCTCTGTTGAGCGCAGACCCATCATTTCGCACCATAGCTGCAGTCCCTGCCCAAAGCGCATCAACCGCTGTTTTGACATCATACCCCATACGGGCAAAAACCTTAGTCAGCCGTGAAATATACGCTTCCAAAAACTCTTTTTGTCCCATACGAAGCAAAGTCCCGTCTAAATCAAACAAAACAGTATTAACCATAAACACTCTCCTAAACTAAAGCTGTTCTCACAATTCTTGATCTCTAACAAGCTAATCGTGGTATCAACACCTTTATGAGATTAAGCTAAAAAAATATTGAAAACCCTGTGTTTTCAATATTTTTGGCGAACCCAAGAAGACTTGAACTTCCGTTTTTCGTTTTGCAAAGTTGTACGGCAGGATTCTAGTCCCCGAGGGAACTGGTGGGCCCAAGAAGACTTGAACTTCCGACCTCACGATTATCAGTCGTGCGCTCTAACCAGCTGAGCTATGGGCCCTTGGGCTTTGGTGGAGATGAGCGGGATCGAACCGCTGACCCCCTGCTTGCAAAGCAGGTGCTCTCCCAGCTGAGCTACACCCCCATACTTGCACATACAAAAACAAGCGCCCGAATAATCTACCACTTTAGGGCGCACTTGTCAAGATTTATTCTTGTTTTTATTGCAAATATTTTGTTACTGTTGTTATAATGACATATATTCCTAACGTGTCGGAAGGTTGGGTAACGGCTTGGACGAGAACAGAAATGCAAAAACTAAAAGAAAGTTACGCATCTTCGCAGTTATTGCAGCCTGCGTAATTTTGGTAGCGGTTCTTTCGCTTTTTTTGAGGCACTCGCATTTACAGCGATTACGTAGCGAAATGGAAACTCATCTTTTGCAGTCGATTACATATGTTGAAAGCGGACAAAATGATTTAGCACACCTTGAGGCTGTGGAAGCAAGAGGGCTTGCTATACGCCTTGGTGATAACGACTATGAACATATAACACTTCAGCAGATTGCTCTTATTAGGTCGCTAAACCTCGGACAGGAACTATTTGATGAGCATAGATTTTCGGATGCACACGATGCCTATACATCGGCTCTCGGGTTTTCACATGCTATTATCGGCATTAATACCCATTTTATTGTTGAATTACTCGAAATAACTGACGGGCATATCTATTTTGAAGAAATGATTCACTACGCGTGGTCGCTTGCAGAGCAAGACGATTTTGAAAATGCCCTGAAAGTTTATGAAAATGCTCTGACCTTAGCCTCTTCACTATCATTTGGTGCAGGTATCAAACTTGCCGAAGACTCGATTGAGGATACCCGGCAGCGGATTATTGAGGCAAAGCGTGTGATAGCGGGGGAATATGAATCTCAAGGCGATTATCTTTATGAAATTGGACTGTTTGAACAGGCAATTGTTATATTTCAAAATGCACTTGAAATTTACACAGAAATTGACGACCAAGATGCCGTTATTGAGATAAACACAAAAATAGAAGCTGCCGAACAAAGCCATGCAGCCTATCTGGCGGAAATTCAAAGATTAGAGGAAGAGCGACTTGAGGCACTACGGCTGGAAGCAGAGAGATTAGAAGCACTGCGACTGGAGGAATCCCGGCGTGAAGACGAGAGACAAGATGAGCAACATCACATCATAGTCGATGTGAATTATCAGCATAATCGGAGTATCTATTTCGATTTGGAGACTCCCATTGATAATCAAAATACCAGCCCTGCAAATTTGATAAAAATGGGTTCAAGACCCGGTCAAAATGAAGGCTGGTACAACGGCTGCGGATGGGTTGCTGCGTATAATGCACTGATTATTCTAGGCGAGCCTGTTCATCCGGCAGTAATCGTCAATCACTTCAAGGCTAATGAAGGCACTGTTCTGGACGGTGTACTGGGAACTTTCCCCAATGCAATTGAGAGATTTTTGATTGATTCGGGGTATGATGTCACCCACACTCTTTTCCCCGGCCGCACTTTAAATCTCGATGAAGCAATCAGGGCATCACGTGTCAGCGTACTGGCGTATGCACATACACGTACTGCTCACTTTATTACAATTGTGTATAATCCCTATGAAAACTTCTTTGTTGTATATAATTGCAGCTTTGCACGAAGACGAAGTAGGGCATTGGGTCTTGAAAACGCTACCGAAACAGGGGCAGCCGTTGATTCCATAACTGCGCTTTTAAGAGAGACCTCTGAAATTCTGTTCTCCTTTTCGCTAATTGCGGTTGAGTAGAAAGCTATTCCCCGCATACCTTTACTTATCGCTTTCAACGCTGATTGATTTCAAAATATCTCGGATTTCTGTCAGGAGTTCTTCCTCCTTTGTCGGCTTTGGCGGAGAGGGTTTTTCTTCTGCTTTTTTACGAAATGAATTTATCGCTTTGACAAAAAGAAACACTACAAAAGCCACAACAATAAAGCTTATAATACTGTTGAGAAAAAGCCCGAATTCCAAGACATTAGGGCCGCCTGTTCCGTAAAAATGCGGAAGTTCAAGTGTCATCGCAGAAAAATCCACACCGATCAGGACTCCCAGAAGTGGTGTCACAATGTTATTTACGATTGAAGCTACAAGCGCCGTAAATGCGCCTCCGACTATCATACCGACAGCCATATCTACCATATTGCCTCTTATGGCAAATGTTTTGAATTCATAGAAAAATCGCCTGATTTTGCTCTTTTTTTCTTTTTCATTAGACATGATAATGACCATTCCTTTCGAAAGTTCTCAGGCACAAAACGACTCATGAAAGGAATTGTCATTTTGTGCATCATTTGCGGTTCCCCATAGGGGAGCAAATCGCACATTCCCCCGTTAGTTTGAATTCTTTCAAACTATTACCCCTAATTATAATGCTTACTGAAAGCTGAATTTACTTTTAATAATTTCTCCGAAATTATCATTGACATCTGCGAACACCATCGTTAATTCTTCGGGTGAGAAATTAAATCCTTCGTCAGCCCACTTGCCTACAACTGCCAAGCTGCCCGAAAGATAAAAGTGCACGTACCACTCCAGTTCTTCCGCTGTGCCTGTAAAGCCATATTCTGTGCGCCAGCAAATCAAATATGCTTCTTTGAGCATTTCGGTAAGACGGCTGTAAAAAGTAGGACTTACGTTTTTACCCAAAAACATACGGCATACTTGCCTGTTTTCGGAAATGTACTTAAATAAAATCTCGAAAAAAACTTTTGAATCAACTGTATAATTTTCCGAAAAAACCTCACTAACTTCTTGTATTACAGCATTTTCTATACTGCTGTAAAGGTCATAAATGTCCGTGAAATTGGCATAAAATGTGGATCTGTGAATATCTGCTTTATCTGTCAGTTCCCTCACGGTTATGTTCTGTATGCTTTTTTCCGTCAAAAGTTCAGCAAGCCCCTCTCGCAAAGCCCGCTTTGTTTTCTTTACTCGTCTGTCCTCTTTGGTTTCTACATTCATAATTTCCCTACTATCCGACATTAACCGCCCTATATGTCTTTTAGGAGACACATTGCAGTTTAATTGTTCGTTGATAACCGCCTCAGTGTCTATTATAATACAAAGTGTAGACAAATACAACAACTGTCGAGATGAAAGGAATGTTTTTTATGTCACACCGTAAATTACTTAATGTGTTAAGCATATTCAATGCAGCGGTAAATACGCTATATTTAGTCAGATTTTTTGGAGTGCTCCCGCCTGAAGATGTTGTTTATGGATATGTACCTTGGTTTATGTCGTTTGCGTTACCCAACATTGCTTTCACTTTGTTATCATGGCTTCTGGTGATTTCACTTTTGAAAAAGTCTGACACATCGGCTGTATTAGTAGGTCTTTTAAATGCAGGCGGCCTTATTTTTCACGCATTAAACGGTTTTATGTTCGGTTTTTATTCAGGATCTCTAAGAGCTATGACGACATTTAACGCTGTGTTTGAAATAGTAGTCTATGCATACGGCTTATCTCTCGCAGCATTTTACGTCACACAATTTCGTATGGTAATAAAAAAAGCCGGAAAAGTGCCAAACGGAAAAACATTGACATAAATAATAAGGTGGTTTAAAATGAGATTCCCTCGTAACAGATGCACCTTTAGCTCAGTTGGTAGAGCACCTGACTCTTAATCAGGGTGTCCAGAGTTCGAGTCTCTGAAGGTGTACCACCAAACATGGCCCGTTGGTCAAGCGGTTAAGACTCCGGCCTCTCACGCCGGCAACACGGGTTCGAGTCCCGTACGGGTCACCATACACCCCTTAGCCGAACATTTGCGTTCGCCTAAGGGTGCTGTTATAATAGCCTCATTCAGAAACACATATTAAGGAGGGTTCCCATGTTTAATGCTTTTACTAACGTCTATCAAACTTCGGTACAAAAAAGCGGTGACTTAGATTTTTTTATGGTTAAGTTCGATGACGGTGATATGCTTGTTGTGTCGGGGGCAGACATGGTGCTTTTTGATGGAACTGAAACAGTAAAATCCGGCAAAACATATAAATTATGCCCGTTGACTGTGGGAAATTCCAAAAAGATAAGAAAGCTGTTTGATTTTACCAATCCTGTAAGTCATAAGGGTCACAAAATCACAATCGGACTGGGCGATAGACTCGGAGTAGCTTCCCCGGGACATATACGGGTAATCCGTGACCTCGATGTTTTCCCTGTGTTGGCTCAGCAG
Organism: Oscillospiraceae bacterium; assembly: GCA_009786445.1. Classification (GTDB taxonomy): domain Bacteria; phylum Bacillota; class Clostridia; order Oscillospirales; family Oscillospiraceae; genus WRMH01. The sequence goes on along the minus strand of WQTE01000062.1, from coordinate 7,925 downwards.
TCAATGCGAGAGCTCAACCTGACAGGAAGAACATACGACGATGTTCTTGCAGCAGCAGTTTGGGCTGTCTTTCGCGAGGGCTACACAAAGGGATATGGTGCCGACGGTGATCACCTCAAGACCCACGAAGAAGTGAAGAACGCGCTGGATTGCGGTTTTTCAATGATAACGCTTGACTGCTCTGAACACATAAGAAACGACTTTGTTTCTGCGCCTCAGTCCGAAGTAGATGCACAGTATTCGCAGCTTTCGCAAACTTTAACCTCTGCTATGGAAAAGGAATATCTGAATAAAAATTTCCCACTTGGGGATGGGTTATCCATCGAATATAACGAGGCAGATTTCAGACGAATGGTGCTTGTATATCTTCCCGCAATTGACCATGCACGGAGCATTTATGCAGAATTTATTGCAGGAAGTGATATCGATTTTGAATTATCAATTGATGAAACGCAAAGTACAACCTCACCACAGTCGCATTTTTTTGTAGCTAATGAACTTAAACGCCACAGTGTTGAGATAACCAGTCTCGCTCCGCGCTTTGCGGGAGAGTTTCAAAAAGGAATTGACTATCGTGGCGACATTTCTATATTTGAGCAAGATTTTCTTATCCACTCGCAAATCGCTGACAAGTTTGGCTATAAAATAAGTGTCCATTCAGGTAGCGACAAATTCTCGATTTTTCCCATTGTCGGCAAATCGGCACACGGCGGTTATCACCTGAAAACCGCCGGGACAAGTTGGCTGGAGGCTATTCGTGTTATCGCAGAGCGTGAGCCGAACCTCTATCGCAATATACATTCTTTTGCCATAAGCAACCTTGAAGAAGCGAAAAAATACTATCACATATCGGCGAGCACAGAAAAAATAGCCGATATTGACAGCGTTTCTGACATAGACCTTTGTAACTATCTGAATCAGGATGATGCACGTCAAGTCTTGCACATAACATATGGATTGATACTGCAAGCGAAGTCGGCGGACAATTCACCCATGTTTCACAGCAAGATATACGAAGCATTGCGTAAGCACGAAGTTGATTATTTTTCCGCACTTGAAAAACATATTGGCAAGCATTTGACAACGCTTGGGATTACAAGTAATTTGCAGTGAATATATTCATAATGAATCGGGCTAAACCAAGATTATTAAATCGGCAGAGGTGGATAGATGATTGACCGCAAACAATTATTAAGTCGTCATAACCCGAGACTCAATGCTGCGCAAATTGATTCGCCGCTAAGCGTTGGGAATGGCGGCTTTGCTTTTACAGCGGACATAACGGGAATGCAAAGCCTTTATGAATTGTACTCCCAAAACAATCTCCCCCTTTGCATCATGAGTGAATGGGGATGGCATGTAGATCCGGAGGGTGGCTCTTACACATTAAAAGACCTGCCGCTGACTGAGTATGACTATGCCGGCAGAAACGTTTATTATGCAGTTGACAAAAAGCCCGGTAGCGAGCATATCTATGATTGGCTCAGACATAACGCTCACAAATTTAGCCTGGGCCGCATTTCACTCAACGTAGAACAAAAGGAAATACAGCCGAAAAATATATCTGATATACAGCAAACCCTTCATCTGCATGAAGGTAAGCTCGAAAGCCGTTTTTGCGTAAACGGAAAAGCGTTTGAGGTTATTACAATATGCAGCGGTGAAAGCGACACTGTAGGTTTCAGTGTGAAAGGTGATGCGACTGCATCTGTGGTGATATCGTTTCCATACGGTCATCATGGAATGGCAGGAGCCGATTGGGAAAAAGAGGATAGTCACAGCAGTGTCTTGAGTTTCGAGCATGACAGCAACGCATGGTTAATCCGCAGAAGCATGGATGATGCAGATTATAATGTATATATTTTTGCAAGTGGCGGAAAAGTTGAGCCTTTTGCTGACGGCACAAAAAAACATTTCTTTGAGATTTTGCCAAATAACGGCAAAGATTTTGCATTTTCTGTATCATTTACAAAATCGCAGAAACTTTCGGTCTGTCCTGATTTTTCAGTTTGCTTAGACAGCAGTAAAACCCTTTGGGAGAGTTTTTGGACAAACTGCGGCATAATAGATTTTTCAAAAGCAAAAGACGAAAGAGCCTGTGAACTGGAAAGGCGCATGGTATTATCTCTCTATCTTTCCCGTATCCAAGGCTGCGGTTATTTGCCTCCCGCGGAGACAGGACTTACCTTAAACAGTTGGTATGGGCGGTTTCATTTAGAGATGCACGTATGGCACTCGGCATACTTGCCTTTGTTTAACAATGCAGAGCTTCTCAAAAAGAGCTTAAACTGGTACAAGGAAATACTTCCGCAGGCACGGAAAAACGCAGCAAAAAACGGCTACAAAGGTGCACGGTGGCCTAAAATGGTCGATTCCGAGGGAATAGACTGTCCCTCCCCCATAGCAACACTTCTTATTTGGCAGCAGCCCCACATCTTGTATATGCTGGAACTAATCTACAGACAAACGGAGGATTCCTCCCTCTTAACGGAATATTGGGATATTGTAAAAGAAAGCGTGGATTTTATTTGTGATTTCCTTTATTATAGTGATGCAGATGGTAAATATCATATTATTGCGCCGGCCATACCCGCTCAGGAGGAACATGACCCGAGGGTTGTGAAAAACCCCTGTTTTGAGTTGGAATATTTCCGTTTTGGTATAGAGCTCGGTTTAAAATGGGTAAAGAAAATGGGCAATATTCAGCCTCCTGACAAATGGGCTGCTGTCTATGCTAATGTCGCTGAGCCGCCGTCAAAAGATGGCTTGTATCTTGCACATGAAAACTGTCCCGATACTTTTGAGAACTTCAACCGCGACCATCCATCCATGCTGGGTGCTTATGGTTTTATTCCCGGTGAGCGCATAGATAAAAATGCAATGCGCAAAACTCTAAAAAAAGTAATAGACTGCTGGGAACTTGAAACCATGTGGGGATGGGACTTTGCGATGATGGCTATGACAGCAACAAGACTCGGCTTGCCTGATTTAGCCATAGAGCTGCTTTTAATGGACACTCCAAAAAATACCTACGTGATAAGTGGCAATAATTTTCAAGAAACAAGAAACGATTTGCCGCTTTATCTGCCGGGAAACGGCTCACTCTTGTTGACTCTTGCCATGATGACAGCAGGATATGAAGGCTCAGAGCCAATGCCGGGCATACCAAAAAACGGTATGTGGGACATAGCCTTTGAAAATATATCAATGGTGTGATGAAAGGTACTTAAAATATGTTAGCTTCTGATATCCAAATAAGAGACCCATTTATCCTTATGCATGATGACTTATATTTTATGTTCGGCTCGACAGATAAGGATATATGGAAAGCACGCGGCGTTGGTTTTGATGTTTACAAAAGCGCTGACCTTGTAACTTGGGATGCGCCGGTCGCCGCGTTTCGTCCACCTGAAGGCTTCTGGGGTACTCATAATTTCTGGGCTCCCGAGGTGCACAAGTACGGCGACAGTTTTTATATGTTTGCCACATTCACCGGAAAAAATCACCTGCGCGCAACAGCAATTCTAAAGGCAAATCACCCTTATGGTCCGTTTTTACCGTGGAGTGACGGACCGGTAACACCCCAATCTAAAAGTTGTCTTGATGGAACACTGTTTATTGATGACTCCCACAATCCATGGATTGTTTTCTGCCATGAATGGCAGCAAATTGGTGACGGCACAATATGCGCTTCAAGGTTGAGTGATGACCTAAAGCACTCCATATCTGAGCCGATTATTTTGTTTTCGTCAGCTTCCGCAAGCTGGAGCGTTAAGATTACCTCGTCTTCAAAGCAATTTGAAGGTTACGTCACAGATGGTCCTTTCTTATATCGATTACGTAGCGGCAAACTGCTTTTGCTGTGGTCATGCATCTCAAAAAAAGGCTACTGCCTGGGTTATGCCATTTCTGAATCGGGAGATATAATCGGCCCTTGGACACAATCTCCGGAGCCGTTATTCGACAATGACGGTGGACACGGGATGTTGTTTAGGGCGTATGACGGGAGATTGTTACTCTCCCTGCACACGCCAAATAAAACTCCAAATGAGCGAGCTGTGTTCATAGAATTAAAGGAAACCGAAGTAGGTCTGCGAGTCAAGTAAACCTATCCCGAATGTGTGGCAGCAATTTGGGATATTATAGATTTCAAGTTGCGAGTCTGGACCAGCACTGTGCCTCTGCCGCTGAACTCGTTGACAAACCCTTCACCGGTAGTAAACCCAAAAATCCCCGATGCTGCCTTGATGTCATATTCAAGAGTCTCGCTCCACGCCAAAGCGCGGTCATTATCAACAACAATGCTTTTTGTGCCGTCAAGTTCTATGGGAAGCACATCACCGCAAGAATGAATCAGAACAGGACCCTCGCCCTCCGTTGTCATGATAAACAAGCCACCGGTACCAAGAAACGCACGCCCGACAGACTGGCGCTCCATCTTGTAATTCACTTCATTGCCACATGCCAGAAAAGCTCCGTCGTTGATTCGCCATTGCTGACCGCGTTTTGCATTAAGCTCATGTATAACACCCGGAATACAGGGCGCAATAGCAATTTTTGCGCCGTCAACATCTCCTATGGCTTTTGTGATAAACATACTTTCACCACTGACCATCGAACGACCGATAGCTGAGAGTACACCGCCAAGCCCGGTTTTGCCTCGTGCATTGAGAATTCCCTCAAGTGTCACATTGCCACACTGATAGACCATGCTTCCTCTTTCAATTAAAATTTCCTCACCACGCATTAAAGTTACTTCCGCTATCGGATTTTGCTTGCTATGATCGATTGTGTAGTTCATAAAATATTTTCTCCGTTTCCCAATATAATTTTCTATAACAGTATATACTAAAACGGTAGCCATTGCAATATATATGCACATATCTTGACATTTTGCTAAAACCTGTGTATCATATGCGTAGAAAAATTACATGGAGGACACGAATGTGATAAAGGCGATTTTAAAGAAAATGACACCTCTTGTCTGTGCTATTTTGGCTGGCATGTTTTTACTGGTGGCGTGCGATTCGGAGCCGCCAAGAGTCCCGCCTGTCCATGTATTCAATCCGGGAATGCCTTTCTCAACTAATTTTAATCATGACGACCCGCGCAGACAGATTTCATGTTCCATAATATTTGAAGTAATTGACGAATCTGCCGGACTGGAACTTGAGGAGCTCAATTTTATAGTAAGAAACGCCGTGCTCGCAGTGCTTGGCGAACTCACAATGGATGAACTCACTATTGATAGAAACCTTGATGACATTGCCGAGAGAATTGTCACGAGAGTCAATGAGGACTTGGGACTCCCTATAAACTTAATTGTCCGAGCATACTTTACTGCATTTGCTATAGTATGATTGCAGATTGTTCTTGACAAACCATTATTTATATTGTAGCATACCGCTAATGCGTTTTTGATAAGGTTTCATTATCATGTTTAACGCATTTGAGTTTGAAACTTCAGGCTCATATAATCCTCAATAGCTCAGCTGGTAGAGCATGCGGCTGTTAACCGCAGGGTCGTTGGTTCGAGTCCAACTTGAGGAGCCAAGTGCGCCTTATCCGAACCGCTTTGATGTGGTTCGGATATTGGCATTTCAATGCAGTTTTCACTTGCATACCAAAAGGTTAATGGTATATAATAGAACATGGAGGATATGTCATGAGCTTAGATGTATTAATAGATAGACTAACACCATGTTTAGAGGAGGTCTCTACAGGAATAATTCGCCAAACTACATTCTCTGTGGCTGATGAAATCGACATTCTTGATCTGCAAAGTAAAGGCTGGAGTTTTGACTGGGCTGACAAAGATTTGAATCGGCATAACATTTATAAATTGCAGCTAAAAGGTGATGATGAAATTCAAGGTTTAGTTGCAGCAGAGATTATGCGCGGCGCCGTCTATTTAAAGTTAGCAGAGAGTGCACCACATAACATAGGAAAAAACAAAAAATTCTCAGGCGTTGGTGGCCACCTATTTGCGATTGCAATTAAACTATCAAATGCTGTAGGCTTAAAAGGATATACATTCTTCGATGCAAAGAATATGAGTTTGGTTGAACATTACGAAGAGAGGTTTGGAGCAGTTCGACTAATGACCCGTGTTCATATGTACAGGATGGAAATTAACGAACCAAACGCACAAAAACTGCTAAATGAATATACATTGGAGGGTGATTTGAATGTCAGATGATAAGAAAAGAGAAAAAACACTTGATGAACTGGCTGAAGAAGCCGGAGGATACGTAAGTTATACACCCTGTCAACCTCTTGTTGTTGATGCTGATTACCGTGCAATGTCAAACTATTGCAGAGAAAGAGGTATTGAGCCTCTGGATTTGACAGAAGAAGAGTTTAATATGTTCGCCTACGATAAGCCATTGGTATATGCTTAATCACCATTTTTCTGCACCTTGCCGCTTTTTGTGTGAGTTCTCGTCTGTTCTTGATGTAAACTTAGCTTATCGACTGCCATTAAACCATTGTTGTTACTTGCTTTTTCAAAAAGTCCTATATCGCTAATTGTACCAAACACAAAAGCTTGCTTCGGCAGGCTTTTGTGACGTTTGTGGGGGATACAAAGTGATTTTAACTTGACTGCTACAAGGCAACAATCCTCGCTTGATTGATGAATGGCAAATGGCTCCCGTACTTTGGGATGCCGTTAGAAACGCCGTTGACGAACGGGGCGAAGATGGTTTGTTTATTCTTACCGGCTCAACGACCATTGATGATTCTGCAATCATGCACTCCGGAACGGGACGTATTTCCCGCATGGTTATGTACCCGATGAGCTTGTTTGAATCCAAAGAATCAAACGGAAAAATCTCAATAAATGAATTATTCAATAATCCTACTTTTGATATTGATGGTATTACCTCTGATTTATCTGTTGAAAATCTTGTATTCGCAGCTTGCCGCGGTGGATGGCCATCAAGTTTAAAGAAAAAAAACGAAAAAGCCAAACTGTTTGTAGCGCAAAATTATATCGCTAACATCTGTGATAGCGATGCCTCAACCGTAGATGGTGTAAAAAGAAGTCCTCAGCGCGTAAATGCAGTGTTGCAATCATACGCACGAAATATATCAACGCTTGCAACCGGGAAAACTATTCTCGCGGATGTTGCTTCTAATCACATGGATATTTCCGAACCTACCTTAACCTCTTATCTAAATGCACTCGAGCGGCTTTTTGTAATTGAAGACATCCCGGCTTGGTGTCCGCCTATTCGCAGCGCGACTGTAATACGAGCAGGAAAGAAAAAAGGCTTTACCGACCCATCTATTGCCATTGCGGCACTTTCATTATCGCCGGAAGTTTTGTTGCAAGACTTCAGCACGTTTGGATTTATTTTTGAGAGTTTATGCTTCCGTGATTTGAAGGTTTATTCGGCTGCAATGCTTGGTCGTGTTTCGTATTATCACGATAGATACGGCCTTGAAGCTGATTGTGTTCTTCATCTGTCAGATGGACGATATGCGCTGATAGAATTCAAACTCGGAAACAGCGGTATAGAAGAAGGTGCAAGTCACTTGATTCAATTGAAACAGTTGATTCAAAAAGCAAACACCGAAAAACGAGCAAATCTCAGAGAGCCGGATTTGCTGATGGTTATAACCGGCGGCGAGATGGCGTACACCCGAAACGACGGAGTAAAGATTATTCCTATCGGGTGTTTGAGGGATTGATGATATGGATAAACACGTTTCGCATAAACATGCCTATCTTAATTACAACAAAGAAATTTTGTAAAGTTTAAATAAATTTATGATATACTACTCTGCAAGAAAAAAGTTTTCAGGGAGTATTAACGTGAAAACTGACCCAATACCAAACAACAGGACATTATGAACATCAAGTAGCTCACTGAATCGCATAAATGCTTTGCTTTTCGACGGTTTAAGCGACATTGGAGAAG
>WQTE01000061.1 GCA_009786445.1 Oscillospiraceae bacterium | reverse complement strand
GTGTATGCAGATGACGACCAATATTGGAAGAATGGTTTGTACTACAATAACCCGAATGATAGCAGTACATTTGTTGAAAAGCGTGTCGGGCTTGGTATGACCGTGAATATGGCATCAAAAGGCGGGAAACTGCTTGTTGCCATGATTGTCCCTGCGTTTGTGCTCTGGCTGGGGCTTGCGGTTTATATGCTGCCTTTTGATTTTGGCTCTGTTTATCTTGATATATCGGGACAAACGGCGACTATCACCGCGCCTTTAAACAGGTTTAGTTTTTCCTCCGATGAAATTATAGATGTGTCGCTGCTTGATACTATGCCCACGGCGGGGCGGGTGAATCATGTGAGCCACGGCAGGGTAATTTCAGGGGTATCTAATGTGATGGGCTACGGCGATAGCCATGTGTTTGTGCTTCGCGAAAACGCACCGTATATTCGTATCGAACTGGAGAGCGGGTGGGTTTTTCTAAACGGAAACACGCAGGAAGAGACAACCCGCTTTTTTGCTGAGCTTTTGGGGTTGTTGTCTTAAAGTGATTCAATCCCAGTTTATGTTATCATGTCTCACAGCTTCCTAAAATACCGATATGCGGCAATTGCGACGAGCAGCATCAGGGCAGCGGAGCCGAATATTACATACCAGGGCGTGTCAGAAAACTCTCTGAGCAGCATGCCTTGGAGCGGGTATCCTATTGATTGCCCTATAAACGGCACAACCATCAGCACCGACAGGACTTTTCCTATAAGTTCGTCAGGTGTTTCTTTTTGAATAAAGGTCATCATTGCCACGCTGAGGACTTTCACGGTAAAGAGAAATGCAGCACCTGATGCTATGATAACTGCATAAGCTATAGTCGTAGGCACGTCAAGCAGCAGTACTGCGCCCATTAGCACAGATAGTATAATCCCTGCGATTACGAATATAAGCCCTTTGGGAATATTGAGCCGTGCGCCCATCGCTCCTGCTGTGATGCCGCCTGCGACTCCGCCGAGCATCATTATGGCGAGTGCTGTCCCGACATGTGTCATGCTCATGCCTAAATGTACGTTTATAAGAACAGGCACTCCTATTACAAACATAGAGCCGAATACCAGTTCCATAAGAAACATAGGGAGTATGCACCCTGAGATAGCGGGGTTTTCTTTCGTTATGAACCTGACAGATTGACCTAAGTCGCCTTTTACCACTTGCATGATGCTGCCTGTGGTTTCTTGTTTTTTGTAGGGTATACGTATGAACAAATCTGCGACCGCAGTAATTGCAAAGCATATTGCCGCGCCAATAAGTATGGGGTACAGCCCGAATCTGTCATAAAGAACTCCGGCAATTGCCATGCCTCCGGTCAGGCTCAGCATATTTACGACCATGATAATTGCGTTGCCTGTGGTCAGCTTTTCGGGTGGTGCAAGAAATGAGATGCTTGATGCTGTTGTTGCCATGTATACGGCTTGAACGGCGTTGAATGCCAGAAGCTTCACGATTACAATTATTACTACATCGGTAAACAGTCCGCTAATCAGCATGTATCCCAAAATGACCGCCGTTACCGAGACGTCAAGCCAAAACATCAGCTTGTGTTTTTTGAATCGATCTGCCATGATTCCGCCGATGGGTGTCATTATGATAAGCGAAGCGACGGGCAATCCCATTGCAAGTCCATACAAAGCGGCAGAGCCGCTGATATGCAGTATGTGAAACGGCAGGGCAGTAGTTACCACCATATTGCCGAATAGGGACATTATCTGTCCGATTACGAGTAGCGAAAAATTCTTGTTCCATAATTTTTGTATCGTCTGTGTCATCTTAGTTGTTCTCCTTCATTTTTTCTTGACAATAGTTATCTTAAAGTCTATGCTAAGGATAGAGTCAAGAATTATTTTTTCCCGCAGATAACATACAATTTGCTCCGCTTTTTTGCGAGCCAGGTAATCTTCACCCCTGTTCTCGCAAAAAAGACTCCGCAAACTGTATATTATCTGCTAGATTGGGTGAATAATCATAGGGAGAATTTCATGCACAATAAAGATGAGCTGTTGTCTATAGGGGAGATGTCAAAATTTACAGGTGTCGGTATACAGGCACTTCGCTATTATGAACGTATAAATATTCTAAAGCCCGTCTATGTAGACACTGATTCCGGATATCGCTATTATGAGCCGGAGCAGGCGGCAAACATAAATATAATTTCTACCTGCGTTGAACTTAATATTCCATTAAAGGAGTTAGTGGAGTTATTTGATACCGAAAATGTTATGCTTATGCAAGAGTTTTTTGAGCGGAACAGGCAAGTTGCCGAGCAAAAACTGATAGCAATTAACACAATGCGAAACCTTGCGAACAAAGCACTTGGCAGAATAGAGTCCAATAAAACCTATGAGTTCGGGCAAATATACGAGAAGGAATTTTCTGAAAAAACGTATTATCTAAAGCCGTGTGGTCATTCGCTAGAGAATAAAAACCGTGAGAAATTACTGATGGATTTTGAAAAGGAAATAAAGGCAGATTTAATGGGGCATTTTGAATCAGGTACATTTGTCGAAAGTATCTATGAATCCATGGTGTTGATGGAGTATGGTTTTTTATGCAAGCACTCCGGAGCAGGGGAGCAGTACTTCACGTTCGGAGAGGTTCCGAGTTCCCTAAAAAGCGAACAAACGTTAACCACCTCGCCGGGCGTTTTTAAGTTCATTAAAAGTAAAAACAGCATAGTAGAAGCAGCCCCAGACATTTTCAGGAAATATCTCGGGGGTGGTGATAGTTATATGGTTATTGAAGTGGAGGAAATGATGAGCGGAATGGCGAAGATAAGCGAGCCGATTTATGAACTAAGGCTTGTGCCTTTGCAGGTGCTGTGATAAAATTGTGTCCAAATATTTTGTGGGGAGTGTAGAACATTGGCTAATCAAATCAAACATAAACTCGATACAGACAAGTACATTCGTTTGGCGCGCAGAGCTGGTGCGGAGGGGATTGTGCTTCTTCGCAATGAGGGAGATACGTTGCCGCTAAAAAAGGGGCAGGTGGTGTCGATTTTTGGTAGAAATCAACTGGAATATGTCAAGAGCGGTACAGGTTCGGGCGGCATGGTTAATGTTCCGTATATTGTAGGGATTCTTGATGCGATTGAGTCACATGAATTTTTGAGCATAAATAGGGATTTGCTGGGTATTTATGAAAAATGGCATGAGGAGAACCCGATGGTGCGAGGTAGAGCTTGGGGTACAGACCCGTGGTCACAAGCGGAGATGCCGCTGACGAAANAGATTGCTGCGGACGCACGTGAGAAGTCAGACACGGCAATTGTTATCATCATGCGAAATGCAGGAGAATCCAGAGATAATACTAAAGATAAGGGAAGCTATTTGCTCACAGATGAAGAGGAGCAAATGCTTGAAACGGTTTGTGAAGCGTTCCCTCATGTTGTTGTTCTGTTAAACGTAGGGAACATTATTGATATGACTTGGGTGAATAAATACAAACCATCAGCGGTTCTTTATGTGTGGCAGGGAGGACAAGAGGGCGGCAATTCCATTCACGATGTTCTCATCGGGGCAGTAAATCCCTGTGCAGGGCTTTCGGGCACTATCGCTTCTGATATTGACGATTACCCGTCAACTGCAAATTATGGCGATGATGTGAGAAACTTCTATGAAGAAGATATTTATGTGGGTTACAGATATTTTGAAACTGTTGCAAAAGACAGAGTTCTATATCCGTTTGGATTTGGGCTTTCTTATACGAGNTTTGAAAANGAATATAAATTCAGTACAGGCGACTTGCCATCGCAGAGNAACAAAAACGATGCATATGCAGAAGTCAGCGTGACGGCGAAAAATACAGGAAAAGTTTCGGGTAAAGAGATTATTCAGATTTATGTATCTGCACCGCAAGGCAAGTTAGGAAAACCTGCGCGAGTTTTGACAGGCTTTGCAAAAACTGATGAAATCAAGCCGGGTGAGTCGGAAACGCTCTGCATAAAAGTTCATTACTCGCAAATGGCTTCATATGATGATAGCGGTGCAACGGGAAATAAGTCATGCTTTGTACTTGAAGCGGGAACTTACACCGTGTTTGCAGGGCGAAATGTCAGAGATGCGTTGTCCGTGGGATCTTTTGACCTCTCAGAAACTGTTGTGATAGAAAAACTCACGGAAGCACTTGCCCCGACAATGCCGCTTAGCCGAATGAAAGCCGAGCAGAGTGGCAGCGAAATTAAGATAATCAAAGAGCCTGCGCCGCTCCGTACTTATGAGCTGTCAAAGCGGGTGCGAGACAATTTGCCGACTTTCGATAATTATACAGGCGATAAAGGTATCAAGCTTTCCGATGTATTTGATAAAAAAGCGACGATGAGAGACTTTGTCAGTCAGCTCAGTGATGTTGAACTTTGCTGCCTTGTGCGTGGTGAGGGTATGAGTTCGCCAAAGACTATACCTGGCTCAACCGGAATTTACGGTGGTGTCACCGAGGCGCTTGCAGGGTACGGAATCCCTATTGTCACTACTTGTGATGGTCCTTCGGGTATACGTCTTGATAGCGGTGCCATGGCATTTAACATTCCGAACGGCACAGCGATTGCATGTTCATTCAACACTTCACTTGCCACGGAGTTATTTGAAATGCTGGGTCAGGAACTGAGGAAAAATTCCGTTGATATGCTGCTTGGCCCGGGTATGAATATTCACAGAAATCCGCTAAACGGGCGTAACTTTGAATATTTTTCGGAGGACCCGCTTTTATCGGGGAAAATGGCGGCGGCAGAGCTGATTGGGCTTCATAAATGGGATGTCGCCGGTGTTATTAAGCATTTTGTCGCCAATAATCAGGAGCATGAGCGGCACAGCGCAGACGGCGTTATTTCTGAGCGGGCACTTCGTGAGATTTACTTAAAGGGTTTTGAAATAGCTGTCAAAGAGGGCAATGCGGAAGCGGTCATGTCAACATACGGACCTGTAAACGGTATCTGGACGGCGGGCAGTTATGATTTGCTTACCACTATTTTACGTGATGAATGGGGTTTTGACGGAATTGTCATGACTGACTGGTGGGCAGATATAAATGACGAGGGCGGTCCTCAGTCAAAGGATAATTTTGCAGCTATGGTCAGAGCGCAAAATGACCTGTATATGCTTACAAGCGACAGCCTGAGCAATAAAGATAATCTTGCAGAGGGGCTAAAAAGCGGCGCAGTGACGAGAGCTGAACTCATGCGCTGTGCGGAGAATATTTGTGGGTCAATCCTGAAACTCGATTTGATGCCGCGATTTTTAGGGAGAGCGGAAACATTTGAGCAGGAAATAGATGTTAAGTTTGACGATAAAAAAGCACCCCTTTATAATATACGCATTAGTGCAGAAAGTGAGTATACATTCGATGTCACTAAGCTGGAGACGACAGCAAGATCGTATAATCCGTATATTTTGGAGAAAATCGGAGACGGCACTCTTTCGCTGTTTGTCAAATATAGGATTGATGCGCATGTTTTATCGCAAAATCCGATTGCTGTTTTGATAGATGATAAACCTGTAGCTGTGCGTGTTCTTAATGGTACTGACAATGAGATCAGAGAGTGCAGTGTTGAGTTCGATGTAGCAGAGCGTAAGTCAGTGAAAATGAAAATTTTCTTCTCCGGCGGCAATATAATGCCCGAGGAGGTTAAGCTGGGTTTGAAGGATGAAACCAAGTAATGATAAACAAAAACGTATCCGGGAGGATTTATGGACAATCAAACCTATAACACTATAGTCAGCTTTATATGGGGTATTGCGGACGATTGCCTCCGTGATGTTTATGTGCGCGGCAAATACCGTGATGTTATATTGCCTATGACGGTCATTCGCCGCCTTGATGCTGTGCTTGAAGAAACCAAAGACGAAGTTTTAAAAATGAAAGAATCGCTTGACAAGGCAGGGGTGCTAAATCAAACCGATGCGCTATGTTCCGCTGCCGGACAAGCCTTTTGCAATGCCTCTCCGTTTCACCTAAAAGACCTAACGAGTCGCGCCAATCCTCAAAAACTGAAAGCTGATTTTTCGGTTTACTTAGAGGGCTTTTCGCCTAACGTACAGGAGATACTCAAAAAATTCAAGTTCCATGTGCAAGTTGACACCATGTCCGATGCCGATATTCTCGGCGCGGTCATTGAAAAATTTGTTTCACCGTCAATCAATCTAAGTCCATATCCTACTTTTGACGATGTAGGCAATGTAAAGCTTCCGGGGCTTGATAATCATACTATGGGTGTTATCTTTGAGGAATTAATTCGCAGATTTAACGAAGAAAACAACGAGGAGGCGGGAGAACACTTCACGCCGAGGGATGTTGTTGAACTCATGGCAGACCTAATCTTCTCACCGATAGCTGATAAAATCCTTGATTCTTCCTACTCCTGTTATGACGGTGCAAGCGGTACAGGCGGTATGCTCACCGTGGCACAAGAGAGGCTTTATAACCTTGCCGAACAGACAGGAAAGACCGTTTCCATAAATCTCTATGGACAGGAAATAAATCCCGAAACCTACGCCATTAACCGTGCTGATATGCTCCTAAAAGGCGAGGGTGCGGATAACATAGCTTATGGCAGTACGCTCTCAGATGATGAGTTTCCGAGCCGCCAATTTGACTTTATGCTGTCAAATCCGCCTTACGGCAAGTCGTGGAAAATCGATGCGGACAAACTGGGCGGTAAGAAAGGTATCATTGACAGCCGCTTTGTGACATCTTTTGCCGATGATGCCGAGTTTAATATGCTCCCTCGTGTGAGTGACGGTCAACTGCTGTTCCTCCTTAATAACGTGGCGAAAATGAAAGAAACAACTGAACTTGGCAGCCGTATTGCGGAGGTTCATAACGGCTCATCTTTGTTTACAGGCGATGCAGGGCAAGGCGAAAGCAACGCCCGCCGTTATATGATAGAACGTGACCTGGTGGAGGCTATTATCGCCTTGCCAAACAATATGTTCTACAACACGGGCATTGGCACGTTTATATGGGTGCTTAGCAACCGCAAAGAGGCAAAGCGTAAAGGGAAGATTCAACTGATTGATGCAACTAGCATGAAGTTGCCGCTTCGTAAAAATCTTGGCAATAAGAACTGTGAATTTACGTCAGAAATCCGTGAGCAGATAATGAAACTGTATTTTGACTTTGAAGAAACCGAAAACAGCAAAATTTTTGATAACACAGCTTTCGGCTACTCAAAAGTGATTGTCTTGCGCCCTCTGTACGGTGAGGACGGCAAGCCGCTCAAAGATAAGAAAGGCAAGCTAATGCCTGATAAAGACCTCACGGACACAGAGCAAATCCCACTTGACTATGAGGGCGGCATAAATGCTTTTGTTGAGAAAGAAGTATTGCCCTATGCACCCGATGCTTGGGTTGACGGGAGCAAAACTCAAATTGGTTATGAAATAAGCTTTACCAAGCACTTTTATAAGCCCGTTCAACTCCGGGAGTTGTCGGAGATTGTCGCCGATATTCGGGCGATAGAGAAAGAAACTGAGGGATTATTAGAAGAAATTTTAGGCAGCTAACTTTCTGTTGTCCTGTTTATTGGACACATAGGGTGATATAATCAATTATAGCAGTAAACATAATCTTTTTGGCAATAACTAGGAGACTTTAATGAGCGAGAAAAAAGACAAAATTAAACTATTTGAAGAAAAAAACGTCCGAACCGAATGGGATGAAGAAAATGAAAAATACTGGTTTTCGGTAGTTGACATCTGTGCAGTGCTGACCGACAGCGAGTATCAGACGGCACGAAAATATTGGAAAGTGCTGAAAGGTCGCATAGCGAAAGAGGGAGGTGAGTTGGTAACAACTTGTTACCAACTGAAGATGCAAGCCTCTGATGGTAAATATTGTAATACATATGTAACGGAAACAGAAACCGGAAAACCCGCTGTAAGTAATCTTAATGCAAAAGACTTGGGAAACAGGCAGTTGAAGTCTGTTGATGACAAGGACGGTGATGGGGGGATGAGTGGATGGTACAAGGATTTGCCGCAGAACTGGTGTGAAAAGCGTTTAGGGAATCTGCTATCAGAGCGAAAAGAAAAAAACAATCCAGTTAAAACTGACTTTATTCTTTCTCTTTCAGCCCAACATGGTGTTCTCCCTTATAGTGAGCGTGGTTCACAAGGCAATAAGCATAAAGAAGACTTAACAGGATATAACATTGCAAAAGCAAACGATTTGCTCGTAAATAACATGAACGTAGTTATTGGTTCATCAGGCATGTCAAAATGGGATGGTGCAATTAGCCCCGTGTACTACGCTTTGTATCCGTGTTCTCCAGAAATCAACATTAAATACTATGAATATGTATTTAGACATAAGCCTTTTTATTTAAGTTTGGTTGGTCTTGGTAGCGGTATATTAGACCATCGAATGAGAATCCCAATGATGAAGTTGAAAAACGTAATTTTACCTGTACCACCACGAAACGAACAAGACCAAATTGTGCGTTACCTCGAATGGAAGGTGTCGCAAGTTAACAAGTTGGTAAATGCTAAGAAAAGGCAGATTGGGTTGTTAAAAGAGCAGAAACAAGCAGTTGTACGAGATGCTGTGACGAATTCCGACAATGAATGGAGTATGCGCCGAATAAAACTGATTGCGAAAATTATTCGCGGGAAGTTTTCACATCGTCCAAGAAATGACCCTGCCTTTTATGATGGTGAATATCCTTTCATTCAAACAGGTGAAGTTGCTAGTGCGGGTAAGTACATAAATAGTTATAATCAAACTCTTAATGACAAGGGATTTTCGGTTAGCAAGATGTTCCCTAAAGGAACATTAACTATGACTATTGCCGCAAATATTGGTGATGTTGCAATCCTTAATTTTGATGCTTGTTTTCCGGATAGTATTATTGGCTTCATCCCAGAAGATGGAATTGATTTGGATTATTTATATTATGCACTCTATAATATGAAGTCAGATTTTCTTCGAGAAGCACCTGTAAATACACAAGGCAACCTGAATGTCGAGCGTGTTGGTGCATTGACTATAAATGCACCATCTTATGAAAGGCAATGCGATATTGCCAAAACTATTGACGGAAATACAGAGCGATTAGATACCATAATAGAGAAAATCAATAATGAAATATCTTTACTCGCTGAATACCGCACACGACTTATCTCTGATGTTGTCACGGGAAAATTCGATGTACAAGGCGTGGCTGTGCCAGAATACGAAGTAGAAGAAATAACGTCGGATATTTCCGATGAAACGGACGAAATGGAGAGGTATTAAATGTCTATAAAATCGATTCAGCTAAGAAATTTTACCGTGTTTAATGAACTATCTATCGAACTTTCTTCAGGTGTAAATGTTTTTATTGGAGAAAATGGCACAGGTAAAACGCATATTCTAAAAGTTTTATATGCCTTTTGTAATCATGAACAAGAGGGTGCTGATGATAATGCACCAATACTCCATAGCGCATTTGACTATTGGTTAAAGGCATATTTTCAAGACGTTAGTTACTCAAAACTGTTTCATCGCTCATTTACCGACATCAACACTCTAATACAGAACGCTCCAATAAGCATATCCGTCGGAGCGCAAGACGAAATCTATGACTTCAGTATAGTCGATTACAACCATGATTACAGAAAGCATGGCATATTTGGCGATAGTAAAGCCAAAAAGCGCACTCCATCAGTGTATATACCTGCAAAAGAGATGCTCACCCATAGCGGATTTGAAAAGGATTTTTTAGAACGAAACTTTCCTTTTGATGCTACCCTGATAGACATACTAAATAAAGCAGGAATGTCAACTCTAAAGAGTCTTAGTAGTGACATGCAAAAACTATTGGATGAAATAGTCAAAATAATAGGTGGTAGAGTTATTTATCAAAGCGACCGCTATTATATAGATAAAGGGCAAGGTGTTCTTGTTGAGTTTAGAGCCGAAGCAGAGGGGCACAAAAAGTTGGGGCTATTATATCGACTAATCGAAACAGGGAACATTAAGAAAGGAAGCGTACTTTTATGGGATGAGCCGGAAGCAAATATGAACCCAAAACTAATGCCCATTGTATCTAAAATACTACTGGAACTCTCAAGGAGTGGAGTGCAAGTATTTATTGCGACCCATGACTATAACCTGATGAAATATTTCAGCATAGCGAAAAAAGCAGAGGATAACGTCATTTTCTTTAGCCTTTATAAACCGGAAAACAAGAGCTATGTTCTTTGCGAGCATGAGGACGATTACGACACGCTAACGAATAACGCAATTATTGATGCGGAAATAAGGTTGCTCGAAGATGAAATAGAGGGAGTGTAGATATGCGAATAATCGAAGGAGGTTTAACATTCGGTGAGTTTGATGCAAAAAACCTATTTCATATTGAAAAAACAAACATCTACAAAAATAAATTTTCAGGAGACGGCGTAAAATCCGTTGAGTTTATATTAAACAGACCTGAAGAAAATGAACTACTATTCGTCGAAGCAAGAACAACACTGCCTTCAAAATGCAATATTGCGCACTATAATAAAGAAATAGCAGACATATCAAAAAAGTTTTTGGATAGTTTGCAGTTAGCCATAGGAATATGGTTTGGAAGCCATAATCCAAGTGTCGATGCTCCTCAAAATAAAGAATCATTCTTCACATATGGCAAGCAAATCATACTCGTTTTAGTTATTAAAAACAGAACGGGTAAGCTCACTGCTATTTCCGAGCGTATTAAACAAGAAATACATCGAGAGCATAAGCTTATGGGTCTTAAAGTTCGAGTTTGGAATGAGGAATTGGCAATTAAGGCTAATTTGATTGCACAAGAGAATGGAGAGCAACACAATGACTAACACTCGTGAATCCGGGCTTGAAGCCCTTATTGTGAAATGGCTCGTAGATGAAAACGGCTACGAGCAGGGTAATACGGCAGATTACAACAAGGATTATGCCGTTGACGAAGTGCGGCTTTTCCATTTTCTTGAGGCAACACAGCCGGGGCAGATGGAGATGTTGCAGACCGCATCGAGCGACCTAAAACGACAGCAGTTCCTTGACCGCTTGCGTGGCGAAATAGCCAAGCGTGGCGTTATTGACGTTCTCCGTAAGGGTTTTAAGATTTACCCTGTAGACCTCATTATGTTTTACATGACTCCCTCTGATTTGAACACTAAAGCTAAAGCAGACTTTGAGCAAAACATATTCAGCGTTACACGCCAGCTTGCTTATTCAAAGGACAACACAAAGCTGGCTCTTGATATGGCTATATTCATCAACGGCTTGCCTGTTATCACTATGGAACTCAAAAACCAACTAACAAAGCAAGACGTAGATGATGCGGTTTATCAATACCAAAATGACCGTGACCCAAAGGAGTTGCTATTCCAGTTCAAGCGGTGCATGGTTCATTTTGCCCTAGACGATGCGCGAATTAAGTTCTGTACAAAACTTGACGGCAAAAAATCTTGGTTCTTGCCATTTGACAAAGGTTACAACGATGGGGCAGGCAACCCGCCAAATCCCGATGGGATTATGACGGACTATTTATGGAAAGACATTTTAACCAAAAATCAGCTTGCCAACATCATAGAAAACTACGCCCAAGTGCTTGAAGAAAAGGACGAGGACACAGGTAAGATAAGCTATAAGCAAATATTTCCTCGCTATCATCAGCTTTCGGCGGTCAATGCCTTACTTGCCGATGTGAAAAATAACGACATGGGGCAAAAGTATCTCATACAGCACAGTGCAGGGAGCGGAAAATCGAATTCCATTGCTTGGCTTGCTCACCAGCTTGTGGGGCTTGAAGTAAACGGTGTAAATGTTGTTGATTCCGTTGTTGTCGTTACCGACCGTGTAAACCTTGATAAACAGATAAAGAATACAATCAAGGGCTTTTCACAGATGAAGAACATCATTGCGATATTTGAAAACTCAGCGGGCCTCCGCAAAGCCATTCAAGAGGGCAAGAAGATAATCATTTCGACTGTTCAGAAATTTCCCTTTATCCTTGAAGATATTGGAAACGACCACAAGAGCAGAAAGTTTGCCATAATCATTGACGAGGCTCACAGCAGCCAGAGTGGTAATATGTCCGCTAAAATGAACATGGCTCTCGGCGGTGATTATGATTCTGATGCCGATATAGAGGACAAAATCAACATGCTTGTTGAGGGGCGCAAGATGCTCACCAACGCAAGCTATTTTGCGTTTACTGCAACACCCAAGAACAAAACACTTGAAATGTTCGGCGTACCCCACCCACAATCGGACGGAACGGTTAAGCATTTGCCGTACCATAATTATTCGATGAAACAGGCAATTGAGGAGGGCTTTATACTTGATGTGCTGAAATACTACACACCGATTAACAGTTATTACAAGCTGATAAAAACGCTTGAAGATGACCCGCAGTTTGACAAGAAGAAATCCCAAAAGAAACTCCGCAAGTTCGTGGAGAGCGACAGCTACCCAATTGCGAAAAAGGCTGAAATGATGGTGGAGCATTTCCACGAGCAAGTCATGGCAAAAGGTAAAATCGGCGGTAAGGCTCGTGCTATGGTTGTCACAGCGGGAATTGACCGGGCGATAGATTATTACCATGCGATAGGCAGTTGCCTTGAAGCTCGCAGTAGCCCATTCAAGACAATTATAGCTTTTAGCGGTGAAAAGGAATACGGCGGTAAGACCGTTAGCGAATCAAGCCTTAACGGTTTTCCGACAAGTGCAATCGAAAAGACGTTTAAGACAGACCCATATCGTATACTTATTGTGGCGGACAAGTTTCAAACAGGCTACGATGAACCACTCTTACACACAATGTATGTAGACAAGACCTTGACGGATATAAAAGCAGTTCAAACCTTATCACGGCTTAACCGTGCCCATCCGCAAAAGATTGACTGCTATGTGCTGGACTTTGCAAACGAGCCGAAAGATATAGCGGAGGCGTTTTCAAGATATTATCGGACAACTATTCTTTCGGGCGAAACAGACCCGAACAAGCTGTACGACCTCATATCTGAAATGGAAGCGCAAGAGGTTTACGTCCAGCACCATATAGACAGCTTTGTAGAGTTGTTCTTAGGCGGAGCGGAGCGTGACAAGCTTGACCCGATACTTGATATTTGTACCGACCATTACAATAATCTTGACGAAGATGGGCAGATTGCCTTCAAGTCGGCGGCCAAGTCATTTGTCCGCACTTACGGATTTTTGGGGGCGATTCTCCCTTACGGCAATCCCGATTGGGAAAAGCTGTCAATATTTCTCACATTGCTAATTCCAAAATTACCGTCACCCGAGGAAGACGATTTATCCGCAGGGATATTAGAGGTTATTGACCTTGACAGCTACAGGGCGGATGCCAAAGGGCAAATGACACTTGTTCTGACCGATGATAACGCACATATTGACCCCGTGCCGACTCATGGTGCTATGAAAGTTGCAGAGCCTGAACTCGAATACTTAACAGGCATTTTACGCTCGTTTAATGACCTCTTTGGAAACATTGATTGGAAAGATGCCGACAACGTAAGGCGGCAGATTGCAAGAATACCGTCAATGGTTTCTAAGGATAAGAAGTATCAAAACGCTATGAAGAACGCTGACAAACAAGAGGCACGAACCGAGAGTGACAGGGTTTTGCAGGCGATAATTTTCAGCATTATGTCAGATAATATGGAACTCTTTAAGCAATTTAATGATAATCCGTCATTTAAAAAGTGGCTTTCTGATTATGTTTTCAACTCAACGTACAACAAAAAATGGTAAGCCTATCGATATGAGTGAGGCTGTTATTTAATAACAGGAAAAGGAGGTAATCCGAATGTCTCAAGTGATTATTGAGGAAAAAGGTAAGGTGGAGTATATATGGATACAATTCTGACAAATATCGGGCAGCTTTGCACTCCTTTGGGGGTAAGCTCTGCAAAAGGGGTGAAGCAAGGGGAAATCGTGACGATTTCCGATGCTGCTGTTGGAGTGAAGGACGGAAAGTTTGCTTTTGTGGGTAACATGAGCGAGTTTAGGGAGCACGGTGGAGTGCCGGAGAGTGGTGCAGACAGCCCGAAGCCTCGCATTATCGATTGCGGTGGAAAGCTTGTCACTCCGGGGCTTGTTGATGCACATACTCATTTAGTGTTTGGTGGGTGGCGGCAAAATGAACTCTCTCTCAAACTTGCGGGAACGGCATATCTTGACATTCTCAAAAGTGGCGGTGGGATTTTGCGGACTGTCGAGCAGACAAGGGC
>WQTE01000060.1 GCA_009786445.1 Oscillospiraceae bacterium | reverse complement strand
ATGATTTTGTTTAGACGGACGTTGGAAACGCTGTGTATCATGTACCTGCATATGAAAAACGATGCCACAGCCGCACCTCCTTGAAAGCCTCCACCGGGCGAAATATGCCCATTAAATACAAGGTAGATTCCGAACAGAAGAATTATTGGGCAAATGATGCGTATTGTGTAGATATCCACTGCGCCGGGTTTTGGGACGGCTTCAATCGTTCCCTCAATTTTATCTTGGTCGCTGAACCATGACATATGCGAAACGCCGATGGCGGCAATGAGCAGCATCAACGCCTCAAAAAGCGTGTCGTATATCCTGTAACCTAAATATATGGAAGTTACGGCATTTTGCCCTCCTATATCAATGCGATAGTTTGCAAGGTATAGATCTCTGAGAAACGTATTTGCCGCGGAATCAGGCATGTTAAACATAAACAGCACAAGCAAAAACACAGTGAAACATACAGGGAAAACGACACGTTTTAGTATTCCGGAGTTATCGGCTTTTGCGGTTGAAGTCGCGGCGTTGATTGCGGAAGGTAAATTTTCCGCTATGACATCGCCGATTTTGCCTGTATCTGCGCTTGCGGCTGCTAGTTCCATTATTTCGCCTGCTTTAGCTTCAGTCGCTGCGGTTGCCGTGTTTTTATTTTCCGAGGTGGGTGCATTAGCCACAAGGCTGAAATATTTCTCGAAGCATATTATCAGGAAAATTGTTAAAAATGCGCTGACAGCAACCTCTGCCATCGCCACGTCGGGCGCGCCGAGCGCAAAAAAGCACGCGGCGGATATTGCGGAAAATACGCCGAGATATACGACAATCCTCACCAGCCTCTGTGTCTTGATAGTGAGTATTGCGCTTATAACCCAAAAAAGCAGCAAAACATATATCAAACTAGCTTCCTCCGTATATGTCGTCACATTCCTCGTGCTTTTCTTCGATGCACGTATATGCTGCACGGGCAATGATATGTGCTGTCAGCGGGTTTAAGATCAAAAGCAAAAGCATTATAAGGAGCACTCTGAGAGAGAAAAAACTAAACCCATGCCTTATGACGACCCCCGCCATAAATGTTAGCGCACCAACTGTGTCAATTTTTACCTGCACGAGGATTTTTAAGTAAAATTCCTTGAACCTGAATATCCCGATTACGCCAAAGAGCATAAAGACAACGCCTATCCCCATTACGATATTACCTGTGATTTCCATTTATTTCTTCCTCCCCTGTACTCTGCCGCGAATAAAATGTGTGATGAAAATAATACTGATAAACCCGAAAAGGGTGCTTATAATCGCATAGTCGAGCAAAAATGCCAAATCGAAGATGGATGCGTAAGCAACAATGAGAACAATGACCTTTACGGAAATGAGACTAAGCCCCAAAAGTCTGTCCCATATTGTAGGGCCCTTTATCGTTTTGAAAATGAAAAGGAGCATAAACGCCAGTAATATCCAAATGAAAATCATAGTCCCCCCCCTATTTCTGCGCCGTGAGCAATCGGTTTTCCAATTTACTCTTCATCAGCATGGCTGACATTATTATATCTTGGCTGTCGGCATCTTTATCACGGAGCATTAAGATAGTCAGCTTATTTCCCTGCAAAGAAAGCGTGACCGAACCGGGGACAACTGTGATTGAGTTTGCCAGCATAACTCGCAAAAAATCATTAGTTATTTTCGTTTCAACTTCTACTATTTCCGACCTTGCGCCCCTTATTATCAGCCTGATTGTCGAAAATGCGGCGACATAAATCTGCCCTACCAGAAAAAATAAGTATATGGCAAATCCGGCGTAATTAATCCCCGTAATTTCCTTGAGGGGGAGGTGGCGGCGGCACAAAAAAACGCAAACAGCACTCGCCGCAATACCTACAAGCACTGACCAAACTGTTATGCTTTCGGTCAGTATCAGCCATATTGCGGTGAATGAGATAATCATATATGTAGTATTTTTCCTCAACTACATAACCCCTTTCATGTATATACGAAAGCTCGTGTTGCAAATAGCATCATAACATACAAACATAGACATACGCAAGTTGCCGTGCTATACTACAATAGTTAGGATTATATTAAACAGGAATGGTGAAACCGCTGAGAAAAATTGACATAAAAAAAGTAGTATCCCTGCTCGGTACAGTGATCATGATTGTGTCTCTGTACTTTGTGGTCATGCGGATTATTGAAATGCGAGACGGTATTGACCTTACTGTTTTGGCAAATGTATGGGTACTAATCCCATTGTTGCTGGTAGTTTTAGCGGAGAGCACAGCTGTCCTTTTTACTTCGGAGAATTTTCGCAAAATAGTTGCAGGCATTTCCGGTATAAATATAAGCAGACCTATTGCTATTAAAGCATATAACAATGCAAACATATATAAATACATCCCTGGCGGTGTTATGCTCCTTATCGGGCGCAACCAAATGGCCATAGAAACTGACGAGCTTAAGCACAGCAAAGTAGCCCTTGCGACGGTTCTGGAGGGAGCTTTATGGATAGTGTCGGCGCTAATCCTTTCCTCTGTTTTTTCGCTGGATTATGTGCTGCATTACATTCGTCAACTGGAGTTTCAATATACGGAACTAATACTCGGAGCGGCACTTCTGGCAGTGCTGCTTGTAATATTCATATTATTTCGATTTCGCCATAAACTGTTTGGCGACACATTTGACATTAAAAATGAAACAAAAGGGCTTCGGATAACAGCGCTGATAAAGCGTTTTCCTGTCATGCTTGTAATTGTAAGCTTTTGGGGCTTTTCGTTTATGACGACCATGGCTATCTTGGGGCAACCTATTACATTCAGTCTGGGAATAACGATAGCCGGGCTCTATATAATGTCATGGCTGATTGGATTTTTAACCCCCGGTGCGCCCGGAGGTCTGGGAATACGCGAGATTGTGCTGCTGATGTTCCTCGGCGCAACAATTTATGAGGGCTTATTGCTATCTGCCATAGTGATACACCGCGCAATACAGGTGGTAAGTGACTTGGTAGCCTTTGCAATAGCCCACAGTTATGCATACAAAAAAGCACATAATAAACAAGTGGAAACTTGACAACACCCGGTTTCCCTTATAAAATCTTAGTGTTACCCAGAATTATATACGGGAGGTTGCCAGAGTGTATATACTTATAAACGATGGTTGGGAGTTTGCCTTAAAATCTGATGATGAGCAGTCACCGAAGTTCACGCCTGTTTCAGTACCACATGACTGGTTAATCTATGATACAAACAACCTCTACGCAGATGGCGTGGGCATCTATAAACGCAAATTGGACACAAAATTTCTCAAAAAAGGGCAAAAGCTAATACTTTGCTTCGATGGCGTATACATGGATTCAACGCTATACGTGAACGGCAAACTCGTCGGAGAATGGAAAAACGGATACACGCCTTTTAAGTTTGACATAACGGACTATGTTGAATGTGAATGTGAAAACGAACTGCTCTTGGAAGTGAACCACCAAGCACCGAACTCCCGATGGTACAGCGGAGCGGGCATCTATCGAGACGTGTCGCTCGTTGTCAAAAATCCGTGCCATATAGTGACAAACGGTGTTTACATCAGCACAACCAAAGCTGATGGGCGCTGGCATTATCATGTAGAAACCGAAGTGGAGACAAAGGGTCAGAAATATGAGATACGCCATGAACTGCCGGGCGAAGAGCGCGATATCACAGCTTGGGACATTGATAACCCGCAGCTTTACAAACTTCGCAGCGAGTTAGTAGTTGATGGAGAAGTTGTTGATGTAGTGCATACACGTTTTGGGTTTCGTGAAATAAACTTTACCACAGATAAGGGATTTTTTCTCAATGGCAGACACGTAAAATTAAAGGGCGTATGCCTACACCATGATTTGGGCGCGTTGGGTGCGGCAACACACAGAGATGCAATCCGCAGACAGTTTGACCTTCTCAGGGGAATGGGTGTAAATGCTTTGCGAACAGCGCATAATCCCCCCTCGGCAGTTTTTATGGAACTTGCCGATGAGATGGGATTTCTTGTCATGAGCGAACTAACCGATATATGGGAGCAGCCAAAGACAAAATACGATTATGCAAGATTTTTTGATGAGTGTGTCGAAGATGACATAGCGGCATGGGTACGGCGCGACCGCAACTGCCCATCTCTCATCATGTGGAGCATAGGCAATGAAATATACGATACACACGCGAGCGCAGAACGTGGCGGAGAAATTATGCGCAGGTTGATTGAAAATGTCGAGAAGCATGACCACAGGCGCAATGCGCATGTCACTTTTTCATCAAACTATATGGCGTGGGAAAATACACAAAAATGCGCAGACATAATTAAGTTGGTCGGATACAATTATGCCGAATACCTCTATGAAGCTCATCATGAAAAATATCCTGACTGGATAATCTATGGTGGGGAAACGGCTTCTACAGTACAAAGCCGTAATATCTATCGCTTTCCGCTCGCACAATCAATGCTTGCCGATGACGACTTGCAATGTTCGTCGCTTGGAAATTGCACCACAAGCTGGGGTGCGGAGAGTGCTGAAATATGCGCTCTAACCGATAAAAACACCGGGTTTTCACTCGGACAATTTTTGTGGTCGGGGCAAGACTATATAGGAGAACCGACACCATACCACACGAAAAACTCATATTTCGGACAGATAGACACAGCAGGTTTTCCAAAAGATTCTTTCTACGTGCACAAAGCCGCATGGGTGGATGAGCCTGTGTTACACATATACCCGTTTTGGGATTTCTCGCCGGGACAGCTTATAGACGTACGCGTGGCGACAAATGCAGATAGTGTAGAATTGTTTCTAAATAATACAACTCTTGGTAAGAATGTTTTAAATGGTCGCCTCATAACAGATTGGAAAGTTCCCTATGAAAAAGGTGAGCTGCGAGCTGTAGGTTATGACAAAGACGGTAAAATTCTGGCAGAAACTGTTCGTACGTCCTTTGAAGATACGGCAAAACTTGAAATATCCACAGAGGTCTACGGACAGTTGCATTTTGTCTCAATAACAGCCGTAGATGAAAACGAAAACATAGTGGAAAACGCAAACAATCGCGTACACATCAGTGTCACGGATGGAGCACTTCTCGCAATGGATAACGGCGATTCGGCAGACTTTGAACAGTACAAAACAGACAACAAGCGGCTGCTTGGAGGAAGGCTGCTCGCAATTGTAGAGCAAACAAGTGAGAAAACGCCAAAAGTCACCGCGACGATTTCAACTTCTGATATTCCAATCCGCAAAATTGAGATTGAGCAAAACGGTTATGACTTCAAGGCAAAAATTTACCCGAAAAATGCAAGCTATGACGACATTCACTGGAGACTGACCAACGCAGCGGGGGCAGATAGCCCGCTTGGAGAGCTTGTCGTTTCTGATGATAAAAAAAGCGCCGCATTTAAACCAAAGGGCGACGGCGAAGTATGGATACGATGCTGTGCCAAAAACGGAAAAGATCACGATACGGTAATATCTCAAATGTCAATGGAGGTAAAAGATATCGGCAGATCCTTTATCGATCCGTACACATTTGTGGTTGGCGCACTGTGTAATATCAGCAACAGAAAATTAACTAACGGAAACGAGCGGGGCATAGCAACGGCACGAGACGAAGAAAGCCACGTCGGATTTTCTGACCTCGATTTTGGAAGTTTCGGCTCCGACGAACTGACAGTGCCGATTTTTACGCTGAGCAGTGAACCATTTGAGTTTGAGATATGGGAAGGTATGCCGGATGAGGGCGGCGAAAAGCTCACGACTTTCCTATATGACAAGGGTATGATATGGAACACATATCAAGATGTGTGCGTGAAGCTGCCTAAGCGTATACGTGGTGTAAACACGCTCTGCTTTGTCTTTAGAAACAAAGTGCATATAAAAGGTTTTGAATTTAAACGCCTGAGCAAAGCACTCATGCGCCTGAATGTGTCTGATAATGACGGCATATACGGAGATTCATATATTGTTCGGGATGGTGCAGTAGAAGGCATTGGAAACAATGTTTCCATACTATTTGAAGATATGGATTTTACAGAGAGCGGTGCAGACAAGATAATGATGTGTTGGCGATCTGAGCGAGAGAAAAACTCGATGCAAATCCGCTTTACGGGAGATAGCGGAGAATATAAAACAATGATTGATATACCTGAGTCTATGAACTACACTGAGAATACTTTTGAGCTTAGAAAGAAAATTTTTGGAAAAATGCGAGTTGAGTTTGTGTTCTTACCGGGTTGCGAGCTTGACCTGCGCTGGATTGAGTTTTGTTAAGTGAGTAAAAGACGTTAATACACTCTCCTATCTGTCAACACGCGCTCCTGCGCCTTTCATCAGATTTTCAACCTCTCCGCATTTCGCCATCGAAGTGTCGCCGGGAGTAGTCATAGCAAGAGCTCCGTGGCAAATACCGTAACTGAGAGCTTTGCTGACATCAAAATCATTAATCAGACCGTAAATCAGCCCGGAAGCAAAGCTGTCTCCGCCGCCTACACGGTCAAAGATTTCCAAGTTTTCAAAACATTCTCCTTCATAGACCTTCCCGCCGGCGAGGCACACGGCCGACCAACTGTTTACAGTGGCAGACTTCACAGTGCGAAGAGTGCTCGCAATCACCTTGAAGTTAGGATACTCTTTCACAGCGGCATCCATCATCTTCTTGTAGCCATCTATATGCAAATCGGACAGATTTTCGGTATTGCCCTCAATTTCAAGACCGAGACAAGCGGTAAAATCTTCCTCATTGCCAATCATAACGTCTACGTATTTTGCAATCTCCCTGTTGACCTCACGAGCTTTCTCTTTGCCTCCTATGGACTTCCAGAGAGATGGACGGTAGTTGAGGTCATAGCTGATGATGGTGCCATACTTTGAAGCGCATTTTGCAGCCTCCAAAACTACCTGAGCAGTAGTCTCTGAGAGAGCAGCAAAGATACCGCCCGTATGAAGCCAACGGACTCCGCACTGACCGAATATGTGCTCCCAATCTATATCGCCCGGTTTTAGCTTGGAAGTCGCCGAATTTGCCCTGTCGCTGACACCGACAGCCCCGCGCACACCAAAGCCGCGTTCTGTAAAATTAATGCCGTTTCTCACATCACGTCCGATACCGTCATATGGCAGCCACTTTATAAAGCGCGTGTCAACACCGCCTTGAAGAATGAAATCCTCGATAAGATAACCCACTTCGTTTTCGGCAAGAGCAGTCACAACCGCTGTACGAAGCGAGAAACATCTCCTCAGCCCGCGAGCAACATTATATTCCCCGCCGCCTTCCCAGGCGCTAAAACTCCGCGCCGAGCGTACCCGCCCATCGCCCGGGTCAAGCCTGAGCATAATTTCCCCAAGTGAAATCTGGTCAAACAAACAAGACTCGCTTGATTTTACAGATAGCATAGCAGTAAGCCCTCCCTAATACAGAACATAAAATCCACAATTATTCAAATGAAAAAGTGACACTGAGCATATCACGGAGCAAAGCAAAATGTCAACATCTCGGGCAAAACCAATACATGTGGGAGCAAAAAATAATAATTAATGCATTATTAACTTTTTAGGATTGTTTTGCCGAGCAATTTCTGTTACAATCAATCGCTTATCAGAATAATGCAGACCTATTCTCTAAAAAATAAGAAAAAATAAATCTTTATTATTAAAGCAAAATTAACTTTGTTATCGGAGGCGTGGCTATATGAAAAAGAGATATGTCAGCATTTTAACGGCTGTATTAATTCTCTTGATATGTGTTAATATAGCATTTACAGCACTTGCAATGAGAGCCACCGATGCGGCTGCTCGTGCATATGAAGAAAGACACGCCATAATTTCGGCTATATACGAATCAAGTGTAGCCGGAGGCGTTTTCACGAGGCTTGCCCGATACTACGCCATCACCGGGAACGACCTAGCATATGAGTCGTTTTTTGCTGAGCTGGAGCTTGACCGATATGGTGAGACTATCGAAACTTTTGCTGTCTTCGGGGTTACTGAGGAAGAACTCAGCATTTTTAATGATGTTACAGACCTGAGAATGCAAATGCTTGATATCCACAGGGAGGTAATCCGCTTACGGCGGGCGGGGTATATCGAAGAAGCCATTGCACTGGCGCATGGTCCGGAGATTCAGGCTGTGGGTATCCCGGCAGGTCCTATGAGTGACGAAGCGAGGGATCTGGTATACGAGCGCACCACAGAAACGGCTCTGGGGCAACGGCGCATAGCCGAAATTTTCGGAAATTTATCTATTGTTTCCGCTATACTGCTGACAATGGGAAGCATTTTATTGCTGGTTTTTGTAGGGAAATCAGCAATGCCCGGCTTTGTGGAGGTTTTTGGTGCTGCAATGTTGGTTCTTTCCTGTACAGCCTTGCTTTTTTCAATACTAGCCCGCACAGCCTCCGAGGAGCAATTTTATGCTTACCAGAAACAATATGCATTAATCAACGCCTCCTATAACGCTGAGCGGGGTGGAGAAATCCTGACAAGGATGTCCAGAATGTTTGTTATCACCGGCAATGAGTTTCAGCATGATTCATATTTTGAGGAGCTTGATCGCGACAGGTTTGGAAATGCTTTGGGAGATTTTATTCTTTTAAATGCCGAAAGCGACGAAATAAACACACTTGTTGATGTTTTAGGTAGGCTTAACTTGCTTAGGCAAATTGAAGCAGAGGCAATACTTCTGCGTACAACAGGATATTATCAGCAAGCGCTTGATACTGCTTTTGGTGCAGAAGTCGCAGCACTGGACGGCCCTATATCCTTATTGGGCGAACAACTTCGCAATATGGTAAATGAGCGTACACAGGGTGCGATTGATGCTGCAAATTATCGCCACGATATGTTTGTACTGGTTTCACTGATTTCCTTAATATTGCTTGTCGCAGCGGGTATTAGTAAACTGGTTGCTATAAAGCATGTTCATAAGGAAGCTATGCCGGGCATTATAGCGCATATGTTCAAGCGGATTGAATCTGCGGCTATCAGGACAAAGATGTTTGCTTCGTTTGCCATTGTGATACTTATATTTACCACACAGGTGGGCATAGATGCATATTTTGACATACAGATAGATCGCCTTAATTTTCATAACTCATATTATTTGACAGAACGTTCGGAAATACTGTTTACCTTCCATCAGGAGTTTATCGAACTGAGGCGGCTTTTACGCGAAACTTTTTTGAGTAGTAGCTGGCTCGGAGCAGCAAATGAAGCAGAGTGGATTTTAGCAGAACAAAACCTCAGCTATTCACATGCATGGCTATCGCATTTAAAGGAATCTTACGAAGCATCAGTTATAGCAGACCCAATAATTGTTGCAACCAACGGGGATAGCCGCATATTTATCATGGGGGAAATCATATCGCATATAGATGCGATTTATGAAGTTTATCGGGAAAATTTCTTCTTATCCGGAAATATGAGTCTCGATGCAGGAAATGTAATGGACTACACAGATGCCGCAGAGATTTTTCTCCAGTTTTTACGTTACTTTATTAACGTAAACCGCGATGCTGCGGAAGAAAGGATTATAGAGTTTCAAAATTATTCGACAACGATTACACTGGTGTCTCTCGCGGCTGCCTTTGTTACGGCATTTCTAATGGCGTTTTCAATGCTCAGGTCATTTTCAAGTCGTATTAAAGTTATAGAGGCGGCTTCAGTCAAGGTTGCGCAAGGGGACTTTGAACTGGAGCTACAAGACGGGACCGATGAAATAACTACAGCATTTACAAAAACGCTGGATGTGTTTTCGCACTTGGTCAGCGAGATTTACAATGTTACGGATGAAGGAAAAAAGGGCAACATGGATGCCCGCATTGACCCTGCGGACTATCAAGGCAAGCACAGAGAAACCGTACTTGCAATAAACGCTCTGCTCGATTCCTCTGAGGAAATGCTTAGACAAAAAGAACTTTCGCAAGTTGCGCAAAAAGCCAGCGAAGAAAAGAGCAAATTTCTCGCAAGAATGAGTCATGAAATCCGCACACCTATTACGGCAGTTTTGGGAATATCTGAAATATGCTTGAGAAGTTCTGCGTTATCTCAGTATATGAAAGAGGCGTTAAGCAAAATTCACGATTCCGCACAGACCTTGCTCAATATAGTTAATGATATTTTGGATTTTTCAAAAATCGAAGCAGGCAAGATGCCTATTGTGGATAAGGAATATGAGGTGGCAAAGCTGATAGGGAATACAACGCAAATGCACATGGTATATATGGAGCATAAAACTGTCAGCCTCAGGGTACACGTAGATGAGCAACTTCCCGCTCGGTTAATAGGCGACACGCTGCGTATCAGGCAAATAACGAGCAATCTAATCTCCAATGCTTTTAAGTATACGGAATCAGGCTTCGTATCCTTGTCATTTTCGCGCGGCGAAGAGCGTGATGGCTATGTTGAATTAATAATCGTCATTGCCGATACAGGTTTTGGTATGAGCGAGAATCAATTAGAAGTCATGAAAACCAACGAATATTCTCGATTTTACGAGTCGGAGGATAACTTCATCAGCGGCACGGGGCTGGGTGTACCTATAGTGTACAGTTTGGCGAAGATGATGAACGGTCAAGTTAATTTTGAAAGCGAAGTAGGAAAAGGCACAACCGCGCGTATCGTTGTGCCGCAAAAAATATGTACAACAGAGACATTGGGCGAAGAAGTAGCAGCAATACTGCAAAACTTTGAATCGAACTCATGGCAGACTGAGGAAAAATTCAAACTTGCACTTGAACCGATGCCGTATGGTAAGGTGCTTGTGGTCGATGACGTGGATGCTAACTTGTTCGTGGCAAAGGGGTTGCTCGCCTTTTACGGAATTTCCGTAGACACTTGCTCAAGCGGACAAGAAGCAGTTAACAAAATTGAACAAGGCAATGTGTATGACGTTGTTTTTATGGATATCTTAATGCCGGAGCAAAACGGTACAGAGACCATGCGCATAATGAGGGATAAGGGTTACAGCCATCCAATAGTGGCGCTTACTGCAAATGCCTTGGTTGGTCAAGCGGAGGAATATACGAAAAGAGGCTTTGATGATGTTGTTTCAAAGCCCATACAATCAACGCAACTAAATGATGTTTTACTCAAGTTTATACGCGATAAACAGCCGCCGGAGGTTATAGCCGAGGCAAAAGCAAAGTCATCGATTCATGAGCTTGCAGACAGCAGCTTTGCGGACGAAAATCAGTTTGCAAATAAAAATGATATTAACTCTTTTTTAAACGATGAAAGTGTTATAGAGAAACTGCGGGATGACTTCGCCAGAGGTCATAAAGATGCGCTTGTGACCATAACACAAGCCTTAAACGGCGGCGATACCGAAACGGCGCATCGCTTGGCGCATATAATGAAAAGTTCAGCCGCACTTATTGGCGAAAAAACGCTGTCACAAATTGCAAAGGATGCGGAAGATTCCCTGAGAGACAAAAAAACACTTTCCGACACTCAATTATCCGATTTGGAAAACGAGCTTAACCATGTGCTTGATAATATTACACTTCCCAAACTCACAGAAGTCAAAGGTGATATGACAAAAGAAGAAATCAATGAGCTTCTGGACAAGCTGGAGCCACTGCTTCAATCGCAAAATGCCGACAGCTTGAAATATATAGATGAATTACGCCGTATTCCGGAAGCCGCAGAGCTCGTCAAGCAGATGGACGACTACGACTTTGAATTAGCGGACAAAAGCATGGAAGCATTAAGGCAGATATATAGGGGATAGATACATAATCTCCGGCTTTTATTCCGAGGGAATCAAAATCAGGCATAAAATATAAACAAGTAAATTAGGCCCTATAATGAAAAGAAACAACAAACGTATTATAAGAGGGTCAATATTGAAGTATTCAGCAAGACCCCCACAAACCCCTCCGAGCCATCGGTTGCTGCGCGAACGATACAAACGCCTAGGTTCCATAATAATCACCATGCCTTTCCATTAAAATTTGTTGCCACAGCAACAGAATATTCATATAATTATAGTATATTATCTAAGAAATTACAATATTTGGAGAGATAAATGATGAAGAAAATAGCAGTTTTAATTATCCTATGCGTATTTGCAGTGGTGCTTGTTACAGCCTGTGCAGAAGAAATAAGGGAAGATATACCTATAAGCGTTATGCTGGTTGACGGAGCTCCGGGACTCAGCATGGCCTACATGATGTCTGATAACTTTGCCGGAATTGACGGCTTGGACATTACGTATACGATGACAAATGATGTCGATGTGCTTGTTGCAGCACTGATGAACTCAGAGCCTGATTTTGCAATAGCACCTATAAACATAGCGGCGATGATGCACACCATTGGAAGCGGGTATCGCCTTGCCGCAATCCCCACATGGGGATTAATGCATATTGTGTCGGACCGTGAGATAGGTTCTCTTGAGGAACTTCGCGGCGAAACAATAATCGCCTTTGCAAGAGCGGGCACACCCGGGGTTACGCTCAGAGCGGTACTCACACAAAACGGAATACCGTTTATTGAACCCGACTCAGCAGACTTCACACCTGACCCTGACTCGGTGGCAATCATCTATCTGACAGCACCGAGCGATGTTAGAGATGCTGTTGCAACAGGTATGGTAGTCGGCGGCGAAGAAGTCAGCTTTGCACTTTTGGCTGAACCTGTGGCTACTGCAATAACAGGTTTTGCAAGCAACATGGGCAGAGAAGGATTTGTCGCGCGGATAAACTTGCAAGATGAATGGGCGAGAAACAATGCCGGTGAAGTATATCCGCAAACAGCACTGATATTCCACGAAAGACTGCTTGACGGCGACATGGATTTATTAAGCAGCTTTATCGCAGCAGTGGAGCAATCGACAAACTTTGTAATGCAGAGTCCTGTAGAAGCGGGAGATTTACTTGTTGAGCTTGGCTCTGTTGCAATCCCGAGCGGCCAAATTATCGGAAACGCCGTGAGCGCAGGAAGGATTCCCATGCAATTCACCCGTGCCCCCGAAGCAAGGTCAGCGATAGAAACATTCTTGCAAACTATATTTGATGAAAACCCCAACCTGATAGGCGGAGCAATGCCCTCGGATGACTTTTTCTTCGGCGGATAATGCTATATCAGCCACCTGTTTTACGCCATAGCGGGTAAAGTACCGCTGTGGGAGAAAACACAAGAAGGTCCCCGTACAGTGTATATCCAAACTTACCATATACTCCGCCACCGTGGAAAGGCGTGCTCGCTTCAAGGTATGTCGGGATGCCGCACTCGTCCATTACGTCAAGATGCGCTTTCATCAGTTCAATGCCGATACCTCTGCCTCGCTGTGATTGGTCCACAACAAAGCCGACTAACTGTGTGAAAGCCGTGTTTTTTGGTTCACTTTCGTGGGACAAATCAGCTACAGCGCGAAAATTTGGTGCAAATTCACCCGTAGCGGCATCTATGTCGTCGTAAATAGATGCCTCAACATCATGCGGCAACCAAACACTTGCACCGACTAGAGTGCCGTGTTCTTCCGCCACATAGATGTGTGCCCCCTTCGCACCTAAATACACTTTGTAATAATCCTTTACAACAGAGAGCCGCTCTGAGTCCGGAGGGACTACCCATTTAAAAAATATGTCGTCAAAATANCCCGCAGAAATAAANGCAGCTATGTTATCAAGCTCNTTTGGAGCCATNGGTCTGATATTTATATTCAGCATAGAAAATCTCCCGAAATTTAAATTTATTTTAGCCCTAACTTTTCACAACCCCATTTCGCAACCTCGCGAACATGGGGATTTTCATGGTCAAGACAGCTTTTTATTAGCTCATGGTGCTCTTTGTTGCCGGAATTAATCAAGCTACGAAGTGCGTTGCAACGCCAGAGCCATGAGCCTTCTTCTCCGATATAGAAAAATCTCGGATTGACAACATTCATGTATGTATCTTCGTCCATGGTTATGATATTTTCAGGCTTCATGTACTCTTCAAACTGTAATAATAACGGAAACTCATCGTTTTCCGTGAACTTGTTCCTGTTCACAGGGCAAACATCCTGACAGACATCACAGCCGTAAATCCATAAGCCCATTTGTTCACGTGTTTTTGCGTCTAAGGCATTATCTGCGCTAAATGAAAGCTGCGCTACGCATCGGCTCCTGTCCATCTCAAAACCATCCGTCATAGCCTTTGTAGGGCAAGCTTTCACGCAGAGCAGGCACTTGTCCGAACACTCTTTGAGCTGAATATCTTGAACAATCGGGTCGTAATCCAACTCTTTGTCTACTGTCCAAGTGTGAACCACGATATATGAACCATGCTCAGCCGAATATGAAAAGTTGTTAAGCCCAAACTTGGCGACTCCAGCCTTTGCAGCAGCCCATCTGTCAGGCGGGCTATACGGTATAATGTTGAGTTTGCAAAGCTTTAGAAACATTTCAAACTCATTTTTCATACGGTATTCGTCGGAATACGGCATCCTGTCGTCAAAAAGATACATCTTTCCTATTTTTCCATCGAAACAGCTCGGAATTTTATACTTATTGAGCCGAATAATACATACAATAATTGATTTCGCT
>WQTE01000059.1 GCA_009786445.1 Oscillospiraceae bacterium | reverse complement strand
CACGCCTACAAACACGGATTTCTCCGCCACCACGACGTTTATCAGTATACTCATTTATCATGAGTTTTTCAAGCTGATTTTAGTTGTCGGAGCGATAATGTTNTTCGTGTACAGTCGCTAAATAATAAATTTAAGCGCGTAGGCAAAGCATTTTTTATGCTTAGGTAATTTTTTACCCCTGCGCGTTTTTTGTATGGCCTTCCGGCATTAGCCATCGGGGGAGGGCATTGACTTGGAATTATATCCACTNACAAAACCGCAACGGTCAATATTTGATATGCAACAATATTACGGCGGAGCAATAGCAAATATCACAGGTGCGGCATTTTTTGACGAACCTGTGGAACTTTCTGCGCTCAGACGAGCGTTTGGGAAAGCCTTTGAGTTGCATAACTCACTGAGAATCCGAATCAAAATAAAAGATGGCACACCCATGCAATATATTACGCCGCATAAGAGCGAAGAATTTGACGAGCTTTGCTTCGATGTAGAGCATGATTTTGAAACATGGTTGACCACGCTTGCCCGCACTCCGCTCGACATGGGTGGTGCGCTCTGCAAAATCGTCCTCTTAGAAGTCGCAGGACGGACAGGCTACGTTATCCACCTGCATCATCTCATAGCCGATGCATGGACTTACGGCATACTCACAGACACTATCGCAAAATATCTAAAAAATGAACTGCCTGAACGCACATACAGTTACCTCGATTATATCGAGACAGAAAAAGAATATGCCAAATCTCCAAGGCGCGAAAAGGACAAGGCGTATTTCCTGTCTTGCTTTGAAAAATGCAGTGAGCCGACATATTTGTGTGAACGCCCCGCAAAAAACAATGCCGCAGAGCAACTAAAGATAGCCATAGACAAAAAAACCTCGGCAAAAATTACGGCATTTTGCGAAAATAACTCAATATCGCCTTATTCACTGTTTATGAACACCTTGGCTGTATATATCTATCGTATAAAAGGCGTGAATGACATATACATAGGTACGGCTATTCTCAACCGTTCAGGCAAAAAAGAAAAATCAACCGCCGGAATGTATATAAACACCGTACCTGTGCTTATGCAGGTGAGCGACACACTTAATATATCGGAAAATATACAAAGTAATTCCGTGAGCATTATGGGCATACTGCGCCATCAGCGTTATCAGTACAATGAATTTCTGAGCGATATACGTGAGAAATATGGATTTAAAGGGCGGCTGTATGATGTGGTGCTAAGTTATCAAAACGCTGTACTGCCCGATGGTGTGACAGCCCGGTGGGTGTTTCCCGGCTGCCAGAGTGAGGCGCTTAATATACATATGAACGACAGGCAGCACGAGGGTGTATATCATATAGACTATAGGCGATGTGCTGATAACAGGTGCAACAGGCTGGCTCGGCGCACATGTTCTGGACGAATATCTATACCCACGCAGTTTGGCATGGCTTCCGATAGAGTTCTCACCGGTAGACGATACGGCAAGGGCAGTTATCAGGATTGCCGGTCATTACGACAGAGTTCAGGTCGTATATCACGCTTACCACGACAAGTCCATACTGTTTGGAGCGTTCATAAAGGCACTAAAATCAGCAGGTATAAAAATGAAGCCCGTCTCAATGAAGCGTTTCCGAGAAGAGCTTGCTAGAACAGCAAACGACCCGAAAACAGCGCACATTTACGAGGCGTTTGTAAGTGATATCGGCACAGACGGCGAGCTTAGTTTACAGAGTAATATCAAACTAAGCAATAGCCATACAACGCAGTATTTGAAGCAGACGGGTTTTAGCTGGCAAGAAGTGGGCGCAGACTATCTGCGGAAGTATGTTGAGTATTTTTGCTGGATTGGGTACTTTGGGGTGTGAGTTGGGGGAGTATTGAGGGATTTCAACACGCTAAAGAAATGGAGGATGTTGTTTTATGATTGCAGATTTGCATAGCAACACTTAAATGGGAATTAATCGAATCTCATGCCGTGAGACGGCAAGATGTAAGCAGAGACGACTTCAGCGAATATATAAACTTTTTGCAGTCAGAGTGGGTTCATTGGAATACCGACCTCGAAAACGCGGCAATCCTCAAATTGCATCCGACAGCCAAGGAAGTTTTTTCACACCTGGATACAATAGAGATTACAAGAGAAAATGCGTTTTTGCTTCGTCCTATGAGGTTGGAACGGTATTAACTTTTTTGTCAATACTTTTACTTTTTTTATTGATGATGAAATGGTAAATATCAATGCACTTGCACCGATTGCCAAGGTGATTTATTTTGACACAAGCTACGATCAAGATTGCTCGGGAAAAAAATATCGTTCGTGCGTGGAATTGGGGTGAGGTGATAGGAATAATCAAACAAACATCACACATAGAAAAATAAGGGATTTTAAGAAAAAATGAAGGAGTAGGACTAATGAACATTTTTATAAGCGTTGCCCTTGGTATTGTATCTTCAATAATTGCCTCGTCGATATTTTGGCTACTTGCTTTCAAGGTAACACGAACTAAAGTTAAGTTTTATGAAAATTTGGAAAAAAGTAAGAATACCGGCGAATATCCAGGTGACTTTCGCTACAGAGTCAAGGTAATGAATATCGGAATCAGAGATTTCATTGAAGTCGAATTTATATGCAGACTCACAATAAAGCGTAAGAATGGAGTTCAAAATTATACATACTTAGGCGTTGGGAATGCTGACAAAATACCTGTTTTGAAAGGTCGTAAAAACCGATGCAAAAAATGTGACAAGAAAAGTACGAAGGGGGCTCACACTCTAACACTATATTGCACATCTGTTACAAATCGTGAGTTTAGTAAGAAATTTTATGCAGAGAGCGTAAAAGAAAAGGCGGGAGCAGAGGAACTAAGTCTTGATGATATCTTGAATGAATATTTTGATACTGCAACTATTACTATTTATGCATATGGATATGATGCAGTCACGGGTGCAAGAAAAATGTATGTATCTCAACCATACAAGTTTGACGACATAAAATCCACATAGAGTGGTTAATTAACTCTACGTACAGTTTGGCATGGCTTAACGCAAGCAAGCTTTAGCGGGCAAGAAGCAGACACAGATTGCTCTTAATCCAAGCGTTTTTCGGCATAATTGCTTAAGACCTGATTCATGAGCGACTGATATTTTATCCCATGGCGGCTGGCATACGCCTTAAATCTAATAATGGCTTTTGTGTCAACATACAGGCTGATTCTTTCCTTTGAAAGTTTCTCTGCAAAATATTCCGGGCTTGGCAAAAAATCATCGTCAATAGGTGTTGCGCTATCCATAGCTCGTTCAATTTCCAGCGGTGCATCCGTATATTTAACTTTGCTCATATTTTCTCTTTCCCTTTCTCCCACATGAATTTTACACATACAATTGTATAGACAATTGTATGTGACGTCAAGCCCCGAAAGGAGTACTATGAACACAAAATTTAACTCATCAGGCATTTCAAAGTATAGCATTTGGTGGCGGCGGAAATTGCATAGACTTATTGTTGCGTTAATACGGACTTCACCAAAGCATAGCATTAACCTCATACGAAATTCGTTTATATCAAACGGCAAACCGACCATTTATGCAGTAACACACGTTTTTGAAAGGACGAAATGTTAAGAGGATTGGCGATTACAAAACTCAATCATTTTAGGTATGTCAGTCGTACAAATATCCCAGATAATATCGTAATCAATCTGTCCGTATCTATGGGCAACGATGTTTCGCAGAAGCTTTATTTCTCGCCATTGCATATTGGGATTAGTTTCCTTGAATTCGTCGCTCAAAAGTGATACAAGCTCCCCAATTTGCAGAAGGCAAAGACAAATTGCATTGCGAAACGTAGCACTTTCGTCGAACTTAACCTTACTATTGCCAAACTCGTTACTTGTATCAATAATCTGATTGCAATACTTCAAGATATAGCTAAGAATACGCAAGTCACTAGTGCGCATATACAAGCACCATTTCCTTCTCAATTCTTTGTTTAAAACCGAATTCTCCTTCATCGCTGGCGATTCCCGAGATGGTCAACAAATCAATGCTCTTGTCAAAATTATCTTGCAAATCTCCTAACATCCCGGCAAATTGCAAGCCACGAATTCTCCCTTTGTCTATGATGAAATCTATGTCACTATCGCCGCGAGCTTCTCCTCGGGCATATGAACCAAAAAGAAAAATGCGCTCAACATCATATTTAATCGCAATTGGAGCAACAACATGTTTTATCTCATCTAGGCTGTATATGGTATCGCTCATTTTCCATCACCTGACTTGTCTTAAATATACGGATATTATATTGCATTTGAAATGAAATATCAATAAAAATCTGATGTTGCAAGGAGTTTAGGCAAGGAGTTTAACGGATGAACAAAAAATTCAATTCAACAGGCATCTCCCCCAACCCAAACCGCAAAAACCTCTGAGAGCTGAAAATATCAGCCAATCCTGATATACTGGCTCGGGAAAAC
This sequence comes from Oscillospiraceae bacterium, assembly GCA_009786445.1. Lineage (GTDB taxonomy): Bacteria > Bacillota > Clostridia > Oscillospirales > Oscillospiraceae > WRMH01. Next base: position 10,143 of record WQTE01000059.1, on the reverse strand, counting down.
AAGTATGAGAGGAAGGCTTACGCAACTACAAGGCTTACGCAACTACCTATAATACTATTGAAAAATTCAGTCCACCCTGATATACTGGGTGGACAAAAAGTAACGGCAATTTGCCCCGTAGAACTGAGAGGAGATATCCAAAATGGCAGTCAAAAAAATCATAATCATCGGAGCCGCAGGGCGCGACTTCCACAACTTCAACGTGTATTACCGCGATAACCCCGACTACAATGTGGTGGCATTTACCGCGGCACAAATTCCTGACATAGCAGGAAGAAAGTACCCCGCATCACTTGCCGGCAAACTCTATCCGGAAGGAATCCCGATTCATGAAGAAAGTGAACTGGAAGACCTCATAAAAAAGACAGGTGCAGATGCATGCGTGTTCTCTTACAGCGATGTGCCATACTCCTACGTGATGAGCCTTGGTGCGAAAGTAAACACGGCAGGTGCAGCATTCACAATGCTTGGGCACAAAAACACAACAATCAAAAGCACAAAACCCGTCATAGCAGTCGGAGCAGTGCGCACAGGCTGCGGAAAAAGCCAGACTTCGCGCAAAATCGCAGAAATCCTGATGGCACACGGCAAAAAAGTAATAGCCATACGCCACCCAATGCCGTATGGAGACTTAGAGGCGCAAAAGGTGCAACGCTTCGCGACTATAGAAGACCTCAAAAAGCATAACTGCACAATCGAAGAAATGGAAGAATACGAACCGCATATAGAACGCGGCAATGTAATCTACGCCGGCGTTGACTATGAAGCGATACTGCGAGCAGCGGAAAATGACCCCGACGGGTGCGACATAATCCTCTGGGACGGCGGTAATAATGACTTCCCGTTTTACGAAACAGACTTGATGGTATCAGTGACAGACCCACACAGACCCGGGCACGAACTGGGTTACTATCCGGGCGAGGTTACACTCCGCCTTGCGGACGTGGTGGTAATTAACAAGATTGACAGCGCAGACTTTGAAAACATCCTCACGGTAAGAGAAAGCATAGAAAAGGTAAATCCGAAAGCCGTAGTGGTAGATGCCGCTTCCACAATCAGCGTAGAAAAACCTGAACTCATCAAAGGCAAACGTGTTCTCGTTGTCGAGGACGGGCCGACCCTCACTCACGGCGAAATGAAAATAGGAGCAGGCATTGTTGCTGCAAAGCGTTTCGGTGCAGCGGAAATCATCGACCCGAGAGAAAATGCAGTAGGGAAACTTGCAGACACCTACAAAACCTACCCGCACATCGGCAACTTGCTACCCGCAATGGGTTACGGCGAGGAACAAATGCGAGACCTGGCTGCAACGATAGATAAGGTCGATTGCGACTCAGTTATTATAGCCACGCCGATAGACTTGGAGCGTGTCATAAAAATAAACAAGCCCACAACCAGAGTAGAGTATGAACTACAAGAAATCGGACATCCAAACATGGAAGATGTGCTAAAGGATTTTATATAGGCAACTGCGAAAGCCCCAATAACAAAACACCCGGCCCTGCGGGTGTTTTGATGAAAACGAAAGGCACAAGTAATGTCAGATATGAAGATTTCACTGCCCGATACGGCTACAATAACAATCACCGGGCAGACAATAGATAAACTTATACGCGCAGGAGACGGCGATGCGGCACTTTTATACCTATATATCCTTAAAATGGACGGGCAGCTTACGGCATCGCAAGCCGCAATAGAACTAAACAAAGGTAAGGGTTGGATTGCTTCGGCACTTGCGGTATTGTCCAGACTCGGTCTTGCAAATGTCGATAACACATCAAGCATTAGCACAGATGAACAGAAGTCACCGCTTGAAGAACCGCGCAACTACAGCATTGCCGAGATAAAAAGCGAGTTGGCTGCGGGTTCGGATTTTTCACATGTAGTAAATGAGACACAGCGAGTTATGGCAAGGATCCTTTCACCGGACGAACTACTGAGACTTTTTAGTATTTATGATTATCTGCGCTTGCCTGTGGACGTGATATTGCTGCTTATAACGCACTGCATAAGCGAGAGCCGCAAATCAAGCGGAGGGCGTATGCCATCGGTGCGGTATATAGAAAAGGCTGCATTTACATGGGAGAGAGAAGGTTTATTTACAGCAGAAAAAGCAGAAGAATATCTTAAAAAGCTCGATGACATAAGAGATGTGCGTGGCATGATAAAAGAGAAACTGCAAATAAGGGGCAGGGAGTTTTCAAAAACCGAAGCTCACTACGTGGAGGGCTGGATTAAAATGGGCTTTGAAGCGGAAGCAGTTGCCATAGCTTATGACAAAACGGTGGTCAAAACAGGCAATCTGGCATGGCCTTATATGGATTCGATACTGAAAAATTGGCACAAAAAAGACATACATACAGAAGAGGAAATCATGGCGGCAGAGGGCAAGCGTCCTCCACTCGATGTCAAAACGGGCTCAACTGAAAAGCATGGTAAACCAAATCGAAGTGAAATGGATCGCATGACTAAGATTTTGAATAAAATCAAGGAGACCTAACAGATAATATGCAATTTGCTACGCTTGTTGTGAGCCGGCAGTTCGTCGCCACTTCTACGACAAAAAGGCTCCGCAAACAGTATATCATCTTCTAAGCATAGGAGAAATCAGACATGGCAATTGACGGAAAAATTTTGGCTCGCGCCAGAAATGCTTTGCAGGCAAGGCGGAGAAGAAAAGAAGAGATGCTGGAAAACCGTCTCCGAGAGGTCTATGCAAAATCGCAGACAGTGGCTGAGATAGACTTAAGACTAAGGGAATCAATGACCCGGCTTCTCGGCGTAGCTTTGGGAGAAAATAGCGGTGCAGAGATAGAGGATATTCGCCAAACAAATATTATTTTGCAAGATAATCGTAGGTTGGAAGTTGTAAAGGCAGGATTTTCCAAAGACTATCTGGACGACAATTATATGTGCGAGCGGTGCAAAGACACGGGTTTTTGCGATGACAAGATGTGTGGTTGCTTGGAAGAAATATACAGACAAGAACAGAGCTCATCACTGAGCAACCTGTTTAAGCTCGGAGACGAGAGATTTGAAAACTTCAGCCTGCAATACTACGATGACAGACCTTCATCTGAAACAGGAATATCGCCGCGTAAAAGCATGGAAATAGTCTATGAGACATGCAAGGAGTACGCAAAAAAATTCGGAAAAAACTCCATGAATCTATTTTTCAACGGAGCACCCGGTCTTGGGAAGACCTACCTTTCGGCGTGCATCGCCAGAGTAGTAGCTGAAAACGGATATTCCGTGGTGTATGACATGGCGACAGTAATCTTTGCCAAATTTGAAGATGCAAAGTTTTCTCGTACAGATAATCTCGAAGATACAAGAAACGAGATAAAGCGTTACATGGAATGTGACCTGCTGATAATGGACGATTTGGGCACAGAAATGACCACAGTGTTCACAATCTCTGCACTCTACGAAATAATAAATACCCGCCTCGTAACAGGTAAAAAAACTATAGTAAACTCAAATCTAACGATAGCAGAACTCCAGAAAAGATACTCCGAACAAATAACGTCCCGTCTGGAGGGAGAATACCAAGTTTTGACCTTCTATGGTGAAGACATTCGGAAAAAACGCAATGCTTTGTAAGGAGAACAAAAAAATGCTGATAAAAACGCTTCCCGTAGGAATGTTAGAAACAAATTGCTACATTTTGACCGATGAGGTCACTGCTAAATGTGCAATAATAGACCCCGGAGCGGAATCAAACACAATTCTGGACTACATAGAGTCAAACAAGCTGACACCCGCGGCTATATTCATTACCCACGGTCACTTTGACCACTTTATGGCACTGGAAGAGTTGGTGAAAGAAATAGATGTTCCTGTATATATCCACGAAAATGACTTTGACCGAAAAGGTCAAGGAGGTCGTCACCAACTGTCCACGGACAGCAAATTAAACTTCTACAAAGAAGCTGACGAAATCGAAGTCGGAAACTTGACTGTGAAAGTCCTCGAAACTCCGGGACACTCCCCCGGCTCGGTAACGCTAATGTGTGAAGATGCACTTTTCACCGGAGATACCTTGTTTAGCGGCGACTGCGGCAGAACAGATTTGCCGGGTGGCAGCCGAGAGATAATCTTGCAATCCCTGAAAAGACTCGCAGAGCTGAACGGCAACTTTGAAGTCTACCCCGGTCATGACGAATCAACCACGCTGGAAAACGAAAGAAAGTTCAACAGGGACATATTAGAGGCAATAAAGTGATAGCAGAGAAGACAGTGTGGGGAACACTCTCAGGAATCAGACCTGCAAAAGTAGCGGCAAAGCTATTAAAATCAGGTAAAAACGCAGAAGAAGCAGCGGAAACGCTGAAAAATGAATATCATGTAACTCCCGACAGAGCGAAAAAATGCACGTTGACAGCCCAAAAGGCAATAGCCCTGAGAGAAACCCTAAACCCAAAAGACGTAGCACTATACATAGGTATCCCGTTTTGCAAAACAAGATGTGCCTATTGCAGCTTCGTCAGCAACAATGTAGAGCGCTCATTTAATCTCTCAGAGCCATTTACCAAAACACTTATAAAAGAACTCAAAGAAACAGCAAAAATAGCGCAAAGATGGGGGCTGCGAGTTATAGCCATATACATGGGAGGCGGTACGCCAACCGCACTGCCTGATGAAAGCTTAGAAAAAATCCTTAAAACAGTGCAAGAAACAATTGATTTTAAATATCTGCGCGAGTACACTGTAGAGGCAGGGCGCCCGGATACGCTGACAAAAGAAAACCTTAAGCTCATAGCAGAAAACGGCGCAAGCCGGATCTGCATCAACCCGCAGACAATGGCAGATGAAGTTTTGGCAGCAATAGGAAGAAACCACACCGCAGAGGATATCTTAAAAGCAGCAGAGCAAATAAAACAGACAAATCTTGCACTTAACATGGACATAATAGCCGGACTCCCCACAGATACGGCAAAAAATTTCGCCGAAACACTTGATAAAGTGTTGGAACTTGACCCTGAAAATATCACGGTACACACCTTGTCGCTAAAAAAAGGCTCGCGTATTATGCTAAATAACGAGAATATACCAAGCGGAGAAATAGTCGGAGAAATGCTTGACTATGCATCAGAAAGGCTTGAAAGCAGGAGCTACGAACCATACTACATTTATAGACAATCTTACATCTCGGGCGGCTTTGAGAACACAGGCTGGAGTAAAGCCGATAGAGAATGTATATATAATATGTGTATGATGGAAGAACTCTGTAGCGTGCTCTCCGTAGGTGGCGGAGGTGTGACAAAGTTCGTGACAGAGGACGGAAGCAAAATCGAGCGGGAATTCAACGCAAAATACCCGCTGGAATATATAAACCGCACAGACAAAATAGAAAAGAAATTAGCCAAAATGGAGGAGAACTATGCCCTTTCCATATGAGATTAAGGAGATTAACAAAAGAGCAATAGACGACCCGAAGGGATTCGCCGAAGAATGTGAAGCCATCTACAACAGAAAAGTATATGAAGCCGCAGCAGATATGTATGAAAGAATCCCTATAAGTAATGTTGTGTTGCTATCCGGCCCGTCAGGTTCCGGGAAAACAACGACGGCTCAGAAAATTTGCGATGCGATAGAGAAACTTGGCATACGCACACACACGATATCCATGGACAGATACTACCTTTCCCGAGACCCCGAGACAGCGCCGCGAACACCTGACGGCGAGTATGATTTTGAATCACCATACTGTCTTGACCTGGATTTGCTCAATGAGCACTTTGATGACCTCATTGCGGGAAAAGAAGCGGTAATACCGCATTTCAATTTTAACGAACAAGTGCGAGACCCGAGCGGAGAGATGCGGCTAAAACTCGGAAAAAATGAAATAGTAATTTTTGAGGGGATCCACGCACTTAATGATATTCTGGCACATAATCACCCCGAAGCATTTAAACTTTACATCAGCGCGCGCTCGGATATAGTAAGCGAAGGCGGCATATATTTTAAAAGGTCATGGACAAGGCTTCTGCGCCGTGTGGTACGAGATGATTTTTTCAGAGGTATGGGCGCAGAGAGGACTCTGGGAATGTGGGCAAATGTGAGAGATGGCGAGAAAACATATATCACTCCGTTTAAATACAAAGCAGACCTGCTGTTTGATTCGTCAATGGGTTACGAAGTACCAATCATGAAAAAATATGCCCAGGATGCAATCACCGCAATACCCAAAGGCTCAAGGCGTGAAAAGGAGCTATACTCAGTACGCCCCGCTCTAATGGAGTTTGCTGAAATAGACTCAAAACACGTACCGGCCGACTCAATACTAAGAGAATTCATAGGCGGCGGCATTTACGAACGGTAAATAAGATGAAAAACTTTTTTCAGAAATTCATGCACGGCAGATACGGGCCGGATCATTTGAGCGTAGCACTGATTATCCTATCTTTTCTGGTATCAGTGCTTTACGTGACTATTGGCCATTTGCCGCTACTGTACCTGTCATATTTCATAATGGCACTGGTTCTCTTCAGGATGCTATCACGCAATATAGCAAAGCGAAGAAGAGAAAACGATGTCTTTATTCGTTATTGGTGGCCTGTTCGTACAAAAATAGTACGGTTTGTGGGCAATTTAAAGCAGAGAAGAACCCATAAGTTCATAAAATGCCCGGACTGCAAGAATACCCTCCGTGTTCCGCGAGGAAAGGGCAAAATCATCGTCACTTGTCCAAAGTGTACAAAAAAGATGACTAAAAAGACTTGAGTTCGCTACGATTAATGTTGCATTTGACGAAAATGTCAATATTTTGATATGAAATGTTTGTCGATTATTGGCATTGACTGTGGCAAAAATTTACGGTATCATTAGTGACATAAAGGGGAGACCCTAGAAAAGGAGCAAGAGCTATGACATACGTTACAAAGAGACACGAGAATATAGTAGCAAGAGAAAACGTGGCACCCGGGTTGTGCCGTGTCATAATGCCTTGCAACAGGCTTTCAAAATCGCGCAAATCGTAGTATCGTATAACACGTTACAACAGAAGACAGCAGTCGAAAGCTTGAAGATACCCGAAAGCTATCGACTATTTTTTTGGTTCGTGAAAGGAGTTAATTATTATGTACGAATTATCAAAAGTATTCGCAGGAACCCTGCAAGCACACGCCGAAGACAGATTTAACAATCAAAAAAGACAACCGGATATCAAACCGGAAATTGACGAAGTAGTATGCCACACTCTCGAAGGAGACAATCTTAAAGATGCACTGAACTTCATAGACAACATTCGCGCTTCAAGAATGAAAATCGAGTGGTCGTCAATAAATGTTTGGTCAGTATATCGCGGATTCAGACACGTCATGGACATAAAAGTAGCAAACAACTCATGGAGCATCACATTGCTTCTTGACCATGCTAAGTCAAGACGGGCTCACTTTTCAAGTGAGACGGAAGGTGTACGCAAACTTATCAACTCGCTCAGAAACTCTGTCGGCAGTCAAAGGGAAACACAATATGCATCCTCTTAAAGGATGTAACAGCGGTCTAAACGCAAAAAACAAGCCATGCCTATTTAACCAAAAAGGCATGGTTTGTTTTATGTGCCGATAAACATTGAATCTGTGTATAATATAGGTTATACTGATGAAATGAACAGTAATAACAAGAAATTCAAACTTAAACTAATACTGGGTATAACCACTATATCGCTACTGGGGCTGCTTGTTGTGTATGTAGTTGGAAATACGGTCGTTCGGCAGATACTTTATGAAAGTGCTTACAGCGAAGAATATATAACTGCCTACGTTACACGAAGCCTTAGGATAATCAGCCTGTCTTTTGCGGGTGTTCTACTGGCTCTGAACATACTTACAATAATCCTGATGTCGCTCATAACAAGGAATATGGAAGAAATTCGTGTAGCGGAAGAAAGGCTTCGTGTAATAATCAATGCCTCACCGCTTGCGTGTTGGATACTGGATGAAACTTTTGAAATAACAGAAGTAAATAATGAGGCGGTCAGACTCTTTGGTCTCAAAGACAGCAAAGATTATATCGAACATTTTGCAAATCTGTCACCCGAGCATCAACCGGACGGCAGATTGTCAAGAGATAGAATTATGGAGCTGCAAACCAAATGTTTTGTCGAAGGTTCGGTACATTTTGAGTGGATGCACCAGACATTGGGCAGCAAAGAAGAGATACCCTGTGAAGTGCATATCAAACTATTTGAGTCGAGCAACAAAAAGTATATCATATGTTTTGCGCGTGACTTGCGTGAAATAAAAAGAACGTTCGATATGGTGCATCAACTGGAGACTGCCGCATACACCGATGCCCTGACAGGCGCAAGCAACAGGCGGTATTTAGATAAAACTGCCGCAGAAGAAATAAACAGTTGTATGAATGAGAAAAAACCTCTTTCCATGCTGATGTTTGATGTGGATTTCTTCAAAAAGGTAAATGACACCCACGGACATCAAGTCGGCGACGAAGTCCTCAAAATACTGGTATCACGTATACGTCATGCCCTTAAAAAAGGTACGGTCATAACCCGGTTTGGCGGTGAAGAATTTATCGCAACACTGCCCGGCAGTTCTATAGCTATTGCGATTAAAACCGCCGAAAGAGTGAGAACGGCAGTAGAAAGAACGCCGTTCAAAATAAAAGACTTAAAAGTGCCTGTCACAATATCTGTGGGGGTAACATCACTAAGGGAGGACAACACATCGCTGCACACTCTGGTAGCAGAAGCAGACGAAGCCCTATACAAAGCCAAGCAAACAGGCAGAAACAAAGTAGCATTTTACGAGCCGTAGGAGGTTAATTACCGAGGAAAAATTCGAGTTGACTAAAAGTATATAAAAGTATATAATCAGACGCGGAAGTATATAAAAGTATATAGCCAATGCGAAAGTATATAAAAGTATATAAACGATGAAAAGGAATGGTCTTAATTATGTCAAACCCATTTAATCCTGCCTTCGGCAAACGACCGCGTCTTTTTTTCGGTAGACAAGACATATCCAGAGCGATTCTCTCAGCGGTGGGGGAAGAGAATAGCCCTTGGCGAACAACACTTATCACAGGTGGCAGAGGAGCAGGGAAAACAACATTGCTGTCTGACATCAGGATAAATATTGATAACCTTGATGCAGTCGCACTGTATGTAGTTCCAAACGAGGCCTTATTGGAGAGTATTCTTGTGCAATTATACAGGCAATTGCCTAAATCCGCCACTGATGCATTGCCTGAACTTAAAAATATTTCCGTCAATCTAGGCGTGTCGGTTGGATTCGAGAAAAACAGGCAGATGCCGTCTTTTACCGAGACATTTTCCTTTCAGATTATGGAGTTGTTGGATGCATATATGAAACGGGAGAAGCATGTTGTTTTTTTGATTGATGAGGCACAAAAGCACACCGAAGATATGCGTATTTTCATCAATACATATCAAGATTTGATTATGCGGGATTATTCTGTGAGCATGGTATTGGCGGGGCTGCCTTCTGTTGTTTCGGATATATTGAGTGATGATGTTCTCACATTCCTTAGAAGGGCAAAACAAGTTGAACTTGAAAATGTTGAAATTATGATTGTTCAGCATGAGTTTAGAAAGGTATTTTCAGGCTTGGCTGCCTCTTTGAGTGAAGACATTATCATCAAGGCTGCCAACGCTACTTATGGATACCCGTACCTAATTCAGTTGGTGGGGTATTATTTATGGGAAAAAATGCATCAAAGCAATGCTGGAGATATTTTGGATGACGTATTATTTGACTCAAAAGCAGAGCTGTTTCGTAATGTGCATAGGTTGATTTTTGCCGAATTGTCGAATAGGGACAGAGAATTTGTATTTGCAATGGCTGAAGACGAAGGTTATTCCTCAGTATCAGACATTGGCAAAAGAATGAAAAAAGAGAAAAACTTCATTTCTCTTTACCGCGAAAGGCTAATATCTGCGGGAGTTGTTAAATCTGCCGGACATGGCACTCTGTGCTTTTGCTATCCCTATATGAGAGAGTTTCTTGCACAAAAGAAGCTTGAAAATAATTATTGACCTGTGAAGCAAGCATCGACTTACCGATACCCCTGCACAACCAGTCTGGCATCGTCGTTTGGGCAGTTGGTGCAAGTGGAGAGGGTGATAATTTGCAGTGCTCTCAGGGGTGCATCAATTCT
>WQTE01000058.1 GCA_009786445.1 Oscillospiraceae bacterium | reverse complement strand
GACTTCTCCAATGTCGCTTAAACCGTCGAAAAGCAAAGCATTTATGCGATTCAGTGAGCTACTTGATGTTCATAATGTCCTGTTGTTTGGTATTGGGTCACACCAAGTCGACCTTCTGAAGTGGCCTCCTCAATCTCGGTTATTTTTTCTTGAATTCCATCGGCTTTTTTTGTTCCGTCTTTAATAGCTTCATCTAGCTCTATTAACAATTCAACGATGAGATCTAATTTATTCTTATCAAAGTGTTTTAATTTTCCTGCTGAATATTGTTTTTCAATATTTGAAAATCTACTATACAGAAAGTTCAAAAAGTTAGTCAAATATTTCTTAATTGCAATAGCGATAATTTCATTTTCATCTACTCCATTTGCTATTTCAACTTTAGTAGGAATAATGGAGTCCAGTCGTGAATACCACGCCACAAGACATTTGTTTTCTTGAACTTCATTGATGTAGTGTGTAAACGCCTTAAATGTTACGGTCTTGCCTGTACCTCTCCTCCCAAATACTATTTGGTGTTCATTGCTCATTAGAGAAACCAAGTTGCTTTTTTTAGCACATAAATGAAAACAATCTATAAAATTCATATTGTTAGCATTCAATTGTAAGGCTCTTTCAATTTTAGCGATTAATTCATCGTTACTTATATCTTCAATACGCATTTCACATACCACCATTATTAATTTTGTCAACAATATTATACGTAATTCGTTCATAAATTACAAGTGATTTATACAATAGATTGCCGATGGAAATACCAACGAAAGTACAGAGTGACCAGAGTGAGCGTGGTGTTGAGACTTTTTGCGGATGGGGAGATGGTCTGAGAGTTTTCTGGTTGTGATGAAGAAAGTAGTCAGATTTGAGAAACAATATGAGCATTTAGCCATAGAACACCGTCAATGAAAGTTATTAGCCTCATTAACAAGACCATGATATTTAAAGCAATAGTAGTCTGAATTAGCGTAGGACCAGCTACAATTTCAGAATGTGTAAGAAATACGAAAAGCCCCATCCATGGATTCAAAGCGTGAGGACTGCGAGAAAGGATTTAAAAGTGTCAAAGCACAGCTGTAAGAAGCAAAAGGTGAACTGGACGGACCGTTCCAATATTATAGCATAATGCTGCGCGGCCATGCGATTGTTCAAGTGTTTTGTTAAGTTTTTTCGACAAACTTTCTAGGTAATTGCGAAAGTTGGGGAACAAATCACCCGGCCCTGCGGGTGATTTTGATAAAGCTGAAAAATGAATTAGTATAGTTACTTAATAACTCAATATTTGCAATGACTTTCATCGAAAACTCTCGCTGGGTTTTTGCTTATTTTTGGGGTTAGCGGTACTTTCCAATCTACGAGCGACTGAATGGCAGTCCGAAAAATTGTGCAAGTTGACATATCTTAGATGCCACTTATCGTGCCACTCGCTCATTGCGGATTTTTTGTTGTCGCCATAATGCCATCGGGTGCGTTTTTATGCGACTTATAATCTCAACATCGTCAAATAGCAAGTCAGGCTTATAGATACCGGACGCAAATTGTTTCAGAAAATCAACTTCTTTATCATTTAATATGAGATGTTCCAATAAAAATGAAGAAACAGTGCTTTTCGCTTCGTTTAAACTAAAACGCTCAGTACTTCGTATCATTTGGCGCAAATCTGTATGGATTACGTTTTCCGTAATTTCATCTAACTTACTAAAGTCAAAGTCCGTAGACTTAATTTTTCCTGTGACTGCGAGATAGAAAGTGGCACATTTGCGAAATGGTGTCATTGATGCTTTATCAAGAATATTTGAGCGTATAGCTTGATATAAGTCGTACAAATCGCGAGCGGCGGCACGGTCAGAAAGTGCAACAGCCTTGCTGGCGAATATTTCAATCGGTGAAAGTGTGTATGCGGTAAAATCCGTAAATACACCTCCGGTTTGTGTCTTGCTTTCAACTATCGGAAATATATGACTACGCAAGCTATAGTTTATATCGATTTTTATATTGTCGAGGTTGCTGACAGCGTTAGTGTATGAGTAGACAAATGAGTCAAGGGCATGTCTGTTTTTGAGCGAATTCTTTTTTGAATAGCCCTCGCTGTTCATATATCGTCCGAGCACATCATTTATCTCGACACGGCGTTCCATGACTTCAGCTCTGGGTAGATTAACCGCAAAATCAAAATCAATATCAACAGATAAGCGTGGGAGATTGAACATAGTGAGGTTTATTGCAGTGCCACCCTTTAACGCAAGCAGGTGCTTTAACTCGTTATTTTCATTTAGATACTGTAATATTTCCGTCAGTCTGCTCATCTTTTCAAATGAGTCTCGTGCAAAACCCAATTCTTTTGCTCTTCTACCGAGTGATAGCTTGTCATATTGCGGCATCGTAATCCACCCCCTTGTCTGTTATTTTATTTAGATTATCAGGTACTATTAAGCGCCACTCACTATTATAGATATTGCCTGTACTTTTTGTAAGGTAGCGTGTACTTTTTCCAATGCGAGCGGCACATTCGACAAAGAACATATCGCTTAGGCGGAGCATATGTTTGTAATGTTGTAGGATATAGCCTGTTTTTTGGAATAATATCTGTTTATTATAAGAAAATAGATATGATAGCAATTTTTCGTCGTCAAGGGAAGGTATCAGTTCAATACAACGCAAGAGTTCTTCTAGTCCGGCCACTTTATTGAAATCGTTAATACTATCAATAACAGTACGTTCTATATCAGTTGCGCGAACTCCATCATGTCGCATAATGATACCATCACTTATGCGAGAAGAAAAAAAAGCATAATTATTGCCATTGAAGCTAAAGTCAGTAAAAGATGTTTCAGACGACACCTCAACTTGATAAGATACCTGATTGGCGCAACCGTAATATTCAAAGGCGGCATGATGAGATATATATGCACTCTTTGTTATGCTACCTGCAATATGGTATTTGCTAACGACAGGCTGACGGTCAGCAAGGTTGATAGCAACATAGAGGTTTCGCTTGACTTTTTGGATATAACCTTTTTTAAGATAGTTTTTGAGCAATGTTCCCACTGTGTTGTAGTTGCCAACCATGGCGCAGAGGTCATCCCGTGAAAAACACCCTTTGTCTAGTAGTTGTTCGTAGTATTTCAAGAAAATCACCTTCTTTCGCAGCTTGCACTTTAATTATATCTCGTTGTGGTCTGTTTTACAACCGTAATTACTGAAAATTAAAAACAACTTCTTGTCTGGTTTACAAATATGAATATTTGCAGTATAATTTTGAGAAAATAATCGGCACAAAACAGGTGATATTTTGTGTATTAAGGGTTTATCTAGTTTTCCGAAAAATAAGAAACACTTTAGAGTTTTCATGTACAGTCGTATAGGGAAAGGTTGTGAGGATATGCCCTATGTTGCATTTAGGGATAATATGAAGGAACAGAAAATCGAATCAAAGAATACAACAATTGCAGATGTTAAGCGTGTGTTTTATTGTAAAACTTCAGACTGCCAAGCTCGCATGACGTTGGTAAATGGAGCTGATTCGGCTCGAGCATTTTTCAGGAGAATGCCAAGCAGCCCAAGGCACATTAGTAATCTTTGTTCAGCAGATGGCTATTTTGACACAACTGAGTATGAGGAAGAAAAATTTGATTTTAGTGCGATTTTTTCTAGTATAATAAAAACGTCCAATAGTCCAAATGGAAAAATAAGCACTAATAGAGCTGTAAATGGAGGTGGTGGGAAAAAGGCAATATCAACCTTGCTGCAAATATACCTTATGTGTCGTAAACATAGTTGTTATAACAATCACTGCACAGATGACATTCTGGTTGACGAGAGAAACTTTGAGCGATATAAAGATGGGATAGTCGGACAAAAAATCGTTCAATGCACCACTTATCATAAGATTAAAGGCGAACACTCTCACAAAATGAATTACCCTAGTTTTCCTTATGAAGATGGGAAACATATTAAGCTGAATTTCAGCTCAGATGAGTTGTTTTGGCACTTTTATAATAAATTTAAAGATACGAATCATAAAGAACTAATTATTGTATTAGGGGACTGGAGAGAATCTAATGAGGAAGACAATGGAATTATGGCTGAATGTACGATTTACAAAAAACGGCAAATTCATTTTATAAAAAGTGATTCAACGTAATTTTTTCTCAGGGGTTGCCATTCGTCCCACTGTTCACACTCAATATCTTCTGTGTGGTACTCAAACTGGTCTGCTATTCTGGTATACTGTATCATTTAGCGATTCTCCTTTCGGCTATTTTTGTGTATAAACAGCGCCTACTCGGTATTGAGTAAGCGCTGTTTGTCAAGTTTGGAGGATGTGTCCGAGCGGGGTATGGGGGGTGTAATCCGGGCGCGTTTTAGAATGCCATTGGAGCGCCTGAAAAGTGCTAAGTCCTTTTTTGTATATTTGCTTGATATTGATAGTCATTAAGGGTATAATGTGGTAAAATATATTTGAACAACATGGGATATAGGCTCAGGGTGTAGTGGTGCAAAAACGGTGCAATTGCAATGACTTTCACCGAAAACTCTCGCTGGTTATTCGCTTGTTTTTGGGGTTAGTGTTACTTTCCAACGTGCGAGAGCGCTTGACTGGCAGTCAAGAGGTCAGCGGTTCGATCCCGCTATTCTCCACCACACAAAGGCTTGAAAACACTGAGTTTTTGAGCCTTTTGCCTTTGTGGAAAATTTGCTCATATTACCTCTTTTTGAGAGCTATTATGCCCCGATTCCACGCCAAAACCCCGATTGGACCAGCCCCCCAAATTGCTCAAAACTAACCGTAAAAGTAATCTCTATTTCGTAGTCACGTCTTACCTTAACACTACTAATGATACGCGCCAGTATCATCTTCTTAGCTTCCATATCACAGTTGTCATACATATCAGCCCAAGATGTGATTTGTTCGTATTGCTCTGAGAAAGAATCCATAAGCTCCTTGCCTCTGCATAGGAATGTCCTCTCTGTTATCAGCAGTTATGTGTACTTGTTTTTTACCGGATACTCTGTATAAATTGTATGCTATCTTTTTCATTGAACTGTCATCCTTTCATTTTGTTGAGAGCGACAGTTTTCGATGAAAAGTCATAACTAACATTATTCACTTGTCAAAGTGCATGCATAAAGCAGCTTGCTACTTGCTGTATCTGTGCGTCAATCTCTGCCTTTGTCATTGTACTCAAATCCGTACCATCGCGCCCTACCTCAAATAGCGCAACCGCAACTCCACCGTTACGGGCAACAGCCACATTCACAGCTTGAGGGCTTACCAGTATACCTCTGTGGGTGGGCGAGTTTAGCCACCCTCTGAGTGTGTCTGCGGCAGAACGTGGAGCGGTGCTGAACCGTAATATTTCTGTAAAGCCGATACCGCTACCGCAAGGGCGGGTATTCTAATACGATAAACTCTCGGCTCATGGCATGAATCATACGCATTTCAAGCGACGATAACTCAATGCTTGACGGCATAAGGTCTACTCCCTCATCATGGTGCAGAATACCGTCAAGCGGGTTCAGAGATTTATTCTCAATTACTTTTGATAGTTGTGTTGCTAAAGTGATAGGTATCTCATCGGGTATCTTCCAGCCGAGTGAGACAGTTTGCGATGCTTGGCTGTCCATATCTACGATGAGGACTTTCTGCCCTCTCCGTGCAAGCCCGATACCCAAGTTTGTACTTGTAACAGATTTGCCGACACCGCCTTTTTGATTTACGCAGCTTATGACACGGCAGGCTGATGTTTTATCACTGTGCATGGTATGCTACCTCCTGTGATATGATTTTATCCGGCATCTTAAAATATCCTCGCTTTCTTTTGATTCTGCCGTTTTCAGCGGCTTTTAGTCTGATGTCCTCATAGTGGCAGGGGTCTTCCCCGCAACAGGTTTTGCGCCCTTTTCTTTTCGGTTTTGAGTGCAGACAAAAGTCGCAATCTACATCTTCGAGATGGTACTCAAATCGGTCAAGGGTTCTGGTGTGTGCTGTCATGTGATGTTGCTCCTTTCGGTTATTTTTGGGTATACAAAAAGCCGCCTCCTCGGTTTGAGTAAGCGGCTTGGGGGGTGTAATTTGCATTCCTGCGGGCAGAATAAAAACCCGATATATTGTGTATAACAATTATTTTTGGGATATAATATTGACATTTTGAGTAAGGTGTATTATAGTATAGCAAAGTGGCGCATAAATATTCGACAATAAAGGGGATGTGGCTAAACATTTCGCGATAAACACGGAAATGTTGTTTTAGATGGATTGGCTGTTGCTCTTGGTATATATTGAGATTATGAAGCGGTGCCGAAGTGTGAATTATCATGCAGTATATACGGATGTTGCCACAATTACGAGAAAGTAAAGTATAAATATGAAGAAGAGGAAAAATACACATACAGTTGCAGTAATGAATGCAGGAAATGAACCAAGGCTTTACCAAACGAGTACGTTCTACGACAAAGAAGCAGCAGAAGTACGTTATGTACCCGCAAAACATGTGGAAACATCCTATGTGAGAACTGGCACCCCTTACGAAGGCTGGTTTAAAAAGTAAAGTGAGTAGAATAATATACCTTGCAGTGTCAAAGTTTTTTCCGAGATTGCTCCTTCGTGACAGCCAGGTAAATATTATTCGCATACGCTATTTAAAGCCCTTATGTCATCTTGTTATATTCGCAACGCTGTTTTATATAGGGGTATGCTTTGACAGGGTGAATAACTACAAAGTTGAAATACCGGTTTTCTTATTTTGCGGTGCTTCTAATTTCGTAAGTATTATATTGGACTGCTACAACATTAATGTATTCATAACTTCGGCAATTAGGCTGGTGGAGAGGTATTATGGGATGCCTCTGCTCACTATTTTTGCTGCGCTTGTTGTATTCTCTCACAGTGTATTTTCTTCTGCAAAAAGCGAGGGTGAGCAGAAATTATATAGAGGACTGAAGCGCAAGGATATAGTAAAGGCGCACTCGCCGGACACAACCAACGTTGTAGTTGGTCTGGTTTCTATATTAGCAATGCTTGTGTGTCTAGTGTATGAACTTTACATAACGTTTATCTTTTTTTTCTTAGTGAACTTTGCGTTGTTGATTCGTGATTACATCTGGTTAGGTCGAATCAGTAGTGAAAGGTCAATGAGAAATGGTATAGATGTTATGTTTAAGCGACAAAGAAAACAGATACATATTGCAAAAAGAGCGGCTAAACATCCCCGATTTTTCTTAGGCTTATTTCGAGAAACTGGTGAGCCTGCTCTTAATAAATCCGATAAGCCTATCAGCTTCAATAATCTTTTAAATCACTATAGTTTTTATTGGAAAAGAGAACAACTTAACGCATTTCTTTTTTTATGCTTGTCTTACTATGAAGTGTTTTGGGAAACAGGCGAAAGTAACAGGGAGCAGATGCTCAGATTTTTGGATACTTATCAGAGGCTACGTGAGAGGTATGGTTTTTTTATTATGGATTTCAACAGAAAAACATGGAGATACCTTTTCCGATGGGTACGCATATTAAAAGATGAATTACCAGAAAATTTATACAGTTCGGTTGAGCATAAAAACATAGCCGAGGAGCTATTCGAGGATTACCGTAAACTGAGTTTGGGAAAGCCGTTCTGCCCGAAACGGAAAATTATCCGGGAAATGCAATTTTATTGACAAATGTATATATAGTGAAGAGATAATGACAGTGTTGGGGGTAAAAGTGGAGAAGGTATTACGTAAGCTAGTTATACACAAGCGACTGGTGCAAAAAAATAGTGAAGTAGGACGCGTAAGCGTGGACTACCGTTGCTTTGGTGAAATTGACGGGTTTGAAATAAAGCAGTGCCATAATAAAATGGACATTTGGGATGACAGCATAAAAGGACAAAAAAGACGCTTTCGCGACTTAGGTTATCATGGTCAGTCATTTTATATGGCTCGCCGAGAAAACAAGAGCGACAGGAAAGACTCAGAGTTTTGGTCTGAACCAGAAAGCGGGCAACCGCACGTACTGCTTGTTTCTTTCATCCGCATATCGGGCAGCGAAAATGAATCAGACTGGATGGGTGTTATCCGAGAAATAGAACGCAAGCATAGCGGGGTCATGGGCTATTGCTCTTTAGAACAGAGCGACTTCATTTTATTCATCAGAAGTAAAACTTATGCAGAATGTGATGCCCTCATAAAAAATATACTAAATAAGACTTTAGTAGAAGATGTACCTGACGTCACCTATAGTTATTCAATTCCAGCTGTCAAAGCGGATGTCTTTGCTAAAAATAAGAGAATAGCACAATATAATGAACTACTGGATAAAGTAGAAATTCTTATATACGCAAAATCTAACGGGAGTTCGTCGAAAAATACACTGGAATTCGTAGATGAGCTGCGGAAATGTGTAAAATGCCGTGGTGGAGTCAGTGAAGCCTCATTAAGTTTTGGTAATTACGATATGCGGGTAGTGATAAATGGCATAGCAATGCATGATTTACTTTCTCTGCATAAAAAGGGAAACCTCTTATGCCACACAAATGAGTGCTACAAACGTACAGTGTATAATTGCATAACGAAAATACACATCCTGGAAAAAAAGCCACAGGAGGAAGACTATGGGAAAATGCAAAGGAAGTACAAGCCCTGCGTACATAATGGAAAAGGTTGTGAGGTGGGAAAAGGGCAATATGAACAAAGAGAAAAAGGCTTTTTATCACATCTTAAAAACCTTGCTGAACACCGTGGAGACCTCAAAAAATGGAAATTACGGTGACTCTGTTCATTTATTGTTTTGGCCGCAACTCAAGCTGTTTGTCGATATATATGATAACTGCAGAAAATATGTATTTAGTAAAACTGACTATGAAGATATTTTCAAGTTCATTTCCAGGGCTTTTCTGGCGGTTTCAACTGCAAACAACTCCAGCCATCAGTTTTTTAGAAGCCCAAGCCTAGATCCATACATATTTTCATTGCCGTTAAAGGTGAGCCTATTTTACGCAGCTTTTATTGAAAAAGCAAAATTGTTTCTACTTGACCTTGAAAAAGGCAAAAACCCTGAAGACACAGCGAAATATGAATTTCTACTCTCGCCAGAACCCTTCGAGTTGATTGAGGTGGAAGAGTGCTTTAGAAAAGTTTCAAGCAGCATATCTGCAGATAAGCGTACAATGGACAGGTTGCTGTATATCCGAGCCGCTGAACATGAACTATATGACCCGACATTCATCTTTCCTCTAATGCATGAGATTGTTCATTTTGTTGGAGCTTTCACACGCCAGAGAGATGAGCGGTATGTTATTTTGAAGGATTTCGTTTCCAAAATTATTGTCGAGAGCGTCTGGCGTGCAGTTTCTAAATATGTTAAGGTGCCAGACGAGATGGAGATAAAAGCAATTGATGCTATGGTGAAAATTGTTGTTAAGAAAATAGGGGGTTATGACGAAGACATAAAATCTAACATGTATGGCATTTATGGCAGTGATTTGAAAGAAAACTTTACAAAATATGTCTGCTTAACTATCATAGATAGCTTTGAACAAATAATATCACCGTTTGACCAAGTTATATGGGTATGGTTAAGGGATTGCCCTGACAGTAAACTTTTCTCGCTGTATCAAAAATCAGATGTGTATAAAACAACATTCGTTAAAGATTCTCTATTTAAAGCGGAAGCTGCTGGTGAAATTTCGGAATCGATGTGGCATGATTTGTATAAAATACAAACAAAACTTACCTTTGCATCCGAGTCTAATGGAACAACTGTGGATACTGGCATATATTTTGACAACTCTGATGTTCCGAGTATCAGAATGATTGTGGATGATTTCATTTATCTTTGCGGAGAAATCTATGCAGACTTGATTGCGATTTGCAGCCTTGGTGTAAGCGTTGAATTCTACTTAAGAGAAATTCATAAACAGGGAGACCTATTTGAAGGTCTTACATTTGCCCGTGTATATACTGTTTTGTGTACATTGCGTAATAAAGAGAATAATAAAGTGGAAGGGTTTCACTGCGATGATATATGGAGCATTAGTGCGGTTAAGAACACAATTGCAAATATGCTGGGGACAGACGCTCAGGGGAGGAGTCCGGCTTACCGAAACTTGAGTAAAATATCAAAAGACGTTTGGTATTTGAATTCTGGTTACCTGCGCGAAAGCTTGCTGACGTATGCTGAGAAGTGCTACATAGCAAACACAAACTGCATTGATGGAAAAGGGGACTATACAGGGCACGATGAAATGAAGTGCCTATTTAGAACTGCACAAAATGCACCCAATATAGTGGATGCTATTATTGAACAGGAACACCTTCTCCGCACGTACATGAGAAACCATGAGTGGTAGTCTGTCTGGTTTGCAGAGACTGTAAATCTCATTCTCAAACTTGCTTTAAGCAACTATTAATTACTATTTCAATACAATATATGTTTTCTAGAACCATTTTTCAGCGGTTGTTTTTTGGTTCTCTGCGGATAACTTACTTCGTAAGATTGTTATTGCTCAGTAAGTTTCAGGTATTTTTTCATGCACAAACCCAAGAAAAAAAGACGGTAAATTCCCAACCCTGTATTTCTATCCTGAGGACTGATTGTGGCTTGTAATTACGGTTGAGCTTATACTTTTTGTTCCTCTTCTTCAGATATAGACAGTTTTCGCAATCTATATCTTCAAGATGATACTCAAAGTGGTTTAGCGTTCGAGTGTATTGTGTCATGTGCGACTTCCTTTTGGTCTTTTTTTGGGGTATAAACAACACATATTCGGCAATGATTTAGCTTCAAAATCGCTTGAACAGTTTACATTCTATTAGGTGTTTTTCTTATGTAAACAGCCGCACCCTCGGTTTGAGTAAGCGGCTGTTTTTTTGGCAGGTTCATCATATTTTAACTAATTATTTCGGTGGGGGCTACCACCCGAGCGGGGTATGGGGGGGTGTAATCCGCGCGCATTTTAGAATGCCATGTACATCATAGCAGATTGTCGTACTATCATCATAGAGTTCTATTGCACCTATAAATGTGTCAATTAGAAATTGTCTGTAATTTGATATTAAGTTTTAATTGACGATTAACTTTGTTATTTACTTTTAACCTCACATGTGTTAAAATGTATTTATCGCGTTAAAAGGTGAAGTGATATGAATTACATTGCAGATACACTCGGTGTAAAAGTTAATACCAAAACGTGGCTCGGTGCAGAAAAACTGCCGTATTATTTGACTGACCGTTATGATTTCAAAAAAGTTACGCTTGATGAGGTCGAGTGTCTGTTTATGAAGCCAAAAGGGGAGCTTGATACACTCACGGCAGTCAAAAAGCATATATTAAAAGTGCGTGAAACTGAATCTTTGCCTGTTGTTTTGGATATTGAATGCATGACCGCAAGGCGTAGAGACTCACTCATAAAAGCACATATCCCATTTGTTGCGCCACAATGCCATATTTATTTGCCGTTCATGGGTATAGTTCTTAGTGAGCGTTATGCGTCAACAAAAATAGTAAGTGAAACTTTGATGCCGTCTTCGCAACTATTATTTTTTCACTATCTGTATCAACGTAAAGCTGAATTGCACACAGCGGAAGCAATTGATATACTGAGTGTTTCTGCTATGCAGGTAACAAGAGCTGTAAGGCAACTCTCGGAACTGGGCTTAGTCAGCACAAAAAAAGATGGAGTGCGGACAGTTATCTTCAGCAACGAGAAAAAGCGTGATTTGTTTGAAAGAGCAAAGCCACATTTGCTAAACCCTGTCCGCAAAAAAGTATATGCAGAAAATGCCAAGCTGATTGACGGACTCCCCATATCAGGCTATACTGCCCTATCAAAGCTTACAATGCTTGGAAGTTCGGAACTTCGGACATTTGCCTTTTATGGGAAAGTTAATGCGCCGGGAGGTACAGATATACTAGTAGATACAATGGCGCAAGCAGAGGTTGAAATTTGGCACTATGAGCCTACACTGCTGTCAAAAAATCCAAAAGTTGTTGATGTGCTTTCACTTATTGCATCACTTGAAGTAAATGATGATGTGCGTACAGAGCAAGCCATAGACGAATTATTGTCAGATTTGTGGAGGTAGCATATGGTAAGAGGAATAGACAGTTTCAGAGATTGGTTTGCCGACTTTTCAGAAAACTATGTATTAATAGGCGGCACAGCTTGTGATATACTGCTGAGCGAAGCGGGGGAAGTTTTTCGAGCCACACGGGATATTGATATGGTTTTGATTGCTGAAAGCATGGATTCCCAATTCGGATTTCGGATATGGGAATATCTCAAAACGGCAGAATACACACAACGGCTTAAAAGTTCCGGTACTCCTGAATATTACCGTTTCATAAATCCTAAGACAAGCGAATATCCTACGATGATTGAATTATTCTCACGGCGTGTTGATGGAATAATGCTACCTCCCGATGCAGTTCTTACGCCATTACAAATTGATGATGAGGTTTCGAGTTTATCTGCAATTTTGCTTGATGATGATTATTATGAATTTCTCAAAAGCGGGGTTACGTTAGCCGATGGCATTTCTGTAATGGCTGCAAGTCACCTGATACCGTTTAAAGCAAAAGCGTGGCTTGACTTGACGAAGCGTAAAGCGGAGGGCGAGCATGTAGACAGCAAAAACATTAAAAAACATAAAAATGACATTATAAGACTGTCAGCACTGTTATCACCCGACCAAAAATTCACCCTACCCGCTACGGTTGTTAGCGACATGAAAGCGTTTCTTAAAGATGTAGGTGAAGTGGAGAGCTTTAGTCGTACTGCGCTTTCATATGAGTTGTAGCGTGGTCTTGGCTTGGAGTTTAAAACAATTCAAGGTTGTGATTATATGCAGGTAACCATAAAAATGCATGAAGGATTCGACGTTGACCACTTTGCCACTAAAACGCCACGTGGGAAGTCAAGTAGTAGCAAGTGTAATAGAGGGAAGTGAGGTGAACGAATCTGATTTATTTCACAAGCGACCAACATTTTTGCCACGCAAATATAATCAAGATGTGCGACCGTCCTTTCTCTGACCTTGACGAGATGCATGAAGCGTTGATAACAAATTGGAATTCTGTAGTTCGCAAAGAGGACGAGGTCTATATCCTTGGGGATTTCCTTTACAAAGGCAGCGGGCAATCAGCGACAAACATATTGAAAGAGCTGAGTGGCAAAAAATATCTTATAAAGGGAAATCACGAAAAATACCTAAACAGCCCGCAGTTTGAAGCAACACTGTATGAGTGGGTTAAGGATTACCACGAACTGACATACAAAGATGCACGCTTTATTTTATTTCACTTTCCGATTCTGGAGTGGGCGCACTATTGGCGGAAGAGCGTTCATCTGTATGGGCATAATCATCGCCCGCGAAAACCTGTTTCTGAACATTGGGATAAAAGAGCAATAAATGTAGGTGTTGATGTAAACGGATTTTATCCTGTTGGTGCAGAAGTGATTTATGAGAGAGCGTTTTGTGAAGATACTCCGGAAAAAGAAAGCTAATATGCGAATTGCTGAAAGAGTGTTCCGGCTTTCTTTTGCAATACCATATGCCGAAAAATAGTTGAAGGTTCTGAGTGTTTAGAGTATAATGAAACTTAAGGAAGCAGGCAAGAGAGCTGATGCTGTCAATGAGCTAAGCCGAAAGGGGGAGTACCCGAATGGTGTACACGGTTGAAGAACTACGGCTGAAAATAACACCCATACGCAGTATACGATGCCGTACTCTTTCGCCGCTTTGGAAAACCTTTCAAGGTCACGCTCATTCACGGAATAGATTTCGAGCGGTTTTCCCGATTTGAGCATTGCGCTCAGACGTTCTTTGCCTTTTAGTTTAAGATGCCCTTTATTATCGCTTTTCAGTGCTGCGATTATGAGTAGTGCTATTTCTTTCGCCGCAGTACCCGTGATACGTGCGGCAACTTCGACACCCTGTAAACTCATCCTCACAATTTGTTCAGCGGCATCGCCTGATGCGTTCATCTTTCATCAACTCCTTCGTTTTTTATTGTAGTAATCTACTTGATGGTGTGGTATAATAACCTGAATTTGACAGCCAATCACGACAAAATGAGTCCGCAAATGTTGCTACGCAACGAATTGCGGACTTTGTGATTTGAAAAAACATGTTGATGAATACCGCTTTCCGAAAATATTTTAATGATGGTGTTTCGGAACAATTTTTGACAGTTCATAGAGTATAAATCTATGCTTTAGCCATTGCAAATAAAGAAGATAATGAGCTACGGTTTTGAACAAAACTTGTAGTGATATGCGCTATGTCTTTGCTGATGCAATAATATTTTTGACATCTGACAATCGTAGTCTTTTCTTCGTAAAGTCCAACCCGGTAGCCTTGCCGATTTCATCAGAGAGGTTACTGCGGTAGTCAAATAGATAAATATTCTCACTTTCATGGCTGCATGAAATGCGGTTCAGACACTCAAGTATTTTCTCGCTTGAATAACGCTTGCCCGTCATTTTTTGAAGAAGCCTTATGATTACAAGAGATATGAAACAGGTCAAAAAATGTGCTTGTATCCTCTCATTGCGCGATAAATATACAGGGCGTGCTTCAAGTGTGCTTTTGCTTATCTTAAACGTTTCCTCTATCTCCCATAATCCGCGGTATGTCTCAATAACCTCTTCGTCTGACATATCCTTCTCACTCGTTACGATTGAATAATAGCCATCATACTTCTCATCTTCTAAAAGCTGTGCCTCGTTGAAAAGAATTGTTTTATCTGCATC
>WQTE01000057.1 GCA_009786445.1 Oscillospiraceae bacterium | reverse complement strand
AGGAGGGCTGTCTACAATTTTGGAGGAACTTGAGCTTTGCGGCTTTATACGTTCTTATCCAAGTTTTCAGCAGTCTGAAAGCCTATGCCTATATCAGCTTANCGACTCATTTAGTCTATTTCATTTGCGNTTTATGAGAGAAAAAAAGCCCAGAAACCAACGTTTTTGGACGAGTAACCTCGACAATCCATCGCTGTCAGCATGGAAAGGNTATGCNTTTGAGCGGGTGTGTCTCTCTCATTATGAGCAAATCAAACAGGCTCTCGGTATTGCGTCAATTTCCACNGAAATGTCATCATGGCGCAGTCGGAAATCNTCGCCGGGCGCACAAGTCGATTTACTGTTTGATAGAAAAGATGATATTATTAACTTATGTGAAATGAAATACAGTAGGGCGGAATACGTTATAAGCGCAAAGGAAGAGGTTAGTTTGCGCAACAAAATCGCTGTGTTTGAAACAGAAACCAGAACAAAAAAAGCGGTACATCTGACAATGGTAACAACGTACGGAACATTAAAAAACAAACATTCCGGTATTGTCCACTCAGAAGTCACGTTGGATGATTTGTTTCGGTAGTTGAGTTAACGAGGGCATCTTACGGGCTGATTGTACAAAAAATTGTGCCGAAGTTTCGACACAATTAAAATCAAGCGAGCCTATATTGTAGCGAATTTTTCCATAGGAATTTCACTTTCGATATATACGCTCGCTATATCGTTTGGCTTAATGGTTTCAATAGAAATTCCACCGACAGACTTAAAAATTTCAGCTTCAAATGCCTCGCCATTTCTATAGACTTCAACTATACGAGCTATTTCGTTAGTTTGAAGTTTGACTTTTTGCCATTCTGTTATACTCATATTAGTGACCATTCCTTTCGAGAATATTCAGGAGTTTTGAGCAAATCCGTACATTCCTTACGTCTCGGTTAGGTCTATAACTTCTGGCGGGAGCTCTATGTCATCGGTTTTCTTACGTTTCTTACCGACTGTGAACCACCAGGTAACAAATATAATCAAAGCACCGAGTATCAGCGATAGCCACCATAGGTTACTTGTAAGCCAAGTAAGGAATTCGCTTCTCTGTACGTGTGCAACATCTCCATCCGCGCCGTCGCCCTCATCGGCACTTCCGGGTGCCAACACCTCGCCCTCGCCCGGGTCATCACCATGACCATTGCCGGCTTCACCCGGATCTGTACCGATTATGATTTCATGCCCTGCATTGCCAATATCGTCGTCATCATCTCCGTCATCGCCATCTTCACCGGTTTCAAGACCGGGTCTCGGAGGTGGCGGTGCTATCGGGTCTGACGTGTCAGGTGGTGGTGTCGGTGTGGGTTCATAAGGCGGGTCGGTGATTTCCGGTGGAGGTGGTGTATCTGCCGCCAACTGTGTTACGTCAAGCCTACCGGTTACCGCGGGTGTAATTATATTTGTTATTTCTATAAAACCGGAATCAGGGATAGGCTCAGTATTAGGCAATACACGTATATGGACTGTCAATATTGCCTGATCCTCTCCATCCACTTCAAGTGGGTTTACAGTCACCAATATATCATCTCCCGGAACTAAACCGCCAAACCGCGGAGCGGCGAAAGCTGCAATGACTTGGGCTTCGTTCACCCGAAGGTTTCTGCCGCGAATGGTAAAGTGTGCCGGCAGAAGTTCACCCTCTGCAGAAACATCTGTAAAATCTGCTAATGTAGCCGCTGTGGGCGTGATTGACTCTATTACAGGCAACGGTCTCGGCGTTGCAGATATACCTGCAACACTTCCGGGACCTGCAATGTTCACTGCGCGCACCTCAAATTCGTGAGGTACATTATTCACCAAACCTGTTACCGTCGAGGTCAGGACATTGCCAACATCAGTCCAAGGCCCCGGCGCCATCCACGTTGTGCCTCCATCATCACTCCAACGCCATCTTATTTCATAACCTGTAATCGGGCTGCCTCCGTCAAATGCAGGCACTCCCCAGTTCAGCGTAACCTGCCCGTCTCCGGGTGTAGCTGTGAGAGGTAGTGGAGGATCCGGCCGGATTGGTGGAATAAACACATCATCTGCAACTAGAACTCCGAAGAACGGGTCTGTGCCTACGATTCTTGCCGATATGGTTGTTCCTAAGTCTTCACGCTCAATTATGTGTGTTAAATCTGAATGTGTTGTTTTTCTGAATTGCTCTCCGTTACGATACCAGAAAAGATCAAAAGTAGGTTCGGTAGGTGCAGGGGGTGAATCTGGGGTTAACTGGGACGTGTCTAATATCAACTCTTCGCCTACTTCTTTTATGCCTATGATTTCAATAGAGCCACCGAGTTCAATTTCTCCGACTCTCATGATGTTTTCACTGTAGAGAAATCCTGTGAAATTCGAGGTACCTTCTACTCTAGCTCCAATCTCAGTGCCGGAGGCAAAACCCATCAGCGAGAACTGTTCTCCAAATACTCCGGGTATCGGTGGCTGGTTGGGTATAATCCACGCAAGCGAAGCAAATGTGCCGACAACGTTTGTTGTAATAGCAGTCAGAGTATGTATTGCCGGGTCTATCGGATACCCCAAGGGTGCAGTAGATTCTATCAGAAGGTAACCACCTAGTAACGCTCGGTCAATGATAAAGAAGCCTGTTGCTGTGCCTGTGAAGTTACCTATTCCGTTTACCATTACCTCTGCGGGTCTTAAGTCTACGTAATCAGAATTAAAGTTATAGGCGTAACCTGCAATTTCAAAATCTGTGTCGTAAAATAGACTACCAAACCCCGCAAGTTCCACAATCACCTCGTTGCCGGGAGGCTCTATATAGTCTCCCGTAAATGTGCGGTTGCCACCAGTTACAGAAACGTTTGCACCTGTTATAGGCCTTGGTGCAACAGTAAAGCTGATACCGAAGCTCTGCTCGTTGATTGGGTGAGTGCCGAAGTCAGATGCACGGACAGTAATCGTGGCTGTATAAGTTCCCCTTGAAAGGCCTATGTTTGGTGTAATAGTAAACGTGGAGGTACTCGACGGTGGGACTGCCGGAATACTACTCAAAGTTGTGCTTGAAAGTGTAAACATTTCGGGATTTGCGCCTGAAAGAGAGATAGTGAGCGGCCCTGTTTCAGTGTTTCCGGTATTAGTGACAGTCACAGTGAGTGGCGTTAGATCAGCTTCGTTGTAGCCGAATATGAGTTCCGAGAAAGTATGTATCCCGGTGGGGTAAAGCTCTATAGAAAGATCCAGTGTTTCAGGGAATGTCACTGTGACCACTCCTGTGCCATCAGTTTCGATTGCAGGTCCGGATACAATTGTTCCCTGAGGTGCTCCATCGATAGTGAAACTACCGACAAATCCTTCAAGAGTCCAAGCCGGAGAAGGTTCTATTGTGATACGTGCAGTATAGACTTCACCAGCCGTAAAAATTCCGATAAATGGATCGTCGCTGCCCGGAGCTCTCCACTCTATCGTTGCTGTCCATTGAACACCGTCTCCACTCGGAGGAGGCTCGCCGCCTCCTCCCGGCGCAGTGGTAACAGGTGATGCTCCGGTTACGGGTGGCACAATCCCGGTGATAACTGTGTTTGTTATGAGAGCTTTTAAGGTTGTTATAGCACCACTAACCGCTATAACTCCGGCATCATGTGTTCCCTCAATCTCTGCCGAACGGGCAAATACAAAATACTCTGTATATGGGTCAAGACCTGCAAAAGAAAAATACCAAGCATTGGTAGTTTCGTTAAATGTTCCTGTTCTCCAGACCCCGTTGTCAGGTTGCGTGTTGTTAGAGCCGATGGCAAACTCGATAGCTTGCCCTGTGGCCCTCTCAAGAGTAGCACTGACAGTAAACCCGAAGGATGTCAGGGGGGTACCCACCTCTAACTCAGGAGCAGTAACGGCTGAACCAAGGGTTCGCCACTGAGCCGTAATCACAACCGGATTATTAGGCATGATAAGAGATGCAGTCAAATGGTTGGTTGGATTCATTATTTCTACCCCACCTGCATTGACTACCCAGCCTGTAAACCTGTAGTTCTCCCTTGTCCCGGCGATAAGCTGGACTGTTGATGTCCATTGTCTGTTGCCGCCTTGAGTGGGGTCGCCCTCCATAGCCGGATTGTTTATTTCAAGCATATGCATTACACGGTTAAAGTTGGCGGTAATGGCAATATCCCTATCTCCGTGGACATCGGGATGATAAACGTAAAATGACACTTCCGATGAAGTCCTGGATGGCGGTGTCAGTGCAATATCGGAAGGAACAATTGTCCAATTGTAAAAACTATACCCATCGTTGGATTCTGCTTTGAGTGTGGCTGTAGCACCTTCAGGCACAGAGTCTCCGGAGTAAAAATCGGTAGACACATCTAATCTATAAAAAGAGGCTGTTATGCTTCCGGCAAGACTGGGGTACGGATTAAAAGTTATAACTCGAAATTCTGACCAATGCGCAGTGAGGGTAACGGGGCTGTCAGGCATGGTGAAAGTTGTCTCCGGATCAAACTGGTCGCCTATGAGATGTGTGAAATCGTTTCCACCGTAAGAAGCTGTCCAGTGTGAGAATATTCTGTCATCATTAGAAGTTCCGGCATAGATATCAAATGTTGACGTCCATTGCCTGTTGCTACTTTCAGTCGCATCTGTTGTATTCTCGCTTACGACAGTAAGCAAATGCTCCCTCGGTGTCCATAGTGCAGTAAATGTGACATTACCTGTGATATTGCCGGGAATCATGCCGGGTTCGCTACTTGACCAATTGCCGGAAAAGTCATAGCCGCTACGAGATAGTTCGGTCGGAACATTTGCTTGTCCGCGATGATCAACTGTTTGCTCAAGCGGTTGTCCGCCTAAGTGTGTCCCGCTGTCTAACTCAAATGAAACAGTCCATGTTTGAGGAATCATAGTGAGAGTCACAGTTACGGGAAAACTCAGGGTTTCACCGCCGCGAACGACTGTCACATTGAAACTGACATCAATATCTAAAATGTCTGACTCCCACGTAGGCCGTGTGCCTGTTACAGTTATCCTTGGAGGATTTTGCAAATCCTCTTGAGTATATGAAATGTCTATATAGCTACGCCACTCAGCATCTAAAGGAATGTCGTTTGTGACGGTTATATTGTTTTCTGCTGTTCCTCCGACAGTAACAGTTTGCGAAAGCACATAATCGGTGATGTCAACTAACCCCGGCGTAAAAGCTATCGGAGCAGCTTGAATAATGTGTAACGGAAGGCGGGCATTTGGCGGAGTGAAGTCTGCTGATATACCGATAACATTTATATAAACATCACCGGATCGAATCAATGGAGAATCCGGATCATCAGGCAATTCGTCAATGGTAATATCAACCGCCACTGTAGCATGACCCATATTAATGAGAGTTACGCTGGAACTGACGATACTAACAGAGGCTATCCAAGCGGGAAAGTTTTCAACAACGCTAAAAGTTGCGGCATTAAGTTCTGCTGCCGTTAAAAATGTACCATGAACATCAAAAACAGCCCGCATAGGTGTATTTTCAGCAATTCCCTCTTGAGTGATTCGTGCAAAAGCGCTTTCCGCCGCAAGGGTAGGTGCGATAGATGTAATTTGCGAATATGGTGTAAGAGTTACATTTATTCTGAGCTCCGGCTCAGCAGATACTCCCTGTCGAGTCACTCCGATGTAAAAGGATCCGTCTATTATGTCACTCCCGGCACTTGGGCGTGTGCCGGTTATAATCAGCCTGTAGTTCTCCGTCGGATTCAATACATCTCCGGGAGGAATAAGGTCGATTGTAACTTCGGGCGGTAAGTCGCCTAGGTTGCTCAACTGAGGTAATCCTACCGCCGTACCGACGATATCGACAGTTCTTATGACATACGATGCAAACACACCGGAAGATTCGTTATTTAGATCAACTACGGAATCACTAAAATCCACAAACAGCGGCGTGAGATGTACATCCAGTATTAGAGTTATCTCATTGCCATCGCCATCGCCACGAGTGACTATTATCGGGAAACTTCCTACTATTTCAGCTTCACCTCTCAGAGGTCTGGTAGCATTTATTAGGATAGACTCCCCCACTATACTGACAGTGATAAAGGCTGAGTTGCTCCGCGATATTGTCACTACGCCATTATTTGTCACAGCATCAAAACTGGGCGGCATTGTGCCATCGGATAATTCAATATAGTCAGTCGTTGTACCCATAACTTCAACAGCCACGGTGAGGGAATCATTGCGAATCATTGCCGGATTAGGATTAAGACCAAAAAGTCCGAATTGTGTCACAAGGAGATTGCCCGGGACAAATCCATCAACTGTTGCGACCGCCGAATCAGGGAGGATAGTGACATTGCCGGAAAGCTGCGTGGGCGGGTCTTCTTCATTGGCATCAATTACGAGCCTTAAGGTAACTGTAGCTTGATTTTCTTCATTGCCGTTAACAGGTGCAAAAGTAATACCATTTTGATCCGCCAGTCTTATCCAAGACGGTAAATCAGGCACAAAATGTGACTCGTTCAAATGCTCCGCTGAATCGAGCAGCAACTGGTCTAAATTGCTTCCATTAACTTGGAATGTAACTTCAATATACTCTCGGTCATCGCTCGGATTAGTATTAGGCACACCTTCAGAGGTGACAGTTATGGATGTTTCAGGGTAAGGAATAATTGAACTTATCTGCGGTGGTGGTGTGAGATGCACGTCAACTCTGAGCTCCCTGCTTACGCCGCCACGATTTACTTGCACTCGAAGCGCATTATCTCCCGTGTGATAAATAGTCGGGCTTCCGGCTTGCGGCCTTGTCCCCGTGACAGTTATAACACCAACACCAGCTTCGTCTACACCAAAATTTGCAGTAACCTCAGCTCTAACTTCGGGAACTAATGTTACAAATGTTTGGTTGTCATCAATAAGTGTAATACGACCTGCTACATCAGTAGGAGGTCCGCCGACCGTGACATGTTGAATCATGGAGCGCCCGGTAATATTTCCAATCACAACCGGATTCGGCTCAAGTGTCAGAGACGGCATATTGATATCTATCTCAAATTGTGCCAGTGTTCTCTCTCGCTCAACGGTTACTATAAACGGACCGCGATCATTGTCTTCTTGGGATAACGGATATACGCTGGTTACATCTATGCCGGTTCCGGCCGCATTTACTGCCACCGTAAGCCCGTCAGGGAGTACAGCCGGGTCAGTTGTTCCTTCGGTGATTGATCTTATATACATGGTACTGTCACCACTTGCAGTGCCGCCTGCAATAGCAGTAAAAACATCATGAGCGATTACATCTATATCCGGGGGGGAGAACTCAAGTGTAATGGGCGTAAAACTTACCCTTATATAAACTGTAGGAGCATCTACATCCGGTGCCGGAACAGTAAAACGGAATGTTTCACCACCTTGTTGACCCACTCCATCGGCGACAGACCACTGATTCACACGGAAGTTTGGGGCGCCCAGAGCGGGAGTTATAGGTGTTATGGGCTCTGCCGTGAAATATACAACTGTGCCCTGGGGAAGTGTTACCGTGGCTGGTAGCGGATCAGAAGAGCCTTCTCTCACAGCCGAAAGGGTTCCGCCTGTGCCGTCAACACCGAAGTTTATCGCAACGGCTCGCGAGAAAGTTACTACTACATCAATATCGCCGGGCAAGTTAGTTATGGTTAATGTACTTTCGGTTTCGAGATCATTTGTTAAAATGCTCACATTCTCTGACTCCGGGATATTCCAACCGGCTACGAGAAATCCGTGGGCAGCTTCTGCGGTAAAGATAGTAGTCTGCGGCGGTTCGACCGGTGCCGGTGGGAGTGGTGCGAGTATGTCGCCATTTTCTATTGCCACGCCGTTGTGTGCTGCTTCTATAGTTCCTCCTATAGTTCCTCCACTAGTTACATAGAAACCAAACTCCACAACACGCCCGCGGATGAAGTTTGCAGTTATATTGACTGTTGGATTATTGCCGCTCAAAGAAGGGATTGTCAATGTGGTGGTGTCAGCATCGATGAGCGTTTCGCCGGGTGTAACTGTCCACTCGGTAAAAAGATAACCGGGATTTGGTGCTGCTTCGATTACTATCTCAGCTCCGGAGCGCAGTGTGGCGCCACTGACGAACGCATTGTTGTTCTGATATGCCGAAGTAATACTACCACCTGTCGCGCCGAAAGTTACATCAACCGCAGCCTCAAATTCGGCTGTAACAGTAACGCTTTCACTTAAATTTTCAATAGTAAGTGTTTGCCCGTACTCATTTCCTGCTATGGTAAAATCATCAGACGTAACAGGATCTCCGTTAACAACCCAAGGATTATCAGCCAAAAGGAAGCCAGGTAGAGGGGTTGCGGTGAATGTAACTGTGTCGCTCCCGGGCGGAAGAAGTACAGGGCTGGGGTCTTGGTATGTGCCGTCAATGGTAGCTGTCACGTTGCCACCGCCGTCATGTGCACCGAAAGTTATCATGCGCCCTTGCTCAAAGCGAACTCTAACGTCAACTGCACTATTTAGACCTTGTATCTCTCTTGACTGAGCACCAGGTCCGTCCCCCGCTCCAAGAAGCTGTCCTCCGGTGGCACTCCACCCTGTTATAAAGTAACCTGCTGCGGGTGTTGCTGTAAATGTGATATTTGAATTTTGCCGTAATAGTTCGTAGGCTATATCGGGTGCGGAGGCTGTAAAGGGATTTCCGACAGGATTAGTGGGAACAGCGTTAAAAGTGTGACCTGCTCCATAACCAGTCGGGTCGGCACCGATAGTTACAAGAAAGCTATCGAGCAGTTCGACTAAGACATGAGTATTTTCCTCTAATAAATTAATAACAAAAGAATTGCTCTCTTCTAAACCTGGTAGCTCATTGCCATTAACGACCCACCGAACAAGGCGACGATCATCACCAATATTTCCGATGACTTCAAAATTTATTTCTCTAGGGGAAAGCCTAGTACCCGAAGGCACATAATCAGGGCCATCATATGCCCTTACAGGACCTTCATAAGTAATAAGCCATTCCACAGGTCCCACTTTAGCTGTTATAGTGATAGGACCAGGTCCTTCTACGTCATAAAGTACGGAAACATTTGGGTTGGAATCATCAGGGACGGAACCCGTCCATTCTGTAATCATATAGTCCCCAGGATTTGCTGTGATAGTAACGGTAGAGCCTAGAGGCACATCGACATAGGTAAGGAATCCAGGAATTATTGAACCAAAACCTCCGACCCAACTAAGATTAAACGTAGCAGAGCCACTTGAGCCGTGAGCTATATCAATAAAAATCCTTACTAGCCCAGATAAAGCCATAATGCCTTCGAAGCAATCACACTCATCGCTACAGTCGCCGAGGTTTTCGCATTCGCAGTAATCTGCACAGCCATAACACTCACAAAAAATAATCTCATCATTATCGTCGCGGTACGGGCACTCACAATAATCTTCGCACCCGCAGTGCTCATCACAGCAACTTTCTGCATAAGGCGGGTCGTCGCTATCAGAGCAGTAGTCTTCGTCATTGTTGTCATAATACTCTTCTTCGCAGTCGCAATCGGGAGCATAGTCGCAACAAACTTCATAATTTTCGTAAAGGTTATCATCATCGTTTGAATCATCGGACTCATCGCATGAACCGTCGCAGATGTGCGGTAAGTCCTCTTCGCATGAGCCGTATTCATCATATTCATTGACCTCATCGTATAGTGCTTCAGGAGCATACTGCGAAGCAACAATATCCGCGTTAACTAAGGAAAGTTCGACGGATTGGGAGGCAAGACTAAATACCATAAAAACAGAAAGTAGCATAGCTATTGCTTTGTTTGTGAGTTTATAACGATAATGCATGATAGCTACCTCCTTTCGCTTGTTATTAAGGCGATAATTTGATTATGTGTATTATATTATTATACCTCATCGTAACAGAAGCTTCAAGCATTAGAGTGAAATTGTCACAATATTGTCACAATTTACCTTCGCGTAAATTTTTGGAAACAAAACGCTCTTTCGTTACTAGAAAGAGCGTTTTTACAAAGAGGGGTTTGGCGGCGCTAAGGTGCTAGGCTTTATTATTTCATATCTGTACTTTATGTTCATCCATTCAATCCCCTTAGCCCAGCAGTTGCAACATGCTTTGCGGTAGCGCGTTTGCTTGTGCGAGCATTGCTGTGGAAGATTGTGTCAAAATCTGGCCACGTACAAAATGAGTCATTTCGAGTGCCATGTCTGTGTCGCGGATACGGCTCTCGGCGGCTTGCAGGTTTTCGGCTGTGTTATCTACATTTGCCCTTGCATAATCGAGCCGGTTGTGCTGTGCTCCTATGCTGGCACGTTCCATGCTGATAATATTTATCGCATTGTCGAGTGCCCTGATAGCTGCTGTGGCGTTTTCATGTGACATGACAGATAGGGTGTACATCCTCGGGAATGGAGGTGGTTCGGGTGCCTCTGCATTTGCGGATGTTACAAAATTGTCTATGGACACGCCATCTATGAAGTCGGGTAATGGATTTCTATCACGGTCAAACGGCCATATGGCAAGACCGAGCGAGCGGGCGCAAATCCTCGGAATCTCTATTCCAATGCCATCGCCGCTGTTTGCTCCCGATTGAATCCAGAGATAATCTTCCTCTGCACGTTGTGATGGCTCGACCATAGCACTTGCACCAAGACCAAGCTGGTCCACAAGATCGGGGTCAGCTGTAACAAACAAGGGGTCACCAAACTGTACATGTGGTCCTGTGTCGATAGTTTCTATCATTATCTGACCGTCCTGTATATCAAGAGAGAGACCGGCTGCGGCAAATGCACCTCGCTGTGCTGACACAAAACTCTCAATTGATGAGAAATGACCGGGAACGAGATTAATCGGCACTTGTCTGTCATGGAAATTGACAGCCATTCCAAAGGGTTGCGACCCTGCCGAAGTAGGGTCCCGCGGAATAAGGGGATTAACCCAAAATGCTATCGCCGCTGTCTCAAACAGTGGGATATCAAGTGACGGATTTATGGGAAAAACGCCGGAATGATTATTTGAAAATGTGCGACCTGTGTTTATTGACTCTCTAATTGCATTTGCAGCAGATACATCCATAGTCGGTGTACCAATCCCTATTGTAACACTTGGTGTAACACTGCCAGGCCTTCCCATTATGCCATCAAGTGCTGCGGAGTTTTCAGGATGCCTAGGGAAATTTATTTCAAATCGTGGAGTACCCGGTGCTGCAATCATATTAAAGCTGGTACCCGCAAAGCCGGCTTGGTTAAACATATTTTGAAATGCTGATTCTATATGTGATACAGTCACAGTTCCGGGAGTATTTGCATGCAAGTGAGCAAAATCTAAAACGAAGTTGAAGGGTCCATCTGCAGGCGTTTGAACCTGTACGGCGAAAAGCCCTGATGATGGGATGCTGGCCGGGTTTGTGGTCATGCTGGCAATCGCCAGAGAATTCGCTGTTCCAAAAGCAGCACCGGCTGTCCATGGGAATAGGTCCATGCCACCGGCAGGAAACGTAGTAGATACGCTACCCTCGATTATTGCCGGGTCATACACGTATGATTCAACACCAAAATCCCAAGCCCGTGTTGACCCCATTGTCCCATCGAACAAGGGTTTTCCATTGAAGTTTGTTTCTCTGACCGATGCGTTGATTTCAGAGGTTAACTGCGCAAACTCCAACTGTATTGCGGCTCTATCCAGGTCTTGGTTTGTGCCGTTCGCGGCTTGCACTGCAAGCTCTCTCATTCGTTGCATTTTGTCATGCATGAACTGCAGAGCTCCGTCTCCCACTTGCAAGAGACTTGCTCCGTCTTGTATGTTGAGTGATGCTCTGTTGAGTCCGCGTATCTGTGTACGCATTTTTTCTGATATTGCCAGTCCCGCCGCATCGTCTGCTGCGCGGTTAACTCTCATTCCTGAGCTTAGTCTTTCTGTATTTACACTTAGACTTCGTTGGTTTATTCCCAGTTGGCGGTGGCTATTTACGGCCGTAATATTATTATTAATACGCACTGTAATCCCTCCACGCCATATCCTTATAATATATTACTCGCTCGTCCTTGAGCCAGATTTTTGGTAAGAAGGTATATTTTTCGATAACTATACCATTCGTTTGTTACTTAATTATTTTATCGTATGATTTTGCCTGAGACTTTACAGGTATTTTTAAAAACGTGATTTTTGCAGGGAAAATGCCTTACATGAACGATTCTTCGGTTGTTCCGCTCTCTCAGGATGACAAATTTTGCTTTTTTCTGTAGCCCCTTTTTGCGTTGGAGTTGCATGTGCGCTCGGGGTGGTTGCGGTTGCTCCGCCGGGTCGCAAATGTTTCATTGTAACCTGAGTTCCACAAGAATTACACAATACAGAAATCATCAATAGCAGAAATGGAAAGATTAAGCCAATCCGGGATATTATCCGTTGGAAAACCGCAAGCCTCGAAGATGTCTCTTTGCTTTTTGGTAATAGGTGTGAGCATTTTGCGACCATCAGAAGCGACAACGAACTTTATCTTGTCCTGGTCCCTGATAAAGCCAAAACCGCCGTCTTTGCTCCTGTTAATTTTAAAGTGCCTGTCATAACGCTTCGCCTTAGGCGGGGCTGTCGCCATCTCCATTAAAGACTGCTCTTCTTTATCTATACGCTCGTAAAGGGATTCTTCTTCCAAGACGGCTTTTGACGGGCTGTAGTATATGTGCACTTTTGCTCGCACCCCAAATTCTTCGACAATAACCGACTTTGCGTATGGCAGCCATTTCCCCGAGCTTATTAGAAAAACAAATGTCCACAGGGCACGAAAGCTACTCTCTCGCACCCTGTGTATACTAATTATTTTGTTCCAAACAGCCGCATCCTTGACATCCTAATTTTAAATTAACAAATTACGGCTCATTTCAAGATAGCATATCTGAACAAAAAATGCAATAAAAATTTGCAAAAAAATCCAAAAATCCAAAAATATATAAGTAACTCGCAATCTGTGTAAGCCTAGGCATATGTGTGCTCACGTACATACATCAAAGTGGGTCAAGCCATTCGCTATTTGGTCTTGCAATAAGTCGCGCATTATTATAAGCCATGTCTCGGGTAAGGCATGTGTGTCCCGAATATTGCCGTGTAGCATCATTTTTTGACAAGACCATCGCAACATCGGGTCTCGTTCCACTAGTCAGGTATAGTGGGATAAGAAGTTGTATTTTTTTGTTATACCACTGTGGTACTGCTGTTTTGTAATTTGCCTGAATTATTTTTGTAGTTTCGTCAATTTTTCCTTTAATTATTGCCCTGCAAGTTTCTTTTCCTAATAATGCAATATTGCTAGGCAGTCTTTTGAAGTTTTCTTCGTTGTCGAGTATATGATCCCATTGTGGAATTATTTCATAATTTACATTGAAAACCAAATCGCTTGGCTCACTAAAATAATTTGCGCGCCGTATATCTGCGGCCTTAATTCCGAGCAAGGCAAGTGTATACTCCGTTTGAAATGAATGAAACCACCACCTTTGATATCCTTCGTTTCTGTTTTTTTCGCAATAAAAGAATATCTGCTGCCAGTTTGTGTCAAATAAACCTGTGTTGAAGCATGCCTTGTCTTCGCTTTCGAAAAGTATTTTGGATTTCATTTCTTCTGTAGCTTCCAAATGCTCCGAATACAATTTCTCGAATGTATACTTAATGTAGTCAGTGAGGATTTTGTAATCGGATTTCCCATCGTAACTCCATTTTTCAGGATGTAGGCTCGCGGCAAGGTTTGCGATTTTCCAATCGTACCCTTTATGCCCATCATAGGGCCACCTAGATACCCATTTATCAAGTTCAAACTCCTGTCGTGGTTTCATATCACTATCACTCCATTTTATCGATAAAATTATCGGTAGATTATACCAAGTAAATAGTATAAAAGCAATAGCTATGCAAAACAGGACGGTGTTGTGGGGAATGATGCTTACCACACATGACACAGGTGCCCACGTCACTTTTGCCTCCTGTTGCCACTTCAACTCCCGGCGATTTGGTAAGCTGGCTCGGGCTCGGTGATGCAAGTATTACTCCTTCACTACCCTCAGATGCTGACGGTCTTTGGATTCAGTCCGGCGCAAATGCAGGTGACGGTTTGTTTCTTGACATTCCACGCCTCTGCGCTCGCTCTCTCGGCAGTGCGACATGGCCGCTTGATTTTACCAGAGACCCGACACCCGTTTTCCCCAATGAAAACATGACAGTTAATAACTTCGTGCCATCACCAAACGTAGAGCCTGTAGAGCATCCCCCTGCCCCCTGGCTTCATAGCTTGTCTGTCATGTCAACCTAAGATGCTTCGTTTGCAATAGATGCTCTCGATAACGCTATTAACATAATTTCTATGGAACGCGCTCAATTGGGTGCGCAGTATAATCGCCTTGAGTATACAAGAGCAAATGTTGATAACACTGCAGAAAACCTGGCTGCCGCTGAGAGCCGCATCAGAGATACAGACATGGCTCTCGAAATGACTCATTTTGTACGCAATCAGATTTTAACCCAATCTTCCACTGCAATGCTCGCACAAGCCAATGCGTTGCCTCAGAGTATGTTACAACTCTTGGGTTAGGGGTGCGAAGTAATGAACATAAATTACAGTAGCGTGTTTGGGAGTATCCACAAACAACGCAATTTTGGAGTGCATAGAGTTGCCGCAAATATTGAAACCCAACATTCCGCAAAGAGGAATACGCAGAAAACAGAGAGCCATTCACAAGCTGACCAAAGAGGAATAAATCGGGCACATATGCTGCATATTGC
>WQTE01000056.1 GCA_009786445.1 Oscillospiraceae bacterium | reverse complement strand
TCCATTCTTTCAGCTTTTGCGCAATCGGTTAAACAAGCCGGAACTTTCGCAAGTCCGCTGATGGTAGTCGTTATGGTAATCGGCGTGACCGGAATGTTTGGTGCAGCTCCTCCTGATAACCAACTGCTTTATCTGATTCCACTATACGGC
The DNA here is from genome assembly GCA_009786445.1 of Oscillospiraceae bacterium. Classification (GTDB taxonomy): domain Bacteria; phylum Bacillota; class Clostridia; order Oscillospirales; family Oscillospiraceae; genus WRMH01. The sequence goes on along the minus strand of WQTE01000056.1, from coordinate 14,772 downwards.
AGTGTGCAGAGCATGAGTGGGCTTTTTGCTCTCAACTATTCAACAACAAACGTACTCATAGCCAGCATCAGCAGCCTTGTATATGCAGGTATTGGCGGCATTGCGCTGAGCATAATGTTCAACAACGAAAAGATAATGTTCTCTAAATAAAGAGAGTAAATGCGGGCAGACTATCGCCATGAACCGTATATATAGTGAACAATACCCTGTCATACCACAAAATACTGGACAAATATATGTTTTTATGCTACTATTACACTTGTTCAATTGTGAGCTATTTTCGGAGAGGTAGTTGTTGTGCGCAAAATAAACGGGCGAGCGGGAAAAACCCCCAAAAGGTCAACATTTAGGCAGACTTTAACACGTAGGCATATCATCATGATATGCCTCGTTGCCGTTGGTACGTTTTTTGTTACTACAGGAGTTCTTTTGCTTTTGACTCCTGAGATTGAGTCCGCTGCCGCACGTAATGAATATCAAATACTCCGTGAGGAAGTTGCGGGCATTATCGCACGTCCCACTCCTCTCCCCGACCCAAGCACAGACCGTGAGGAAGAGCCTGAAGAAATAGGATACGATGAAGATGAAGATGATATATTGGACTTAGCTCTGCTTTCTTTAGCGGAGCTTGCCAGAATCAACAACGATTTCGTAGGATGGATGTCAATCCGCAATGTCCTTGAGTACCCTGTAGTCCGCGGCAGAGATAACTACAGATACCTAAACACGACTTTCACGGGTAGCCGAAACTCTGCGGGAGCCATTTTCATGGATTACCGCAATGCAAACGGCTTCGACGAAAAAGTTAGTGTTATTTACGGTCATCACACTTGGGATGGCTCAATGTTTGCTCCGATAGTTCGATATCTCGACCCGGATTTCATGGAAAGAAATCCGAATATTATCATCACAATGCGCGATGGCAGGACTCTGACCTACAGAGTCTTTGCCGCCAGACTTACCGATGCGTGGGATTACGCATATACCATTGCTTTATTGCAGCCGGAGTGGGCGGGAGTGATGTTTCCCGATGTGCCGTATGGCGCAAGCAACTTTTTACTCCTGTCAACCTGCACACGGGGCGGCTACGACGAGGAGCGCATTTTAGTTTTCGCCGCAAGATAAGTTAGACCTACCTGCCTGGTATTTTTTGTATATTATTCTTTATTATGGAGGATTTTGATTATGAACAGAAAAAAGAATTTCAGGCTTATGGCTATAGTGCTGTGCGTAGTGCTGGTGGCAGGGACAGCAGCACCTGCGGCACTGGCTAATCCGACGCAGATTCAAATTCGCGAAAGAGTGGCAGACCCGGAAACACAGGCTCCCGAATTCATGCACTTTAGTGACATTCCATTGGTGACCGATGGCAGAGTCTGGACAGATAAGAGTGTAAGAACAGGCTCAGGCACAGACGACTTCGAGGTCACTCTCTCTGCACTGAGTCAGACATTTCCGCTGATGGCAGGGTATGCAATACCCTCCGATATTGTGTTTGTTATAGACGTATCGGGCAGTATGGGGACTACCACCGATGTCGGTGCGGGTGGGCGTTCCCGGATTGAATTTCTGATCGATGCACTCAACGAAGTTTTTCAAATGCTGCTGAACGCTAACGCTCAAAACAGAGTTGCTGTTGTCGCCTACGGCGGACGTGTCGGGGGATATGCCAGGGTTGAGAACTTGATTCCGCTGGGTCGCCCTTTGACACCCAGAATATATGGCGGCGCATTCTTTTCGCATAGTTATACAGGCGGAGTTCACTTTGTAAATGTACACACAACAAATGCACTGACGAGCTCAGTACGGGTTGAAGGCTCGACACCCACACAGTGGGGTATTTTTGAAGGCGCACGAATTTTGGAAGCTGCTGCTGCCACTTCCGAGGGCAGATTGGCTACTGTGCCTGTGAGAGATACCACAGGTGCTGTAACCAACTATGTCACTGTAACCCGAAGGCCGAATATTATTCTTATGACAGACGGTGAGCCGACAATGGGCAGACACGATTTCGCTTTCAGCTCTTTGGCACCGATAACACCCGGGCCGACAGGAAATCAGCTCAATGCAACTACCGGAACTTTTTATGGAGACGGAAGTTACGGTGAAATGGGACTTGCGGTTATGACCGTCTTAACTGCTGCATATAGGAAACGGGCGATAGAAAACGCATATTTCCCTGCTGCGATACCCGAGGGCACTACACCACAACCTCCGCCTTCAGTAGGATTTTACACCATCAGCATAGGAACCCAGCCAACTCTTGCTGCCCAGAATCTCATAAATGCAACGCTTAACCCGATACAAGCCAATACCGACGAAGTTCTTCCGAATATACGCTGGGACATGGATATATCCTCTCAATTCGATGAAGGTCCCACAGAAATCACACCTACAATGACCGAAGTTCTCACCGATATTACCGGGGTACCAGGAACTCAAATATTACGAGCACAGTATAGGCAGGCGCATGGCACTTACATTTGGCAAGATGTAACTATCAATAACAGCCCAACTCCTTTGACCGCACCTGATATTAACTACGCTACTGGTTTCTTTGAAGCAACAAATTTGGAAGCTCTGCGTGATGCTTTCAGGCAAATAACGCAAAGTATCCAAAATACGAGCCTCAGTGATGATATTATGAACTTAGCAGCGAATGATGATCCTTCATTTGCAGGGTATCTGATATTCTCCGATGTTTTGGGAGAATATATGGAGTTTAGAGGAGTCACGGGACTACACTTTAATGGAAACACTGCTCTTCTAAGTCAAAACATAGGGCAGCGCATAGTAAATGATGCCGCTCTCTTGGATAGTTTAATAAACATTGTGTTTGAGCACATGGGCGGCACAGACGGAGGGGTTGTCACCCGAACACAAGTGGCAAACTTAGTAAACAGCAACCTCAACCAGCTAGCTCAAAACAACAGCATAAGATACTATGCCAATGCTCAACGAGAGTTCATTTCGAGCTTTTTTGACATGACCGGAGCACAAGCACCGGTACCTGAAGGAGCTACGGTGATGGTGGAACGTTTTGTATTATCAGATGCTGCCGTCACTGTCGGCAATGCGGCAACGCCTGAAAATCTTATATTTACAACTCTGCATGTTATTACAGCTCTTAATGACAACACTCAGCTTGAAGAAGTCTACGCAGATGGCACGCTGCTTCGCACCCTGAACACAGGAGACCAGATGGTTCGCTGGTATATACCTGCGGCACTTCTTCCGCTTCGAGTGTTAGATCCGGCGGATCCTCCTGCTACGGGAAATACTTTACCCATAAGAGTAACATACACAGTCGGGCTAAATAGAGCGCGTGTTGAGGCAGGTAAAAACTGGCATACATTTTATGAAAATATGGTGCCCAGTACAACAGATCAAGCGTGGTTTTATGCTAACCGCCAGCATAGAGACTTAGACAACATTTCCGATGTTACTTTCTCTTTTTTCCAGCCTCACCCGAACAACCCCTTCTACGACCGCGGAGGTGATGTGACTGCGCTAATCAAGAGTGCTAATCCTACAGACACCGCTCCGCATGTAATGAGGCAATATCACACGGCGACCGTAGCAGGGGTGGAACATGCATGGCTCGGCAATAACGGCAGATTGACACTCTGGTTTGAAAACCCACCAACTCCACCGCAGCCGCCGGGACCGCCCGGGCCGTTATATCCACCCGATATATATCCACCACTGATTATTCCGCAAACGGGTGTGGAAAGAAATCTTATTGTGCCTGTCATAATAATTGTTTTAGGTGTCGGGGTACTGGTCGGAGCAGGGTTTTGCCTGAGAGCGATAAAAAAGAAAGCAAAAGCCAAAACAAAAGAATAAGCCAAGCGCAGGAGGCAACGGATGTTGCTGATTTGTGCAAGCATCCCGTCATCTTAGATTCTTCAAATCCTCCAAAAATTCATCTATAGCTTTTTGTTGTGTAGCCCATGAAATTACCAGTCGCACAGCTACGTCTTTTTCCAGCCGCTTCCATTCGTGAAAATCATACAGCTCACACAGCTTGTCTGAAACGGCGCAAGGCAGTAGCGGAACAACAAAATTTGTCTGCGCCGGAAACAATAAATCATACCCGAGCGCCTTCATCCCGTCAGCCATGTATGCTGCCATGTCTATGCTGTGACGTGCCAGCCTGTCATATAATCCGTCAGCAAACAAAGTTTTAAATTGCACACCCATAGCTGCGCTCTTAGCGAGAAGAGCACCGCGTTGTTTCATAAGAAAACGAAAATCTTGCTTTAGTTCGTCATTGAAAATAGCAACGGCCTCACCAAACAGCGCACCGAGTTTAGTCCCGCCGATGAAAATCACATCAGCAAATTTTGCTATATCTCTGTACTCTAAATCGCAGGCAGAGCTGTTCATAGCAGTCCCCAACCGCGCACCGTCAATATAGAGGTAAAGCCCATTTTCTTTGCATTTCTCGGAAATAGCCGTAAGTTCTGCTTTTGTATAGACTGTTCCGCCCTCGGTGGAATGTGAGATATACACAAGACGAGGCTTTACCATATGCTCATCGCAGTGCTCCTCAATCACAGATTTTATATCAGAAGCCGAGAGTTTGCCATCATAGCCCGCACGGGTACAGACCTTATGTCCCGTCGCCTCAATGGCTCCTGTTTCGTGTACAAAAATATGTCCTGTCTCAGCGGAAATAACAGCCTCATGCGGTCTTAATGCAGATGAAATTACAGTGAGGTTTGAGAGCGTTCCGCCCGATATAAAGTGAATATCTGCATCGGGAGCACCCAGCTTTTTGCGGATAAGTCCCGCTGCTTCCTCGCAATGGCTGCAAAGTCCGTATCCCTCAAACTGTGCCGTCTTGACACTCGCAAGTGCTTCCAATATAAGCGGATGCGCCATTTCGCTGTAGTCGTTTTTGAAGCTGTATTTTTTCATTCCTCCGTACCTTCTTTCAGTTTCGCAAATTTTTCGCTCATGGTCGAATTGCCGCGAGTCAGTCTCTTAATAGTAATTTCTTCGGCTTTGTTATTTGCGAGCCGCAGGTTATTGTCTGACGACATGAGTTCATCTTTTGTTTTCTGTAAACTTGAAATTGCTTTGTCAATTTCATCAATAGCCTTTTTGAATTTACGGCTTGCAAGGTCGTAATTGCGTGCAAAACCTGATTTGAAAGTCTCCAAGTTTTCTTCAAAGTTCGTTATGTCTATATTTTGGTTTCGGATTAGCGCAAGCTCCGCAATGTAGCTGAGCGAGTTCATTGCGGCATTTCGCAAAACTGTAATCATGGGGATGAAAAATTGCGGTCTGATGATATACATCTTTTGATAGCGGTGCGACATATCTATGATGCCGGAGTTGTAAAGTTCACTATCTGCTTCAAGGAGCGAAACCAAAATAGCATATTCGCAGCCTTTTTCGTTGCGGTCTTTATCAAGCTCTTTTAGAAAATCTTCGTTTCTCTTTTTGGTCGCTGTCTCATCGCCTTCGTTTTTCATTTCAAACATAATTGAGATTATTTCGTTGCCGCTCTCGTCAGTCTCGCGATATATATAATCGCCCTTGCTGCCTGTTTTTGCATCATTATCTTTTTCAAAATAGGCCTTCGGAAACGCGGTTGCTCTAAGTTGGTTAAACTGTATCTCGCAGTGCTGCTCAAGAGTTTCACCGACCATTTTCGTCGAGAGTTTCGCTTTCATATCTCTGTAATATGCTATCATTTCGTCTTTTGATTTAAGCTCAGCCGTGTATTTATCTTTCAGTGAAACTTCGAGAAGCTGTTTCTCGGTTTCTTTTGATTTAAGTTCATTTGCCAAGGCTTCACGTTCTTTTTCAATTTTATTAACCGCCTCGGAGACGGCAAGCCGCTTCTCGGCATCTTGCGCTTGTAACTTAGCCTGTAGTTCTGTGTCATGAGCTTGCAACTTCGCTTTAAGCTCGGCGATTTGAGTGTCTTTTTCAGCAATATTCCCTCGCAAGTTACTCTTTATGTTTGCTTCAATGAGTTTTATCTCATCATCTTTTCTACTGAGTTCAGCTTTGAGGGAATCACGTTCTTTTTCGACCAGTACCAAGGCTTCGGTAACGGCAAGTTTTTTCTCTGTCTCAGATAAAACCTCCCGCTCATGTAACGCTTTTTCAAATTCTTTATCACGAACCTGCTTTACAATATCCGCAAAGCCCGATTCGTCAACCTTAAATATCTCATTGCACTTAGGGCATCTTATTTCATTCATTTTCCTAACCTCGTTTTTCACAAAATTCTGCCAGAGGGCAATCGGTGCATAACGGCTTTTTTCGGCAATGCTCTTTAGCGTTAATGACAATCATAGCGTGAAAGTTGTTATATACTTCCACACTTTTAGGAAGGTTTTCTTCAAAACAAGTCTTTATGGAGTCATAGTCTTTTTTAGTTTCAACCGGATAGCGATTAAATAGCCTCACAGTGTATGCATCCACGACAAACGTAGGAAAATCAAAAGCGTACAGCAAAATCGAGTCTGCGGTTTCTTTTCCGATACCTTTCACTGAAAGCAGCTCAGGGCGCAGCTTCTTAAGCGGTTCACGCTGTACGGTCGGGACATCAAAATCATACCTCGCAAACCAGTCCGTCATGGTCTTTAGGTAGACTGATTTTTGGTTAAAAAAACCCGCGGGGTGGATTATTTCGGCGAGAGTTGATATGTCTGCATTTTGCACGAATTTCGGAGACAGGTTTGCTCCGAAATTAGCTATGGCTTTTTCCACGTTGCCCCATGCCGTGTTTTGCGTAAGTATGGCTCCGACCATGACTTCATAAGGTGTTTTTGCAGGCCACCACCTTAAGTCACCGTACCGGATTGTGAAATTTTTGTAGATTGTTTGTATATTGTTTTTCATCTTCTTGTTACCATTATGGTGATAATTGTCTTTATTCGAGAGTCCGCATTGCGGCTATCGTTTTTTCAAACAGCTCGTCAAGCTCCCATCCCAACCGCTCTGCACCGCTTCGGACTACATCTCTGCTACAGCCTGCGGCGAATTTCTTGTCTTTGAATTTCTTTTTTACACTGCTCACTTCCAAATCCTTTGTGGATTTTGAAGGGCGCATTAGCGTGACCGCCCATATCAGCCCTGTCAGTTCATCACAGGCGTACAGGATTTTTTCCATTATGTGCTGCGGCTCGTGCTTTGTTTCTGTCAAACCCCACCCGTGGGACATTGCACTGCGGATAAAGTCCTCGCTGTATCCCTCGTCGCGCAGCAATTCTTCACCTTTTACACAATGCTTCTCGGGATACAGCCCGAAGTCAACATCGTGCAGCAGTCCGACAGCCGCCCAATAATTCTCCTGTTGCGGGTCGTGCTCCTTGGCAAAATGACGCATTACTCCGCTGACTATTCTGGCGTGATTGAGGTGATACGAGTCTGTATTATATTTTTCCAATATTTCTTGGGCGTTTGCCATATCCATTTTGTATTGCTCCTTTTATAACTTGAATAACCTTCGCCTGATAGCCGCTCCGCTTCAGTTCTCCTTATTTTACGGCAAATTTTCTCATTGGTCAACATGTACATAAAAAATTGTTGACTCCTGTGTAACCCTCGTGATATAATCGCTTTTACCTGTCGGCAGACGGGTTCATTTTTCGCCCGCACACTGCCAAAATCAGCAGGGAGGTATAGTGCGACTTTGAGATATTAAGGTCACACACTTAAGGGAGGTGCCGTTATGAGAATAAAAGTTACACTCAGATGCAACGATTGCAAGCAGAGAAACTACAACACGACCAAGAACAAGAAAAATACGCCGGATCGACTTGAAATGAATAAATACTGTCGTTTCTGTCGCAAACACACTGTTCACAGCGAAACTAAGTAATCGGGAGGAAAACGAAAATGTCTGACGATAAAATCGAAAAACTCGAAACTCCCACAGAAGCAACAACAGCCGCATCAAAAACATCCTCTAAGAAAAAGGCAAAAGGCAGCAACCGCATAGCCAGATGGTTTAGAGAGATGCGCAGCGAACTAAAAAAAGTTGTATGGCCTACACCCAAGCAGATTGTAAACAACACACTTGTATCTTTAACAGTTATGACTTGTGCTGCAATTGCGATATGGCTGCTTGACCTCGCTGCGGGACAGATATTTGAAGCAATCAGGACTTACGTCCCGAGACTATTTACAGGTTGGTAATGGCTATGGATGAAGCAAGATGGTATGTTGTACATACGTACTCAGGCTACGAAAACGCTGTTGCCGCAACAGTAATGAAGGCTGCTGAAAACCGCAAGATGCTCGACCAGGTTTTAGAAGTTAAAATACCAACTGAAACTATCACAGAAATCCACGAATCGCAAACAAAAACAGTCGAGCGCAAAACTTTCCCCGGATACGTCATTATTAAAATGGTAATGAACGACGTAAGTTGGCATCTTGTGCGCAATGTTCGCGGAGTCACAGGCTTTGTCGGTTCGGCAAATAAAGCGATACCGCTCACCGAAGATGAAGTTCTATCGCTCGGCATTGAACGTCACGAAGTTGTCGTAGGGTTTGATGTCGGCAGCACTGTCAAAGTTGTTGACGGTCCGCTCGACGGATTTCTTGGCAATGTCGAAGAAATTGAGTTTGACAAAAGCAGAGCTCGTGTCATTGTCTCAATGTTTGGAAGAGAAACCCCCGTTGACTTGGATTTCGACCAAATAGAACCGATAGAGTAATTTAATCAAAAACCCTTAAATGGTTGTCCGTTTTTAGTGGGAGGGGATATACCCCGACACATTGTTTCCGCAAATATACGCAACAGACGGAAACACCACCACATTTATTTTAGGAGGTGCACATAAGTGGCACAGAAAGCAGTAGGAGAAATCAGACTCCAAATCCCCGCCGGAAAAGCAACCCCGGCACCGCCCGTTGGTCCTGCGCTCGGTCAACACGGCGTAAACATTGGTCAGTTCACAAAAGACTTCAACGAGCGCACGAAAAACGATGAAGGCTTAATCATCCCCGTAGTTATCACAGTCTTTGCAGACCGCAGCTTCTCATTTATCACTAAGACACCGCCGGCAGCAGTATTAATCAAAAAATCATGCAACCTCGAAAAAGCCTCCGGTGAGCCGCATATCAATAAGGTTGCCAAAATTTCACAGGACGAAGTCCGCAAGATAGCCGAGATAAAAATGCCCGACCTCAATGCGGCAAACATCGAATCCGCAATGAGCATGGTAGCCGGAACGGCTCGTAGTATGGGCGTCACGGTGGAGGGCTAAGTTATGTTTAGAGGAAAAAATTATAAAGAGAGCGCAAAGCTCGTTGACAGAGCAACACTTTACGATCCCGTGGATGCTTTTGAACTTGTTATCAAAGCAGCAAAAGCCAAGTTTGATGAAACTGTCGAGCTTCACCTTAAACTCGGTGTTGACTCACGTCACGCAGACCAACAAGTGCGCGGAGCAGTTGTGCTTCCGCACGGTACTGGCAAAACCCCCAGAGTTCTTGTTTTCTGCAAGGAAGAGCGTGTGCAGGAAGCCCTTGATGCAGGAGCAGATTTTGCCGGGGGGCAAGAGCTGGTTGACCGCATCATGAAAGAAAACTTCTTTGACTACGACGTGGTCGCAGCAACACCTGACATGATGAGCATAGTCGGTCGTCTCGGTAAAGTGCTCGGGCCAAAAGGTCTTATGCCGACACCGAAGGCCGGAACTGTCACACCAAACATAAAGCAAGCCATCGAGGAAATCAAAGCAGGTAAAATCGAGTATCGTCTCGACAAGACTAACATAATCCACTGCCCGATAGGCAAAGTTTCGTTCGGCAAAGAAAAACTCACAGAAAACTACCAAACACTTCTGGATGCCGTTAACAAAGCAAAACCCGCAGCAGCAAAAGGGCAATACATCAGAAGCTGCGTAACAGCCTCAACAATGGGGCCGGGTGTAAAAATCAACGCACTAAAGCAAGCATAGTTTCAAAAATCAAGGGGTCAAGTTGGCCCCTTGATTTTTATGTACGCCCGATGAGTATTCCGTTAGTGAATTTTCAAAAAATTTTTAAGCTGAAACTATAGCATTTTTCGTAATTATATGATATACTATGTTACTATTTTGTAACCAAACTTGCTGAGGGTGAAGATTTGTGCTCGAATTATTGTCTCCTGCGGGTTCTCCCGAGGGTGTTATTGCAGCCGTCCAAAACGGAGCGGACTCCATATATCTGGGACTCAAACAGTGGAGTGACTGCGTGAGTGCAGACAACTTTACGCTTGATGAATTAGGGCGTGCGCTTGAATATTGCCGCATACGAGGCGTGAAAGCATATCTTGCTCTTGATGCACACGTGGCAGACATCGAACTTCCGGTTATCGCCCATCAAGTGAAAGATGCCTCTCGATTTGGCATTGATGCCATAATCATTTCCGATTTAGGCGTTATGCGTGCGGTTAAACAAGCAGTACCGGAAGTAAAAATTCATGCCTCCTCACGTATGGGTATTCACAACTTAGAAGGCGTAAAGATGGCGGCGGCTATGGGCTTTTCTCGGGTAACACTCGCCTCCGAACTATCGCGTAAGAAAATTTACCACATATGCAAACACTCACCAATAGAAATTGAAGTCTTCGTTCACGGCGAGACGTGCATGAGCTACACAGGACAGTGCTACATGAGCGCCCTGCTTGAAAACGGTTCTGATGCAAAAGGAAATTGCAAAGAGCCGTGCAGGGAGAGTTATAGTTGGGCAGGGCACGAGATAACCCACCCACTCAGTCTTAAGGACACGTGTCTTATTCGATATCTTACCGATATCGAGTCTATAGGTGTCACATCCATAAAAATCATAGGCCGAGCTGAACGCCCCGAGTTCACCGCACTTGTCACAGGAATGTTTTCAAGAGCGGCGCACAGCGGGAAATCTCCTTCGCAAGACAGCATGGATATGCTTAAAAACGCGTTTTCCCGACAGGGCTACTCCGACAGATACTACACAGGCAGAAAAGGCACCGGAGCTCTGGGACTTCGTGAAATGGAGACTAAATCGGACACCCGCCTGTTTTCTTCAACACGCAAAAGCTATCTCAACGGCGAGTTTCAGAGAATTCCCATTCGATTTGTCGGCTCGATAACAAGTGGGGAGCAGGCGAAAATAGCCGCAGCGGACGATAAGGGAAATACTGCCGTTGCGTACGGAGCGGTTCCGGAGCAGTCCTTTCACAAGGAAAAGGAACTCACAAATGCAGTTTTGCAGACACAACTGCATAAAACACAAGGCACACCATTTATTTGTATGGGTGTTAAAGGCACTGTTGAGCCGGGGTTAACCCTGCCTCTCGACGAGTTTAATGATATGCGCTTAGAGCTGTTTGCGGATATTTTAGAGCAACGAAGAACTGTGTATATGCGTGTTGAGGGAGAATTTTCTCCAAATGGCGGTATGTACATAGAGCAACCCGATGACGACCTGCTGTTCCCCATCAGCAAAAATGCTCCGGCGTTGACTATCTCAGTCACAAGAGCTGACCAGTTATCTACGGAACTTGAGTCGCTTAATCCTAAGTTAATTTATATCCCCATCTCCGAATTTGACTTTGATTCGCCGATATTGCGAAATATTTTGGAAAATGATATAATAGGCGTTGCGACAACTCTGCCGCGTGTCATCCACGATGATGAGAAGAAGAAAGTCTCAAAAATACTCGAAAAGGCGCACTCGCTTGGAGTAAGAGATGCATTAGTTTCCAATATCGGGCATATCCAATTTGCGAGCGGTCACGGAATGTCTGTCAGAGGCGACTTCGGACTAAATGTCTATAACTCGGAAACCCTCTATGCCCTATATCTATTGGGACTAAAATCTGCGACAATCCCTTTTGAGATGCCACTGACGGAAATCCGCAGCATCATAAAGTCCATCGACACTGAAATCATTACTTATGGGCGTCTGCCGCTCATGTACACAGAAAACTGTATTGTGCGAAATTGCACGGAGGCCTGTACTTGCGACAGCTTTTCGGGTCTTGTAGGTAAACAAGGTGCAGTATTTCCCATCGTTGCGGACTTTGGTTGCAGAAATATCTTGCTCAGTTCAAAAAAACTTTTTATGGCAGATAAGCACAAAAGGTTATTGTCCCTTGGAATTTGGGCACAGAGGCTGAGTTTCACAACAGAAAATGCCATAGAATGTGTCGCAGTCACAAGAAGATACACAGGGAAGGGCAGCTATGCACCGCCCGGCTACACCCGCGGAGCGTACTTTAAAGATACGGAGCATTAGGTTGAATAAAGACAAAGCAAGTATAGTCCTCGCATCCGGGTCTCCCAGAAGGCGCGAGCTGCTTGAAATGATTGGCATAAAAAGCTTTAAGGTTATAGCAGATACTTCAGATGAGCCGATTTTACCTGATATATCTCCGGAGCAGCAAGTTTTGAAGCTCGCCTTGAAAAAAGCGGGAAATGTTTCAAAAAAATGCGCCGAAGAAGACCTGATAATAGCCGCAGATACTTTGGTATACCTCGGCAACATCCCACTTGAAAAGCCGAGTTCCGAAGAGGATGCCGCAAATATGCTCAGGATGTTATCGGGGAAAAAACACACGGTATATACCGGAGTTGTTGTGGCAAGAGGCGAAATTTCTGAAACTGCCGTTGAAAAGACAGATGTTTATTTCAGAGACGTATCGGAAGATGAAATAATTGCTTACGTAGGGACAGGTGAGCCTATGGACAAGGCGGGCGGTTACGCCGCACAAGGCAGAGCCGCAGCATTCATCGAAAGAATTGATGGAGATTTTTTCACTGTGATGGGTTTTCCTATCTGCCGTCTGGTGCAGATGCTGAAGAAATTCTAATGTGAAACCGAAAGGAATGATTATCCTATTATGAAAACAATACTGAACAAAAGAACCATAGTCATAGCAGGTGCAGCTTTTCTCATTGCGCTTATTGCGATTATTTCTGTCAATGTCTTTAACACAGCGGGGCCTGTGACAGGTGCTGCAAACGTGCTGACAAGACCCGCTCGTGAGCTTGCATCCAGGATTGCAAGAGCATTTGGGGATGTTTTCGCGGCAATGTATGAATACGAGCAACTCTCCAACAGAAACGAGGTGCTGCTTGCAAGAGTTGCGGAGCTGGAGGGTGCTTACCGCGATGCTATATATCTCAACTACGAAAATGAGCGACTACGGAGCCAACTCGGTTTTAGAGCCAGACATGCAGCTCTTGAAAGCGAAATGGCAAACTTTGTAAGTTGGGGAAGCGACAATTGGTCGCACTCTTTCATTATAGACAGGGGCTACACAAATTCAGCTATAGCACAAGGTATGGGTGTGACGACTGACCATGGGTTGCTTATTGGGCAAGTCTTTGAAGTTGGTCCCACAACATCAACTGTCATTACTATTATTGATACCAAGTTTTCAGTTGCCGCTTTTGTCGGTCGGGGCGAGGGAGACAGTTCAGTTACGGCAAGAGGTGACTTTTTGTATATGCGCAGCGGTCTTTTGATGCTGGATCGTATTGACGATGAACTTACGATAATTCCGGGGGACAGCGTTGTCACATCAGGGCTCGGTGGTGTTCTCCCTGCGGCACTGGTCATAGGAGAGGTATATGAGGTGTTTCCGCATGCAAGCGGAATCGGCAGATTCGCCACAGTTCGCCCCATGCTGGATCTCAACAACATTTCATCCGTATTTGTACTCATTGACTTCGAGAACCCGGGCTAGGTAATGTAAGTAATGAAAAGATGGGCACTGATAGTCTCAATATCGCTACATGCACTGTTCTTAATAGTTGTCTACATATTTCAAGCTGCGATATTTCCGTTTATGCGCCTTGATGGGTTGGTTCCTCTTTTGCTTCCCGTTGCAACAGCAGGTGTTGCTCTATATGAGGGAAGGTATGTGGGAGGCATCATGGGTCTGTTTGCAGGGATTTTATGCGACATTTCATTTAATGCACCTGCAGGCACGTTCACAGTGCTTTTGACCTTGATGGGGTTGGGTATCGGAATACTCTCTGAGACAGTTTTTTTGCCGGGTTTTGTAACCTATCTGCTGACCAGCGCGGGAGCACTCATGATATGCGCTTTTGTGCAAATGATGCCATTCATGATTATGCCGATAAATCCTGTTCCGATGATAATGCTGCTTACAACAGCAGGATGGCAAACGCTTTACTCAATGATACTTGCTGTTCCCATATGGTTTTTTGTTCGCGCTCTCGGCAAACGAGCCGAAAAGCAATCTCAGACCAGGCGTAAACCCGAGGAACGAAGAGCTCGTTGATAATGAAAAACGAAAGGAATGGTCATTAATATGCAAAAGATGTATACACCATCAAGATTTGTTATGATTTTTGCTGCAATTGCATTGTTTTTTGCAGTCTATATATTTGCGCTGTACTCGCTTCAGGTATATCAGCCTTGGAATGTCGGTGAGGAACAACCACACACACGCCGCATCAGGCGGACTGCCACAATTGCGGCGGCGCGAGGTAACATCTATGACCGAAATGGAGTCCTTCTCGCCTCGGGCAGACCGTCATACCGCATAATGATTAGTTGGCATATGCTTCAGGGAGATCCAAATGCTAACAATGATATTCTTAATCTTATTTATGCAGCGATGGAAGCAGATATTACGCATACAGATACTTTCCCCATAACCCGCGGAGCACCGTTTGAATTTCTTACAAACATGACTGCTTCTCAGCGAACCAGACTCGATGCATACTTTGAATACTTCAACATAGACCCCGATATATCCGCATCGGATTTCCTTTCGCGGCTCAGAAACCATTATAGAAT
>WQTE01000055.1 GCA_009786445.1 Oscillospiraceae bacterium | reverse complement strand
CGGAATTTATACGTCCTTTATTACCCCCGCGAGGCACGTCCTTGTGTCTCGACATATTAAACTAAAAATAGTTAGCCATATCCTTAATTATCGGATAATAAATAATAAACTTTAGCATTTGTTAGAAAAATATTGAAACTTGTAAATTGTATAATTTATTTATTGTTTTTTGCATAATATAACGTAGATGCAAAATTTTATAGTATTTTATCTTGCAGTGTAGTATACTAAATTTAATATGCCGAGAAAAATCAAAGAAAACACGTTAATTCTATAAGTAAGTTATTAAAACGGTGGCGAGATGGAAAAAGTAAAATTAGGTGATGTGGCAAAGCAAGCAGGTGTGTCTCCTACAACAGTTTCTAGGGTGCTTAACAACAGGGGCTATATCAGTGAAGAAACAAAAACAAAAGTTCGTGATGCGATGGACACGTTAAACTACTTTCCCAACGAGGTTGCACGTTCCTTATTCGGAAATAAAACCAACCTTGTTGGACTGCTTTTCCCAAATGTTACAAACCCTTTTTACGGCGAGATGGTTTCTGAATTGGAGAGTATATTATCTTCGCAGGGATATAAAGCACTAATATGCAATACGTTTAACAATGAAAAAAAAGAAGAAGAATATTTGAGAATGCTGCTTGCAAATCAAGTTGATGGAATTATTGTAGGCTCTCGAAATCGTCCCTGCGATATTTATCAAAGCACAAACCTCCCTATAGTTGCAATAGACCGCTTTGTTTCAGAGAAAATTCCAATTATACGTTCAGACAACTACACAGGAGCATGTCTTGCTTCGGAGTATCTTCATGAAGCAAATTGCCGGAATATTGTTCACGTCACAGGAAGCACAACGCAGGAAATGGAAAAAGGCGATATGCGCCTAAGAGGATACATTGACACAATGTTAAAACTTGAAAGAGAGCCTCAGATTTTTCAGGTTGGTTTCGACGAGGATGACGATTATCAAAGACTAAAAGTTGATGAGTTTTTAAATTTGAACCCGGATACAGACGGTGTCTTTGCCGCAGGTGATACCTTAGCCGGGATAATTAACACCTGCGCTAAAAGGAAAAGCTTAGATATTGAAATTGTCGGTTATGATGGAACGTCTACATTTCTAAACCTTTGCGGCGGCATCAGTACAATCCACCAACCAATTAATGAAATGGCAAGTATTGCAGTTGAAACATTGCTTGGAGCAATATCCGGGGTCTACTGTGAAGATAATAAGGAATATGTTTTACCGGTAACATTTATTAAACGACGTTATTGAGTCGTTTTTATTGTTTATAATGCACAATGTGTGCAAGAAATTTTTGTGAATAAATTTTGTCGCTATTCTATTGACATATGTCACTTGGTAGTTTATCCTTGGAGTATGTCGTATATGTCAATCGGTTGACATATACAATTCATTTGCCCTTTATGTCAACCGATTGACACAGCGAAAGGAATTTTGTATATTGACTTCAATTGTAACTCGATTAGAGAATCTTAAACGGATAACTGAAATACCGGAAAATCCGATGATTCCGATGGGAGATATGCCCGGAGATAAGGCTCTTATTACCACGAATCATTTGGAAAAAGCAAATTGCTTATTGCCCTCATTAAAGCAAATGCTGGTATCCACATTAACAAGCAACGAAAATGAACGTGCGGTAATTTCAGTTTGTGGTGGTTCAGGCGTAGGGAAAACTGAAACTTCTTCACTTATTGGGTATATGCTAACGAAAGTTGGTATAGGGACTTACATATTATCCGGCGACAACTATCCGCACCGCATCCCGAAGCTTAATGATGCTGAACGCTTGAATGTTTTTCGCATCGAAGGCATATATGAGTTGCTTGCGCGCGGCTTGTACTCTGAAAACGTGCGGCTAGATCTTGCAGAGCTACAAAAAAAAGATTTAGATTCAGATAAAAACCAAATTGCTTTCCATCCATGGCTATCGGTTTATCAGGAAGGCGGTGACAGCGGTTTAAGGAAATACCTTGGTACTGATAAAGAAATTAACTTTGCCGAGTTATCAGCAATTGTTGCTGCATTCAAAAATGGCGCAGACGAACTCCTTTTAAAACGATTGGGAAGAGAAGAAGGTTCAGCTTGGTACTCACGTTCGGATATGCGCAGTGTCAACGTACTGATAATCGAGTGGACTCACGGCAACAATGACAGCCTGCGAGGCGTTGACATACCTATATTCCTATACAGTACGCCACAGGAAACATTGACTCACAGAATGGCGCGGGCACGAGATAAGGGTGCAGACAGCCTTTTTGTCATGAGGGTGCTTGGAATTGAGTCTGAATTGCTCATTTCTCAGGCTCATAAGGCAAAATTAATTCTATCAAGCAACAATGAACTTCTTACTTTAGATGAACTTTACGAATTGTTAAAGGCGAATTAAGGGGTGTTTGCATGGAAAATCTCACAACTTCTGATAAATTCGGACCGATGCTGAACGCTTATCCGGACAGTATAGGGGGATGCTTGAGCGGGTGCATAGACTTCCTTAAGAGCTTAGATAATATCTTTACAGATTTTTATGTTTTGCCCAGCGTTTTCGATTCAGACTTAGACAGGGGATTTTCGGTAATAAGTTATGACCTAAATAGAGAGTTAGCTGATTTAAGTGATTTAAGCGAACTAAAAAAGCTTAATGTGAATCTAAAATTGGATTTTGTCCTCAATCATGCATCTGTTCTATCTAAACAGTTTCGCGATATACTTAAAAAAGGTGAATCGTCCGAATACATAGACTTTTTTATTGACTGGAATAAGTTTTGGAGTGGTTGTGGAGAGATGACCGGTGAAGGTTATATCCAACCTGATGAAAAACATTTGAAAGATATGCACTTTCGCAAGCCGGATTTACCGCTTCTAATGGTTCCCATGCCTGATGGAACAGAAAAACCCTATTGGAATACATTTTATCAAGAAGTTCTATACCCGACCTTTACAGCAGAGGATTTTATGCTTGTTGCCGATATGCAATACTCTTCTGCGGAAAAATTATCATCAATAGTGAACGAAGCACTAAAATCCGCAATACAACCCGAAGAGATAAACTTCGATAAGCATATCGAGAAAAGGCATACCCTCATTAAGTTCATAAAGTCCCGAAAGAGATTTTTGGGACAAATGGATTTGAATATAGAGTCCCCAAAAGTATGGGAATTTTACAAAGAAACACTATGTAAGTTGGCGGCATACGGTGCAAAAATAGTTCGTTTAGATGCATTTGCCTATGCTCCGAAGAAGCCGGGTGCGAGAAATTTCATGAATGACCCGGACACATGGAATTATTTAGGAAAAATTCGTGAAATTGCTTCCGATTATGAACTTTCACTGTTGCCCGAAGTTCACGCTGAATACGCAGCAGGTTTGCATGAAAAGTTGTCGGATGAAGGGTACTTGATATATGATTTCTTTCTTCCCGGACTGCTTATTCACGCAATGGAAAAAAACACATGCGAATACATTTTGCATTGGGTTGGTGACATTCAAAAAAAGCAACTATCGACAGTAAGTATGTTAGGTTGCCATGATGGCATTCCGCTATTAGATCTTCGCGGATTATTACCTGAAACAGAAATTGAAGATACCATAAAAATTATTGTAGAAAGGGGGGGCTATGTAAAAGACATTCTAGGCAGCAAAAGCATGTATTATCAGGTAAACGCCACGTATTTCAGTGCATTGGGCGAAGATGTTGATAAGATGCTACTGGCAAGGGCGGTGCATATATTTATGCCGGGAAAACCGCAAATATGGTATCTTGACTTATTCGGCGGAAAAAATGACTATGAAGCGGTGAGGCTGGCAGGTGCCGGTGGGCACAAAGAGATTAATCGAACAAATTTGTCCATTGAGCAAGCTAATCTCTCGCTCAGTTCGGATTTAACCGCAAAGCAACTAGATCTTATTCGCTTACGCAGTACATGTCCGGCTTTCGGCGATGGCGCAACTCTTACCGCCGGAGGAAAAAAGCATCAAATGTATTTGCAATGGGACTTAGACTGCAACACAGCGAGACTTGATGTTGATTTTAAAGCATATACTTATGAGATATCCCTAAACAGTAAATAAAAATAAATTTTGGAGGAAAATATGAAAAAAGTAATATTATTGGTGAGTGCTGTTGTTATGATGATTGTCCTTCTTGCCGCATGTAGTGACGACGGCAATGGTGAAAGTGTACAGCAGCCGGGCACGACCCCGCAAGAAGCAGGAAATGCTGAGGAAACCCAAGACACGGCCGCACAACCACAAGATGGAGAAACAGTGACAATTACATTTTTCAACACGTCAGCAGAAATTAATGATGTATTTGAAGAAATGTTTGCTCGTTACAACGAGTTAAACCCAAATGTGATAGTTGAACTTATCCCGACCGGAATTGGCGGAGGACAACAAGAGCAGCTTCAAGCTTTATATGCAGGAGGAAATGCACCGACCATTTTGAACGTTGACCCTGTTAACGTCATTGAATACGCAGTGCATTTAGCTGAATTTACTCAAGAAAATTCACCATGGCTCTGGACATATGGAGCAGAAGGTGTCGTTGAGGCAGGCACATTTGACGGCAGAGTTTTGGGTGCTCCTTGGAGTGTACAAGGATTTGGACTGCTCTATAATGTGCGTGTGGTAAACGAAATATTCGGAGGAAATTTTGACCGTAATACAATCAACACCCAAGATGCACTTAGAGATTTCTTGGAAACAGTCGAAGCCGCCGGCGTTGCAGGAACTTTACTGCATGGTGCAAACTGGTCAATGGGCGCACATTTTCTTTCACTGGCGTATGCTTTGCAAGGTACAGCATCATCAGACGGAATTAATTTCCTTTATAGCCTGATGGATGGCACACAGAACATTGAAGATTGTCCGATTTGGCGTGGTCTTATGGATACATTCAGAATGTTAGTTGAACACAACTATAATCGCAATGACCCACTTGTAGCAAACTATGACCAAGATGTTTTAGCTTTTGGCGAAGGCAGGAGCGCAACAATGTTTATGGGCGACTGGGCATGGTCTGTTATGGGTGGATTCCAAGGTGTAGATCAGGAATACGGATTTTTGCCTGTGCCTTGGAGTAATAATCCAAACGATTATGGCAATACCCAAATTGTAATGGTTATTCCGAAACTTAATGCCGTTGATGCGTCCAGAAGCACACCGGAGCAACGCCAAGCTGCATTTGACTTCCTTGGCTGGATGCACACCGACCCAGAAGGGCAACAATTTTTACTTGATGCCGGATTCTTTATGCCTTTTACAAATGTGAGAGATGACATAGAGTACAATTCAATGGTTCAAGCCACTGCATGGTATGCCGACCAGGGTAGGACAATTAACTTTGGCGTGTTTGACTACATTTCTGCCGATGTTTGGATTGAAACAGGAAATCTTATGTTACAATACATGTCCGGTTTTATCACACGTGACCAATTGGCAGAAGGCATAAACTCCTATTGGAGAGCTCAGCAATAATCAAACTTTAACGGCGGGGGACATGAATTCCCCCGCCCTCAAGCTTTGTGGAGGCTCGTTAGTCGTTTTGTGCCTGAAAATTTTCGAAAGGAATGGTCATTGAAATGAAAGAGAAAGTAAGACTCAGAGATATAGGCAGTTTTTCTGTATTTGTACTCCCGTCACTATTCGTTTTTTCCGCTGTATTACTTGCTCCTATGCTCTATGGGGTGTATCTTACATTTACAGATTATAACCCCATTCATGGCGCAAGCAACTTTGTGGGATTTCAAAACTATAGGGAGGCATTGACCGATACTGTATTTTTCAGGCAGCTTGGCATAACTATTAGGTATGTAATTTTTTCTACTATTTTATCTAATCTTGTGGCATTTATACTTGCATATCTCCTCACTTCAAAAATAAGATTAAAAGGTCTGGCACGCACAGGCTTTTTTACACCAAACTTGATTGGCGGCATCGTTTTAGGCTTTATCTGGCGGCTTATATTCTCTAATGTGTTAACAGTGCTTGGACAACAATTTGACATTGGTATATTGAGCACTTCCTTCTTAACGCACCCGGACAGAGCGATACACGCACTTATTATTGTTACTGTATGGCAATATGCAGGATACTTAATGATTATTTACATGGCAGGATTTATGAGCATACCAAAAGATGTGCAGGAGGCGGCATCTATAGATCGGGCAACAGGGCTTCGCAAAGTTTTTTCTATTACAATCCCGCTTATGGTTCCATCATTTATCATATGTCTGTTTATTACCATCTCAAGAACCTTTATGACATACGACCTCAACCTCTCCCTCACCGGTGGCGACCCATTTGGCTCCTCGCGGCTTGCAACGATGCATATTTTCCAAATGGCTTTCCAAGGTGGACGATTTGCAGTGGGGCAGGCACAAGCCATGATATTGTTTGTAGTAGTTGCTGTTATTGCTGTTTCGCAAGTTCTTTTGGCGAAACGTTTTGAGGTGGAATCATGAGAAAATATGCATTAATTAATTCTATCTTTAAACACATTTTTACCTATTTACTGTTGATTCTATTTATGTTGCCATTTTACTTGATGATAATAAACTCCTTTAAAACGAATCAGGAGTTTATTACAAACCCCTTTTCTCTACCGAGTTCCATAAGTTTTCATAATTACATAAGATCCTTTGAGGCTATGGATTTTGTAAACGCTTTTACCAACAGCCTTATCATCACTGTGATAAGTGTATTTCTGATTTTGCTTACATCGGCAATGGCGGCTTATTTTTTAGTAAGGTTCAAGTGGGTTGCATCAAAGGTAATTTTCGGGATATTTATAGCATCAATGATAGTGCCTTTTCAAGCTGTTATGATTCCACTGGTAAGCATTTACGGCAGAATGGAACTGCTTAACAACAGGTGGACCTTGATTTTTATGTACGCAGGATTTGGTCAGGCTTTTGCAGTTTTTATTTTTCACGGATTTGTTAAAAATATTCCTGTCGAAATGGAGGAAGCTGCTACAATAGACGGATGTGGACGACTCCGTACTTTCTTCAAAATTGTGTTGCCGATGCTTAAACCTGTCATCAGTACCGTTATGATTCTTCAGGTTCTGTGGATATGGAATGACTTTTTGCTCCCCAGCCTGATTCTCTTATCACCCGCACAAAGGACGTTGCCTCTTTCCTTGTTTACCTTCTTCACTGCTTTTAGTGTTGACTTTTCACCACTTATGGCAGGAATTGTTCTAACCATTTTGCCCATTTTGGCTGTTTTTCTGTTATTGCAAAAACAAATTGTTGACGGAGTGATGCAAGGGGCTATAAAATAGTATGGCAATTGTAAGTATAATTAAATTGGAGGTAGCAATATGCCGGCGTTAGATTTCCCTCTTGAGAAACTAATGGAGTATACGGGCTCAAGCCCAATTCCAAGCGACTTTGATACATATTGGGACAAGGCTCTGGGCGAACTGGATAGCGTGAGCCTTGAATACACCACTGTACCTGCTGATTTTTCAGCACCCGGCGTTATTTGCAAGTATCTGCATTTCACCGGAGTCGGTGGTGCGAAAGTATGCTGTAAGTTTTTGCACCCTGAAAATATTACTGCAAAAATCCCCGGAATAGTCATGTTTCACGGCTATTCCGGAAGTTCGGGCGGTTGGCTGGATAAGCTGCCTTATGCCTACGCCGGTTATGCTGTATTGGCACTTGATGTCAGAGGGCAAATGGGAATGTCTGAAGACAATTTGACAGTTTTGGGAAATACACTTCGGGGACACATAATTCGCGGGCTTTTTGAAAATGACCCTGAAAAGTTGTTCTTTCGCAACGTGTTTTTAGATACTGCTCAAACAGCCCGAGTTTTGATGAGTATGGATTTTGTTGATGAAAACAGAATTGGTGCGACGGGGGGTTCACAGGGTGGCGCACTTACTATAGCTTGTGCCGCACTGGAGCCGCGAGTTAAAATGAACGCCCCAATTTTTCCGTTTCTTTCCGACTACAGACGTATATGGGAAATGGATTTGCTCAAAGATGCCTATGATGAACTTGCATACTATATTCGCACCCTAGACCCTCGCCATCAGCGCATTGATTCAATGTTTAACACTCTTGGATTCATAGATGTAGCTAATCTTGCGCCAAAAATAAAGGGTGAAACATATATGTTTATCACGCTACAAGACAATATCTGCCCACCTTCGACGCAATTTGCAGTTTATAATAGAATCAACGCAAAGAAATCCTGTGAAATTTATCCGAACCACGGCCACGAAGCTTTGCCGGACTCTGCGGAGATGATTTTTGAGTATTTTAGGAGGTTGTGATTTCATCCTGTGGTGAGGCAGGGCTGTCAGTCGCTCGGACTCATGTGTTTGGCGAACTCAGCCGTGCTATCCGGCTCTGCTGTAGTATCCGGTTCGTCATCATCTTTGATAGCTGTATACAGCCAACCGCAAATTCCGGCTGTCATAGGTATGGCAAGAAGCATGCCGAAACTACCAATTAGTGCTCGCAAAAACTCAATTAAAATCATCTCCATATTGAAGAGTTCCGTGTGCGAAGTGGAATGTGCGGTTATAAGCAATATAAGCGAGATGGAACTTCCGATATATGCTAAAACCAACGTACTGATCTGAGCTCCCAGTATATCTCTTCCAATGGTGATTCCCGACTTTAAGAGTATCTTAAAATCGGAAACGCCACCTGTTTCCTTGACTTCCCACAAAGCTGAAGCAATTGACATCGAAACGTCCATAATCCCACCCACTGCACCTAGGATGATTCCTGCGAAAATTATAGCGCTTAAGTTTATTGGGTTTTCAGTAGGCAAAAATAAGAGCATTCGCATTTCTTGGTCTGCTGCTCCCGTAAGACCTAAAATCATGTCCATCAAAAACATTAAAGCTCCTGCCAAAAGCACACCGCAAAAACACCCAAGCATAGAGGAAAGCGCTTTTCTGTTGAAACCCAATACCATCAAAAGCGTTGAAACTATGGCATAAATGCAAATTATGATAGTTAGGACATAAATGTTCCGTCCGGACAAGATGGCGGGAATAAAAACTAAAAATATCGCCATGCAGGTAAATCCTAAAGCTACTATAGCATTAAACCCCTTCATTCGTCCAAACAGGATTACCAATGCCAGAAAAGCTATGCCTAAAATTACTATGTAGTTAATCCTTACGAAATTGGCAAATATGTACTCGCTACTCCAATCATCATAGAAAAGAAGTACTCTATTTCCGACTTGCACTTCTCTTTCGTCCTGAGCAAGAATCTCAAAAAATGCTTGTTCGGCTTCTACATACTCGCCTCTACGTTCGCCTTGAGTAATTCTTGCATTGAATATTATGTAGCTGAAGAAAAATCCAAAATCGTCAACTTCACCTCTGTCAACAATTTCTGTTACAACTGCAGAGTAAAATGTTTGTGCATAAATATCCTCTCCCATATCCACATCGTCCGAAGCCCATCGATTGCCTAAAAAAAGAAATGTTGCTGAAGCAGCCAGAATGATTACGTATATTATTATGCTTTTTCTTTTCATGTGTTACTCTTTTCTTTTATTATTTGCGCCATGCTGCACTAGGTATCCTACAAGGCAAATTCAAGAACTACAAGGCTCAGAGCCATTACAGCCATGCCGACAAACAACCACTTCATTACTAAGTGGTGCTTGCCGTATTTTTGTGCGGTTGGCAGTAGCTGATGAACCGCCACAAACACCATTATTCCGGCGATGGCTGCAAAAATTATCCCAAACGCACCCTCAAAATCGTCAAAAATATTTCTTAGCACCAACCACGCTATCAGCGCACCAAGCGGTTCAGTCAACCCTGCACCTACAGAAACTAAAAAAGCCTTCGCTTTACTGCCTGTTGCGTGATAGATTGGGGCAGCCATTGCGATACCCTCCGGGATATTATGGATAATAATGGCGATAGCTATAGCAACACCCATAGCCGGGTCATGCAACGCAGCCATGAAGGTTATGAGTCCTTCGGGGAAATTGTGAATTGCAATGGCAATAGTTGAAGAAATCCCGGTACGCTTGAGTTCACTTTTTTCCTGGCGAGACACTTTTTCATCTTCCGAAAATGTATCGAGGGTTTCCGTGTGCGATTCGTCATGCGGTATAAACCTGTCGATAATCGCCATTAATGCAACTCCGGCAAAAAAGGCAACAGTCAAAATCAAGTATCCCATGTTATCTCCATAAGCATACTCCAAAGATCCAAGTGCCTCTACGAAAATTTCAGCAAAAGAAATGTAAAGCATGACTCCTGCGGAAAAGCTGAGACAGATGGACAAAAACTTTTTGTCCGTAACTTTTGAGAACACAACCACAATGCCGCCTACCCCTGTAGCCAATCCTGCAATTATAGTCAGCATGAAAGCAAAAAGCACATCGTTCAAAGCAAAACCTCCTTCAGAAGAATATTATTGCTCTCCTGAATAACCACTGTGTATTTCCGACAACCTTGCCTGATTATATAAAACAAGTGTTTGGAAGTCAACAAATTATTCAGGCATAGAAATTCCCCTAGCGAGGTAAACCTGTTTGATAGCTTAGGAGTTTCTTAAGCTATGTGGGTAATCGAGTACTTGCTTCACAAATAAATTTTGGCATTTTGGCACCTATTATAGGCTGTTTGTCAAAAATGGGTTGAATCCCACGTGCGTTTCATGATACCATGAAACTGCGTTAGTCAAAGCTAACTTACGCAAAAGAAGTAAAAAATTAGACATAAAAGGTTATTTTATAGCAATAAAAAAAGCAAACCACCTTAAACATGGGGTTCAGCTTTGATTTGGTCGGCTAGCATGTTCTTTGTGGTGCTGTTTATGATGTTTTACAGAAGCACCCGAAGCATAATTTTTACGGAAGAAGAAACGACGAGGCTCAATGCGGCAAAATACTGGAAAGGCGAAAAATTCATAATGGAGAGCAATTTGTTTTATGAATCCGCACTTGCGTGCGGGGCAATTGTATCGGCCTTGTTAGTAGTTATAGTGGGGGCCTTCGAGGTTCAATGGCTTGTAATTTTGCTTCTTGGTATTACTGTTTTAGCTTTTGCATCGCACGGGATTCTATTGAAATTATGGCAACGCCGTAATGTCTGTGCTATGAAAGAATAGGTATCAGTGTTCCAATCACCGAGTGTGAGCTTGCTCAGATTACGCCGCAACGGTCAGTTGCATGACCGAGCGTGTTCGGTTTCTGAACAGTCTTGTATAAACATCTTTACATTTCTTAAACTTCCCAAATAGTTTAATCGCTTCACATTCGTTGCAATATACCTTCCAACAGCCTATGCAAATGTAGTTTTTTCCGGCATTTTCTATAAATCCGATTACATCAGCAAGCGGATAGCCAAGAAACAATCCAATCTCGTGAGGGAATGTGTCTGACTTAGCAAACCGCTCTTTAAGTAATTCGATGCAGAGCTCTGGTGTAAAATCAGTGTAGCCAAACTGCGCAAGAAAATCTTGAGCACTGCGGTTTTGCAAATCTTTGGCAAGCCTAGAATCACGGCAGACATAAATTACCGCCCGCTGTGTATGCCTATGCAAAATATGCAATGAAATACCCTTTTTTCCTAAGTTGCTGTTCCAAGTTTTAAGTGCAAGGTTTAGCTCATCATTTGACGAAAATTCATGACTAAACATATTTGCAGTTTTCAGGCTGCTAAGTGTGGGTGCGCAGTGCTGAACTAACATACTATCAAACATTTTCACGGTACTCCTCGAAAAATTTATTTAATGCGGTTGCACTACTGGACTGTATGCGGGCAATATCTACGTTGTTGCGCTTGGCCCCGGCTATCGCACTGATAACCATTTGATGAGAAACTGTACTCATCAAAATTATCAGTAAATCCGGGCAACCGACTTTGATTTTTAATGACCCTCGTTCCTTGGTATATACCTTCGCGGTACATCCATGATTCATACAGATTTCTTTATAAACACAAGCCATTCTTTCGTTACCGCCGACAATAACAACACTCATATGCCCTTCATTCAGTTAGTTTCAACTAACTCATTGTTTAAAATATAGTCTCTTAGTTTGCCAATATAAAATAATACGTGGAATCTCGTTACTTTGACATATGTCAGTAGTGCATAGAACGAAACAATGTTAGTTGCGACTAACTGCTTAAGAATACCACATCCTCATGTTATTTGTCAACAAAAACCTTTAACGGAAATTTGTGGTATTGTGTACACTTTTATGTTATCCTATATTTATCAAGTGTTGGAGAAAGGATTAAAAAATGGATAATCAAACATTAGATAATGAAAAAACAATGCAACATGAGTCCGCAAGCAAACTTAACTTGGCATTGTTGTTTGGGCTTTGCGTAATTGCGATTAGCATACTCATTGTTGGGTTTTTTATAGCACGGCGAATTCCCCAAACATTACACGGTAATTTTTCAGGTATGCTTATGGATGGAGGTGTTGCAGTTCGTGAGTTTATGACCGATGAGTGGGAAGTCGCTAGTTTTATTGGAATTTGGGAAGAAGATTTAATAGCTTTGATTGAATCCGGGGAACTTGACGGAACATTTACGGTTTTTGAGGTAGAGCGCACGGTATTTGATTTCGATCAGTGGTCACTTGAACCCGACCAGCGGTCACTCGAAAGTAACGAACCTATACAAGTACCCACGCCTACGATAAATGAGGGAGAAACCACCACCGAGTACCTAAGAGTGTTTAGCCGTGAAAGACTTAAAGACTGGTTGCTCGCTCGAATGGACTCGTAGTTACTTCGCTCTTTTAGAAGAAATAAACGACTACCCGCTATGGAGGATTTTTGTTATGTTATCAACAGGTATTGAAGCCGTGTTTCAATTAGTAAATATAGCCTTTTTGATAGGCGGTATATTTGCGTTTGTGTTGTTTGTGGTTGTTATGGTTAAGCTGAATAAAGCTCTTAACATATGGTTGAAAAAGAATCGCGATGAATAAGGGCAAAACTTATATCATCTTTAAGCTGTCACATAGCAAAATTCAATGGTAAAGTGGATTCTTTGCATTATAAGGCTGAGGAAGATAACGCACTGAGGAGATCTTCTGCTTTGGAACTCCATATTTGGGATTATACCCAAACAAGTTGACATATTTGTCAAGATCATCCAGTTCCTCACCCATTTTGCATAGCAATTCAAATGTTGTGTTTACATCATTAAGAGCTCTGTGAGCATCGGGTAAGTTTAAGCCATAGGCTACGGCTGCGTTGCTTAGCTTATGGGGATAAGGTTTTCTATCTTTATATATGGTCAACACATCAAGCAACTTCAAATTTTTAAGACATGCTTCCTTCTGAAAGGTTCTTAAGAAAAAATATAAAAAACTGAGATCAAAATGCGCATTATACGCCGCAAGCAATAAATCTTGATGGCTGAGCATATTCACAACTCCAGCACAAGTATCTTCTTTACTTATACCTTCTTTTTGAAGCCTACTTTCTGTAATGCCCGTTAAATCCGAAATAACTGCCGGCAATCTCCTTCCCGGAGTCAATTTTACCAGAAAGCTAGACTTATCTTCAACCACAATGATGCCGTTATTGTTCACCGCTCGAAGAGCAGCGATTTCGATGATTTCATCGTTCTTTGGGTTTATCCCTGTTGTCTCAACATCAAATACAACAATATTTTTGCAGCAATTAAATAGTGAATTTAGCATTTTATCACCTAACTTCAGAGGATTTTATATATTCAAATCTGTTTCAGGAGTCTCCCCATTTTTCTACAATATTTCCCAATATCCTTTTTTTATCGGAGCCTTTTCGTTTGATTTGATTGTTATTTTTCATAATCTTCATCTCTCGCCTGAGAGTGGCTATTGATATTTCGGTGGCTTCACTAAGCTGTTTTATCGTGAGCGTTGGGTTTTCCGATAACACACTAAGGACTATCGCTTGGCGATTTACCTGCTCACTTGGCGTCTTAGTAGCAAAATGGTCTACGTCGAAACCCTCATGCATCTTTATAGTAACTTGCATAAATTCGCGACCGTTGCTTGTTTCAAAAATTGGCGGTGGCGAGCCGTTCTTCTCAAGCGCCCCAAGAATCTTTGTTATACCTGTTGATTTTTTCTCGGACAAATCAATTTCTTTAAAAAATTCACCAATGCGCCTGTTCCTATAGCGCCTACCTATGGCTTTGCCTTGCGTTAACTTTTCCATATCAATGTAAGGCTCAGGTCCGGGATGGTTGATTATTATAATGCAGTCAATATAAATACGCACTTCAACAGGCTCTCGAATTTGGTACGACTTATGAAAGACAGCGTTCACAAGAGTTTCTTCAATGGCCTCATATGGGTAACTGTAGAACCTGTCAGCTTCCGCTCTGTCAGGAAATTTTACTACTTTTTCTTATCAAAAACATTCACAGGTGCTTTATAAGGTCCGGCATCGCCGCCGCTGCACCATAGATAAATTAGATGTTTGTCTTGATACTCAACAAGTTCGATTTGTGGCGTGTAGCTCGGCGTTATCAACTTACAATACTGAACCAACTCTTGCTGAATTTTATCGAGAGTATTTACAGGCAGACCTTCCGGTGGAAGCACAGGCAAATCATCTTCTTCAGCTATGCCTAAAACAATATATCCGCCATTAGTATTGCTCCAATCATTGGCATAAGCGCAAATTGTTTGAATGGTCTCGTTGGGGTTCCAACCTTTTTTATATTCAACTCGGTCACTTTCAACTACGCGCCCATCGAGCAAGGTTTTCAGTTTTAGCGGTATCATTTGTTCACCTCCTGCGGTGGATTGTGTTAATGTGTCTCTTACCCATGGCTATAAATATATCATTTTTTGATTGGTTTGTCATATGCATCATTTATTAACGCATAGATACAAAATGAGCTGTCTGTACATGTTCTCCATGGTCGCCTTGATGCGTCGCACCTAATTAATACAAGTCATAGGTGTCTTTCATAAAATTCACGACGTTAACTTCAGCTTGTTATAATTCTGTGTAAAAAGCCAGAGAGCTTGCGACATTGACGCAAACTCCCTGTGGTGGAGATAAGCGGGATCGAACCGCTGACCTCTTGACTGCCAGTCAAGCGCTCTACCGCAAGGGTCAGTGCGCCCACAAAAAATAATCGCAAAAACCTTTGCAATCAGGGACTTTTCACGGTTCTTATTTTTGGATATTAGTAGATTTTTCAGGGTGTACTGCTCATTTGTCTATCTGCACCTTTCCATCGGTTGACTGGCATTCATTCTACCGCTTGACTGGCATTCCCACTCCCCTAATGGTAAAATCCCTTCCGCCGGTTGACTGGCATTCTCTTGGAACGAAGTTG
>WQTE01000054.1 GCA_009786445.1 Oscillospiraceae bacterium | reverse complement strand
ATGCGGATGCGCAATGCGCACCCCTACATATCGTATCAAAAATGCAAATATTAGGCATATGTAGGGGCGGTCATTGACCGCCCGCTTATTTTGCTACAGCCCCCGTATTTTGCTTCATAAGCAGATACATAAGAGCCTTCTGCGCATGCAAGCGATTTTCAGCTTCGTCGAAAATCTCCTGAGCGTGTTCCTCAAAGACCTTTTCCGTAATCTCCTCGCCTTTGTGTGCAGGAAGGCAGTGCTGAACCATGCAGCCGGGATTAGCCAGAGCCATAATGCTATCGTCGATAAGATAACCCGCAAACGCCTTCATTCGCTTCTCTGTCTCACCCTCTTGACCCATCGAAGTCCAAACATCTGTGAAAATGACATCTGCGCCCTTTGCTGCGACCTTAGGGTCGTCAGTCAGCTCGAATTTTGCTCCTGTGAAGCTGTTTGCAAAATCCAAAACCTGTTTATCAGGTCTGTAACCCTCGGGGCAAGCAACACTCACATCCATTCCGCATTTCAGACAGCCGACAATCATGGAGTTAGCGACATTGTTACCATCGCCAATCCAGCAGGCTTTAAGCCCTTCAAGTTTGCCCTTATGCTCACGGATAGTCATTATATCCGCAAGAATTTGGCAGGGGTGAGAGAAGTCGGTAAGACCGTTGATTACGGGAACTGTTGAGTATTTCGCGAGTTCTTCTACGTCCTCTTGGTCAAAAGTTCTTATCATTATGCAGTCGCAATATCTGCTGAGAACCCTTGCGGTATCGGCAATAGGTTCGCCGCGCCCGAGCTGGCTGTCTGCATTTGAGAGAAATATTGCGTGACCGCCCAGATGCGTCATACCGACTTCAAATGAAACGCGTGTTCTGGTTGAATTTTTCGCAAATATCATAACAAGTGTTTTGTCTTTCGGAAAGTCGTGCTTTTTCCCCGCTTTCCACTCCGCTTTCAGCTCGTCGGCCGTGTCCAGGATGAGTTTGATTTCTTCTCCACTCACATCAAGTAATTTAAGTAAGTCTTTTTTCATGTTTGGGGTTCCCTTCAGTTATAAAGATTCAGAACAAGTAAAGACATTCTATGCACAACTACTATTAATGTCAATAGTGACACTTCATTTTCTTGCGTTTTTGTGCAAAAGGCGATAGAATAGTCACAGCTAGCCATAGGAGGACTTTTTTTTGAAACTTGTTGCAATCGATGGAAACAGCATTGTAAACCGCGCATTTTATGGGGTGCGGTCGCTAAATGCTACTGATGGAACACCTACAAACGGAGTATATGGATTTCTTGCTATTTTAGGGCGAATTCTCGGAGAGGAAAACCCTGATGCGGTTTGTGTCACATTTGACCTGCCCGCGCCGACGTTTCGGCATGAGCTTTATGGAGAGTACAAGGCGCACCGAAAGGGGATGCCTGAAGAACTTGTTGTACAGATGCCGATATTAAAGGAAGTCCTGAGTGCAATGAACATTAAACGCTATGAAGTGGCAGGCTGGGAGGCAGACGACCTGCTCGGCACGCTCGCAAAAAAATGTGAAGCAGAGAATTTTGAGTGTGTCATAGTGACGGGTGATAAGGACACACTTCAACTCCTATCGCCGCTGACCAGAGTCAAGCACATCAAAACCAAAGGCGGTAAGACGGAGACAAACGACTATACCCCTGAGGTTTTTCACGATGAATACGGCTTTGAACCAATGCTGATGATTGACTTAAAAGCACTCATGGGTGATTCTTCCGACAACATTCCGGGTGTTGCAGGGGTTGGCGAAAAGACGGCGATGGATCTTGTGCAGAGATTTGGGCGCGTGACGGATATTTATGAAAAACTTGAAACTCTTGACATAAAAGAAACGGTGAAAAAAAAGCTGAAAACCGATGCTGAAAAAGCAAAGCTCTCATATGAACTTGCCGAGATTCGCACCGATGCGCCGCTCGATTTTGCTCTAAGTGAGTGTTTGCGAAAAGAAAACGACAACGATGCGCTATACAATCTTTTTACACGCCTGCGATTTATCAGCTTTATAAATAAGTACAATCTAAAACCCCCCGCTATGACTTCGGGCGGCGGACGTAATGCACCGCAAGCACCGGAGACTACTGTAGTTGAAACTGCAAAGCAATGTGCAGAGTTTGCAGATAAGGCTAAGGATGCAGAATTTGTATCAGTGCGAATTGATACAGAATTTTTCGATAGTGTGGCTGTTGCACTTCCTGCATCGCACGACAATACGGGAGATAACTGCGACACCGGAAAGGGCAAGCCCGTCCCCTGCGAGGGTGCGGTATATTCTTTGACACGCAGTAAGACTCCGGAATTTGAAGAAACACTCAAAACCCTGTTAAGCAGCGATGTAAAAAAGGTAGGGCATGATGTTAAGGACATTTTCAGAGCGTGCCTGATAAGTAACCTCGAAACAGACGGATGGGTGTTTGACACGGCGCTTGCAGCCTATCTCATGTCGCCGACCGATTCGAGCTACGAAATATCACGTATATCGCTGGACTACTGTGGTTATTCGACAAAGTCAAGCAGCGAAGAAAGCGGGCAAATGTCAATGATTGCCGATGACGGAAACGCAATAGCTGATGAAGCTTTTTCGCTTTTACTACTCAAAGATGTTTTGGAAAAAAAACTCGCCGATATGGAACTTTCAAAGCTGTACTATGAAATAGAGTTACCGCTCTCAAAAGTTCTCGCCAACATGGAGCACACAGGGGTACTCGTTAATAAAGAAGCGCTCGTCACATTCGGAAAAACACTCACGCAGGATCTCACTTCGCTTGAAGCGAGAATTTATGAAGCTGCGGGAGAAACTTTCAACATCAACTCACATAAACAACTAGGCACTATTTTGTTTGAAAAACTTATGCTTCCGCCGCCGAAAAGGACAAAAACAGGCTATTCAACAAACGTCGAAGTACTGGACAAACTCAAAGGCAAACACCTGATTATTACGCTTATAAAAAACTATAGAGAACTATCTAAGCTTAAATCAACGTATGCAGAAGGTTTGCTAAAAGTCATTACCCCGGACGGGCGAGTCCACACGCATTTTCAAATGACTGTAACCGCAACAGGGCGGCTTTCTTCGACAGAGCCAAATTTGCAGAATATACCTGTAAGACGGGAGACCGGGAGCGAACTTAGGAAAATGTTCATCGCCGGCGAGGGCAATGTGCTTGTTGATGCCGATTATTCGCAGATAGAACTTCGTCTGCTCTCACATATAGCAAATGACCCTGTTATGATTGAAGCCTTCAAAAATGGTGAGGATATTCACACAGTGACTGCATCGCAAGTGTTTGGTGTTCCACTGAAAGATGTTACACCTACGCACAGATTTAGAGCAAAGGCTGTCAATTTTGGCATTGTCTATGGTATTTCGCCGTTTTCACTTGCTGCGGATATTGGTGTCACGCCAAAGGAAGCAAAAGTGTATATTGAGAGTTACCTCGAGAAATACTCGGGAGTACAGGCATACATGAAAGATATAATAAAAAATGCAACGGAGCGCGGGTTTGTATCAACACTGTTTTCTCGACGCCGTTACTTGCCTGAGCTTAAATCGAGCAATTTCAATACCCGTTCTTTCGGAGAAAGGGTTGCGCTTAATATGCCGATTCAAGGCACTGCGGCGGACATCATGAAAATCGCCATGTTAAATGTATCGCAGCGGCTGTGTGCGGAAAAACTCTCGGCAAAGCTCATCTTGCAAGTGCATGACGAACTGATTGTTGAGTGTCCCGAGAGCGAAGCCGACTCTGTATGCCTTCTTTTGCGAGAGGAGATGGAGAACGCCGCAACTCTCCGTGTTCCACTAGTGGCTGAAACAAAGGTAGGTAAAAGCTGGCATGATGCAAAATGATATAGAGATTGTCCACGCGACAAAGGAAAATCTTGGTCAAATCCTTGAAATTGGCAGAGAGGCGATTTCGGCCGGCTGGACAATGAGCTTTCTTCTTCCTGAAATTGACAAAGAGGATGCTTATTTTGTAGCGGCGCAACTTAGTAGTGATATACTCGGCTTTGCAGTTTTTCGTGAAGTTGGCGAAAATGGCGAACTATTGCAGATTGCGACCCGCAAAGATGTCCGCCAAGGCGGTGTCGGGAGCCTGCTTTTAGAGGACGTATTACTCCATGCGAGAGATAAATCGCTCGACAAGGTATTTCTCGAAGTACGCCGCAGCAATGCGGCGGCCATTAGCCTTTATGAAAAGTTTGGCTTTAAAACCCTGAGAGTGCGTGAGGGATACTACGATAATCCTGTTGAAGATGCATTAGTTATGGAGAGGATTAATCATTAATGATTATTTTTGCTATAGAAACATCGTGTGATGAAACTGCGGTTGCGGTAGTTCGTGACGGTCGGGAAGTGCTGTCTAGTGAACTGTTTTCACAAGCTGATATGCACGCACTATATGGGGGTGTTGTGCCTGAGATTGCCTCACGAAACCATGCTGCACATATCGGAAGACTCTCTGAACTTGCACTAAAAAATGCAGGTATAGAAAAGAGCGAAATAGATGCCGTTGCCGTCACTTGCGCGCCGGGGCTAATCGGAGCGCTGCTGGTTGGAGTAAATTTTGCAAAAGGCCTAGCTATGGCACTTAATGTTCCGCTGATTCCGGTACACCACTTGAGAGGACATATAGCCGCCAACTATATAGCGTATCCTGACTTAGAACCGCCATTTTTGAGTCTTGTAATATCGGGCGGAAACAGCCTAATCGCCGATGTCCGGGGATATACCGACATCTCTATAATCGGGCGTTCTCGTGATGATGCCGCAGGTGAGTGTTTTGACAAGACTGCCCGTGTACTCGGGCTCGGCTATCCCGGCGGACCTGTACTCGAAAAACTCGCAAGTGATGGTGACGATTCGCTATTCAGTCTACCCCGTCCTGTAATTGAGGGGTTTGCTTATGATATGTCCTTTTCAGGGCTGAAAACTGCCATGGTTAATATAGTCCACAATGCAGAGCAAAAAGGTGAGAAGCTGGACACGGCTTCACTTGCAGCATCTTTTACACGCACCATCAGCGATATATTAGTACCGCGTGTAATGGCTGCGGCAAAAGAATTTGGACATGACAAAATCTCAGTAACAGGCGGAGTTGCGGCGAACTCTCGCATTCGTGCAGACTTTACAAAAGCCGCAGAGAAAGACGGATGCACTCTGCTGATTCCCCCGCTGAGCCTCTGCGGCGATAATGCCGCAATGATTGGCTCTCAGGCGTATTATGAGCATCGGAGCGGAGCCGATGCAGGCTTTGAGCTTGATGCCCGAGCAACAATGGAGGTCAGCGAGGGTTTTCAGGCCATAGATATGTACTAAATTAGCTCATTTCTTCTTAGCATAGCAAAACGTTAGCTTTACGATAAAAACAACACTATAGCGTAAGGATTGCTTGTATCCTGTTCCAGCACTTCAGAGGTCATTGCTCCGTAGGCAAGTTCAGAGAGAAGAAGCCTCGCTTGATCGGTTGTTATAACAAAGACCTTATCCCACCCTGCAAACTGCCCGATTGGGTCAGGCTCAAATCTTTCCATAAAATAAGGGAGACCACCGGTTATAGCTACGATGAATGAAGCCTGCGAGACGTGCGAGTCTTCATCCTCAAGAGCCCCATAGGAAGGGTCATCGCTACCACCAAAGACAATATTAGCGTGCTCTATTTCAAGATATAGTTGCAGATTGTGAGAAACATACCCACTTGGGGCATCAAGAGCAACCTGTGTTCCTGCTCCATCTCCAAAAGCAGGTGGTGCACCGTCTTCCTCATCAAATAATCTCCTGCCGACTTCGGTAATTTCCATTTCAGCTTCATATTCAGCCGCCCATAGGTATTCATCAGTTGCGACAAAGACTTCCGGGGAAGGAGCAGCCGCAGGTGCAGGGGCCGTGACGGCATCCTCTTCCGGCATAACTGCATAATCTAATTGTCCGAAGCCACCCCAGAATTGCCACACAAGCACTACGAGAGCCAAACTTGCTGCAATAGGCACAAGTCTTGTCATCACAAGCCGCAGATTGCGTGATTTTGTTCGATTTTGACTATTGGAAGCGGATTCGCTTTTAACTTGACTCATCACAAGAGCAGTGAGTTCGCTCGGCGGCTCAACAAGTGACCCGGTGTTGACACTTGAAATCTCCTGCGAAAAAGCATAAAAGGCTGTGCAGTTTTGACACTGTGCAAGATGAGATTCTAAATCACGAATTTCACTTGCCAAAGAAAGCTCATCGTCTGCATACGCGCTTATTTGTTCTAAGTAATCTTTACACTGTCTCATGCTGTACCACCTCCTGCGGTGTCTATGCTCTTATGACGATAGCTACTTGGGAAAGTTCCCTTTTTTACCAGAATATCTGCTAAACTCATTCTTGCTCTGGCAATTCGTGATTTTACCGTGCCCACGTTTACCATAAGCGTCTCGGCAATTTCCTCGTAACTCATACTGTTTACTTCACGCATTACGAGGACATCACGGTGCTTCTGCGGAAGGTCAGAGAAACTTTCTGCAATCGTTTTTCGCACCTCGCGCCGAACCGCGCTGTCTTCCGGAAGATTTCTGACATCAGGAATTTCAATAGGTGAAACATCACCGGAATCATCTTCAAAATCGAGCGAAATCACCTTTTCTTTTGACTGTTTGCGTAAAAAATCAATACAAATGTTGTAAGTGAGTCTGTATAGCCAAACGGAAAACTTGCTGTCACCACGAAACTTTCTAAGATTACGATATGCTTTAATAAACGCCTCTTGTGAAATGTCAAGAGCATCATCTTCGTTCTTTGTCATTTTGAGCGCAAGATTATAGACGTTTTTCTGATTGGCAATCACCAAATCCTCGAACGCATTTTTATCGCCGGCTATAATTTTTTGAATAATAGTCCGTTCGTCCAGCAAAGTTTTCTCCTTAAAGCTCTATTAACTGAGCTCTCGTTTAATCCCCTCTGTTATATCCCGCAAATCGTCTAAGGTGGTTGCCTTTGAGATCCGTTCTTTGAAGTAGCCCGAATGAGAAACGCCTCGCAGATACCACGCATAATGCTTTCTCGCTTCGAGACAGGCGATGTGCTCGCCTTTGTGCAAAGCTGCAAGCTCAAACTGGCGCATAGCAGTTTCTGCTCGCTCGGCGACAGGCGGCATAGGTGGAGCAACTTCACCGCAAAGCAGTGCAACAGCCTCTCTGAAAATCCACGGGTTCCCCATAGCACCTCTTGCCACAAGAGCAATATCTGCGCCCGTGTACTTTAGGATTCTGACAGCATCTTCACCTGACCAAATATCACCATTTGCGGAAACAGGCACGTTTACAGCTTTTTTGACCTCACGGATTATATCCCAATCTGCCCTGCCGGAATACATTTGAGCTCTTGTTCGCCCATGTACGCCAATAGCAGACACACCCGCTTGCTCAGCCATTTTCCCAAACTCAACAGCGTTGATGTTGCCTTTATCCCAGCCCTTACGAAACTTAACAGTGACAGGGCATGGAACGCTTTTCACCACAGCTTCGATGATTCGACCCGCCTTTTCGGGGTCTTTCATTAGTGCACTGCCGTCGCCGCTTTTAACAATTTTGCCGACAGGGCAGCCCATATTTATGTCAATAAAATCTGCCCCCGACATCTCATACGCCATCGGCGCAGCTTCTGCCATTGTCGAAACATCACTGCCGAAAATCTGCACTGCCACAGGGGATTCACCCTCTGCAATCTTAAGAATACTGTGTGTCTTCTTGTCTTTATAGACAAGAGCTTTGGCACTGACCATCTCGGTATATGTGAGACCTGCCCCCAGTTCGCGGCAAATCGTCCGAAACGCAATATCCGAAACCCCGGCCATCGGCGCAAACGCCACTTTTGTGTTTATTTCAAGATTACCAAATTTTACCATGGCGGTAGTATAGCATAAAAGAAAGATTGTGGCAAATGGCGCATTAATCCCGTCA
The DNA here is from genome assembly GCA_009786445.1 of Oscillospiraceae bacterium. Lineage (GTDB taxonomy): Bacteria > Bacillota > Clostridia > Oscillospirales > Oscillospiraceae > WRMH01. The sequence continues at coordinate 8,102 of WQTE01000054.1, read as the reverse complement.
ATTGTGAAAATTATATTGACTTTTTGTCAAAATTATGCTAAGGTGAGGTATCTGATAATTCGACAATATATATAGAACATCTATGTAATTCACGAAATCATTAGCTTAATAACATATTTGACACGAGATGCGAAGATGCATTTCGCGGCGGCAAGGAAGTCGCTGTAGCAATTTCGAAAGGAGTCGGAAGCTGTGCGAATAAACAATAATGTGATGGCTATAAACAGCCATCGTCAATACAGTATTAATACCGGAAATATTGGTCGTAATGTTGAGCGTCTAAGTTCAGGATTTAGAATAAATCGCGCTGCTGACGATGCCGCAGGACTTGCTATTTCAGAAAAAATGCGGACACAGATTAGAGGTCTTAACCAAGCAAGCCGCAATACTCAAGATGGCATCTCCTTGATACAAGTCACGGAAGGCGCTCTTGGCGAAGTTTCAAGTATGATGCAGCGTATGCGTGAGCTCGCCGTTCAGGGTGCAAACGGCACAAACGATCAGATGGATCGCAATGCAATTGCACTTGAAGTGTTCCAGATTGCAGATGAAATTCGGCAAACAGGTGATACAACGCAGTTTAATGGGATAAACGTGCTGCAGACGGGTAATATAGACAACAGAGGGGTTAACATATCTGCCGAGGACCTCGAACGTAACGGACGCGGAATACTCGGCATGATTTTTCAGGTTGGGGCCAATGCGGGAGATATTCTTGAAGTCAACTTTGACGTGAATGAATTAACAGCACACAACAATCCATATTTTGAAATGGGTACTGGCGAAGATGGCGAGGTCGGACAGCTGCATTTCCTTACCGCGCTATCTTATAATCTCAACCATATCGGACTTGCCTTGCAAGGCTCGCACGGACATCATCCATTCCTTGGAGTGGCACACAACTATAGTGGTGTTGAGCGAGACGGAATACCTTCCGAAATGTCGCAAGCCGCTTGGATAAGCCGAATGATTTCACAAGCAGATTACACCATAAATGCCGTGTCGATGTTCCGTGCAAACCTAGGTGCTATACAAAACAGGCTTGAACACAAAATGGCAAACCTGAACATCACGGCAGAAAACCTTTCTGCATCAGAAAGTCGTATTCGCGATGCAGATATGGCTCAAAAGATGACCTCATTTACGAGAGATAACATACTAATGCAGTCATCAACAGCAATGTTGGCACAAGCAAATGCACTACCGCAGAGCGTATTGCAGTTGATTGGATAGTTCGCATATATTGCGAGATTTCCCGTTTAATACCCCTTGTCGAAACTACCCTGATTCGGCGGGGGTTTTGTTATTTTTTAAATATATCATCAGCGCAGCAATATCGGCAGGAGATACGCCGGATATGCGAGATGCTTGAGCGAGATTTTTCGGTCTCACAGCGGAGAGTTTTTGTCTCGCTTCCAGTCGCAGCACCTCTATGGAAGTATAATCAAAATTTTCCGGGATTGTCTTGTCTTCCATGCGAGAGAGCTCTTCAAGATGACGCTCCTGCCGCTTTATATACCCCTCGTATTTAATGGCAATCTCCACTTGGGTTTTAACATCGCAAGAGAGCTTAGGAGCGTTGCTGTCAAGTGAAGCTATGTCATCATATGAAATTTCAGGTCTCCTCAAAAGTGCGGCTAAGTTCAAGCCTGTTGTAGCTTGCGGCATATTATGGTGTGAAAGCAGTTCGCTGAGTGCAGCAGAGGGAGCTATAAATGTTAATTCAAGCCTTTTAATTTCCCTTTGAGTCTGCTCGTACTTGTCGAGCACTTTTTGATGTCGCTTTTCAGAAATAAGCCCGACACGTCTGCCAAAATGCGACATCCTGATATCCGCATTATCCTGACGGTGCAAAAGCCTGTGTTCGGTGCGGGAAGTCATCATGCGGTACGGCTCGTTTGTACCTTTAGTGACCAAATCATCAATCAAAGTGCCGATGTATCCGTCATTTCGAGTAATGATAAGTTCCGGATCACCCTTTAGCTTCAAGACAGCGTTCACTGCGGCGACAAAGCCCTGAACCGCCGCCTCCTCATAACCGCTCGAACCGTTAAACTGCCCGGCTCCATATAAACCCTGAATCTTTTTTGACTCAAGTGTAGGCAAAAGCTCCTGCGGATCTATGCAGTCATACTCTATAGCATAAGCAGGGCGCATAATCTCAGCATTTTCAAGACCGGGGATGGTGCGGAGCATTTGTAGCTGAACTTCCTCGGGCATGGAAGATGAAAATCCTTGCAGATATAGTTCGCCTGTATTTAAGCCCATAGGCTCGACAAAGAGTTGGTGCCGTTTTTTGTCTGCAAACCGCACGACTTTATCTTCAAACGATGGGCAATATCGCGCACCGATGCCGTGAATATTACCCGAGTGCATAGGACTTCGGTGCAGATTTTTCCGTACAACTTCATGAGTGTCCTCATTTGAATACGTGAGATAACAGACCGCTTCGTTATAAAGTGGCTCGGAAAAATTAAATGAAAAAGATTCAGGTGGCTCATCACCATATTGCGGTTGCATTTTTGTAAAATCTACGCTCTGTGCACTAAGGCGCGGCGGCGTGCCTGTTTTGAATCGCCTGAGAGAAAGCCCAAGCTCACGCAAACGCTCGCCCAACGCATTTGCAGCAAACATACCATCGGGCCCGCCGTTTGTAACCGCTTCGCCAACTATGCATTTGCTCGCAAGGTATGTCCCTGTGCAGAGAATAACAGTACGCACATGAAACACCGCACCGGTGTGTGTGGTGACACTGCAAACTGAGACAGGGGGATGGTTCTCCTGTCTCATCTGCGTGAGAAGGGAGGACTGTTCCCCTGTCTTGTCCACGCCAATATCAACAATTTCAGCTTGTCTAAGTGTCAGGTTTTCTTGCTTTTCGAGCGTTTCTTTCATCAGCTCTTGATACTTGCGCCTGTCTGCTTGCGCTCTGAGCGAGTGGACGGCAGGGCCTTTTGCGCGATTGAGCATACGAAACTGAATACCTGCACGGTCGGCACATTTTGCCATCTCGCCGCCCAGCGCATCCAGTTCACGGACAAGATGCCCCTTACCCGTCCCGCCGATTGCAGGGTTGCAAGGCATATTGCCCACAGCATCAAGGTTAACTGAAAAGCATATGGTTTTCATACCAAGACGAGCAGAAACAAGCGCAGCCTCAATCCCCGCATGACCCGCACCAATAACAGCAATATCATATTCACCCGCAACAAAATTCATAACTTTTGCACCAATCTTGGAGGAGAGGAGAGGGTGTTAAAAAATTTTTGCGGCTCAGCGCCACGGAGGTCCGTAGCACATCGCGAGCCAGCGATAAAGCGATGGTACAAAATAGCAAGACCGACCAGCGCCTAAAAGCCTCAAAAATTTTTTAACACCCTCTCATCTCCCTGCACAATTTCTAACTCAAGACCTTCTTTAAATACTCACCTGTGTAGCTTTCCTTACAGTTTGCAGCACCTTCGGGAGTGCCTTCAAACAAGATTTCGCCTCCTGCTTCGCCGCCCTCGGGCCCAAGGTCTATAAGATGGTCAGCAGTTTTTATTACATCGAGATTGTGTTCAATGACAACCACGGTGTTCCCGGCATCGGTAAGCCTGTTTAACACATCAATCAACCTATGTACATCTGCGGTGTGAAGCCCTGTGGTTGGCTCGTCGAGAACATAAAACGTATTGCCTGTAGAGCGTTTACTAAGCTCAGTAGATAGCTTGACACGCTGAGCCTCACCGCCTGAGAGTGTGGTTGAAGGCTGGCCTAGCCTGACATACCCAAGCCCAACGTCTACGAGAGTAACAAGCTTTTGACGAATTTTCGGCAGATTTTCAAAAAACTCCAGAGCCTCCTCAACAGTCATATCCAAAACTTCATGGATATTTTTACCCTTATACCGCACCTCAAGAGTCTCTCGATTGTAACGCTTGCCCTTGCAAACATCGCAAGGAACGTAAATATCCGGCAAAAAGTGCATTTCAATCTTAATAAGCCCATCGCCTGAACAGGATTCACAGCGACCACCGCGCACATTAAACGAAAAACGCCCTGCCTTATAGCCTCTAGCCTTAGCATCTTGTGTTTGCGCAAAAAGTTCGCGAATATCGCCGAAAACACCGGTATAAGTCGCGGGATTAGAGCGTGGGGTGCGACCTATCGGCGACTGGTCAATGTCAATCACCTTGTCGAGATACTCCATACCCTCAATGGATTCATGCTTGCCCGGACGAGCTTTTGAGCCGTTTAATCCGGAGGAGAGAGCTTTGAAAATAATTTCGTTTACCAGCGAAGACTTACCACTGCCCGAAACACCGGTAACAGCAGTCATTTTTCCAAGCGGGATGGAAACAGTCAAATCCTTGAGATTGTTTTCACCCGCACCATTTATAGTTAAGGATTTCCCATTGCCATCTCTGCGCTTTTTAGGAACGGGAATTATTTTTTTGCGGCTCAGATACCTGCCTGTGATAGACTTTTCACACGCCATCACTTCATCAGCAGTCCCTGCACACACGACCTTACCGCCATGTATACCAGCGCCCGGCCCTATGTCAACGATGTAGTCGGCGGCGAGCATTGTCTCCTCGTCATGCTCGACTATTAAAAGAGTGTTACCGAGGTCACGCAGACGAGCAAGCATATTGAGCAGCTTGATGTTATCGCGCTGATGAAGCCCGATTGACGGCTCATCCAATATATACAGCACACCCATGAGAGATGAGCCAATTTGCGTAGCAAGGCGTATACGCTGGTTTTCACCGCCCGAGAGCGAACCCGCTTGGCGGCTGAGAGTCAGATACTCAAGACCGACACTCTTTAGAAAACCCAGCCGTTCCAATATCTCTTTTAAAATCCGTCGTGCAATCATCTCATCTTTTTCAGACAGCTTTAGGTTTTCGACAAACTCTATGGTGCGAGTTATCGACATCTCAGTCAGCTCAGCAATGCTCTTATCCCCGACAGTTACCGCAAGCACTTCATCTTTTAGCTTACGCCCACCACAATCCGGGCATGGGTGTTCTGCCATATAGTTTTCAAGTTCCCAACGCATAGACATACTCTGTGTCTCTTTGTAGCGGCGTTCGATATTTTTCACAACACCCTCAAACGGTCTGACCAGCGTACCGCTGCCTCGGGTTTTATCAAAATGCATCTCAAGGTTTTCGCCGCCTGTACCGTAGAGAATTATATCCACTATTTTTTCGGGAAGCTCCTTGAGGGGAGTTGACAGCTTGAATCTATATTTTTTTGCAAGTGCATCAAAGTACATTTTTACAACGCCGTCTTGTTTCACATTGCCCCAACCGGATGCCGAAATTGCTCCATCTTCGATTGAGAGGGACGGGTTTGTGATAATCAGTGCAGGGTCAACTCTGAGCTGAGTCCCAAGACCCGTACAAGTGGCGCAAGCACCGTAAGGGTTGTTAAACGAAAATAATCTGGGTGTCAGTTCCTCCATGGACACGCCGCAATCTTCGCAGGCATAGTTTTGCGAAAAAAGCAGTTCTCTGTCTTCTCCCACGATGTCAACGATGAGAAGCCCGCCCGAGAGAGAAAGCGCAGTCTCGACCGAATCGGTGAGCCTTCTTGCCACATCGTCTTTTATGACGAGCCGGTCAACTATGATTTCAATATTGTGCTTCTTATTTTTATCGAGTTTAATTTCCTCGGATAAATCATATATGCTCCCATCCGCTCGCACTCTGACATAACCACTCTTACGGGCATCTTCAAAGACCTTTTGGTATTCGCCTTTACGTGCGCGAATCACAGGAGCCATGATTTGTATTCTGGTGGCTTCGGGCAAAGTCAAGACACTGTCTACTATCTGGTCAACGGACTGCTGCTGAATTTCTTTGCCGCAGATGTGACAGTGTGGTATACCGACTCTTGCCCATAATAGGCGCAGATAGTCGTATATTTCAGTAACAGTACCGACTGTTGAGCGAGGATTGCGACTTGTGGTTTTTTGATCGATTGAAATAGCGGGAGAGAGACCTTCAATGTAGTCAATATCGGGCTTTTCCATCTGACCGAGAAATTGACGAGCATACGCCGAGAGTGACTCGACATATCGTCTTTGACCCTCGGCATAGATTGTATCAAAAGCAAGTGAAGATTTTCCGCTTCCGGATATACCTGTCAAAACAACCAGCTTGTCTCTTGGTATTTCAAGGTCAATGTTTTTCAAGTTGTTCTCTCTGGCACCCTTTATGTAAATGTTGTTTCGCATATATAGTTATTGTCCTTTTGTGCTTTGTTTGATAGGCAGAGAATGGGCTGAAGATTACCCGGCTCGCAAAAAAGCGTAGCAAATTGCTCGTTCTCTGCGGTAAGTCGCGGTAAATTTAAGGTATCATTTGCCCATATGGTGTTGCTAGGAAAGTTCCTTCGGTGGCGAAAAAATGGTCAAAAATCATTCTGGCAATAGGCATGATGGCTGCACCACCACCGCCTTTTTCTACTACCACTGCGATTGCAATTTGAGGATCTTCCGCAGGTGCATAGGCGACGAAAACACCATCGTTTATGGCATGGCCTTCGATTTGCGCTGTGCCTGTCTTAGAAGCAACCACTATGGGGTAGTTGCCAAAAACGGAAAATGCCGTGCCATTCCAATATCTTATTCGACCTCTGGAAGCGGCGACCATACCCTCTTGCAAAATTTCTATGTACTCAGTTTCCTCAATTACGTTTAGAATCTCAGGCTGGCTGACAAACAGCGGCTCGCCTGTGAAATCATTTCTGACAATTCTATGCAAAATAGAGAGAGAAAACAGCGTACCGCCGTTACCTATTGTTGCGGCATAGTTAGCAAGCTGAATGGGTGTAAAGCGGTTTTCGCCCTGACCGAAAGATGTACTTAAAACATCTCCAAAGGTAAAGCCGACCCACTCTCCGCGAGCTTCGCGAAGACCACGCCAAACATCAGGAGAGGCGAGTCTGCCCGGGTTTTCAGGAATTTCAAGACCGGTTCTTATGCCCAGCCCAAACTCAGCAGCAGTATCCGCAAGAATATTTCCTGCACTGTCTGCACCACCCGGAAGCCAGTCGGCGACTTGGAAAAAGTAGTAGTTGCACGAAACAGCGAGAGCCTGAACTATGTCGAGATAACCGTGTCCGGTACGTGCCAATGTGTAAAGCGCGCAGTGTAGAACAAGACCGTCAGCTTCCCACCTGTCATAGCGACCTCTATCGTTTATTGTAAGATGTCTGTTGACAATGGTTACATTCCTCAGTGCTGCAAGACCTGTCACCATTTTAAAGGTTGACCCGGGGATGAATTGTCCCTGTGTAGCACGATTGAGCATTGGATTTCTCATGTCTGTGTGAAGCATTGCCCAGTCTTGTGAGAGTGTAGCCAAGTTAAATGTCGGATAGGTCGCCGCAGCGAGGATTTCACCTGTGTTTACATCTGTGACAACAACGGCTCCGCCCGGGATTGGTTCATTTTCCTGCTCTTCATCTCGGACAGTAATTATTGGATTTTCCAAACGCTGCGCATTGACAGCTTCTATATGAGTTCGCAGTGCGTTTTCCGCAGCTATTTGCAAACCTAAATCAAGTGTCAGAAAAACATGAGAACCCGGTTCAGGTTCGCGCAGCACTTCAACGCTCAAAACCGTACCGTCTCCGCTCGTCTGTATTAGTTTTTGCCCTTCCCTGCCGTGCAGGTATTGCTCAAAGGCACGCTCTGCTCCCATTTTTCCGACAATAGCATTCATGGGGAGTTCCCAAGGATATTCTCTGAAAACCTCAAATTCCTCTGCTGTCATAGGCCCGACGTAGCCAAGTATATGCGGTGCGGCGGTCGTGTGGTACTCGCGAATAAATGTGTTCTCGAAAAAAACGGAGCGAAATCCGCGTTCCTCAATATATGCAACAAACTCAGTGCTTACATCCTCGGCAAAAATATATGGGGTTAAAGCGCCCATTACCATACGCATTTCAAGTTCATAACGCACGCCGATAATGAGCCTTGCATCTAAAATGCCTATGGTGTAGTCAATTCTATAATGGTTTCTGAGCCGCGAAAGGAAATCCGATGCGGATATATCGGGGTCTATGTTGAAGTATTCAAAGTATGCATCGAGTCTGGTTCGCTGAGA
>WQTE01000053.1 GCA_009786445.1 Oscillospiraceae bacterium | reverse complement strand
ACTTCGTTTTCAAGACCAACGGCTTTGATTTCATCTTCGATTTCTTTTCCAACAGCATTACATCCGGAAGCGACACAGCCGGTTCCGGCACAAATCATTACATGGGATCTATAACTCATATGTTTCCTGCCCCCTATTCTTTTTCATATGCGCCGATAGTAAATTCTTTGACAGGTCTGTCGTTTACTATGTGNTCGCCTACGATTTTCGGAATTTGNTCCGGTGTGAGCTTAACGTATGTTACTTTCTCTTCACCGGGAGAGACAACGTCCATCATGGGTTCCAGTTTGCACATNCCNACACAGCCTGTCTGTGCTATGGTAACGTGTTCGAGGTTTCTCTTNGCGATTTCATCTGTGAGCGCGGCAACAATGCCCCGTGCTCCGGCAGCGATACCACAAGTACCCATGCCTACAACGATTTTCTTTGCTCTTTCACCGTCGTGGCGCATGGTCTCGTTTGCCTTCATTTTTTCTTTAATCTCTGCCAGTTGTGCTAAAGATTTCATTTACTTCGCTCCTTTACTAATTTCTCAATATGCTGACTTAGGTATTCCGATAGAAAGCTAACAACTCCGGGACTCGAAATAGAAACTTCCTCTCCGAGCATTTCTTTTGCTTCTCGTGTTGTAAAATCAAACTGTTCATCATTTACCCTGTAGGTCAACGCGAAATCGGTTTTCGGGTTCAACGTCACTAGAGTCGTGAGCGTTCCTACGAGGTCTCCCACCGGCTGGCGGTCGATGTGATCCTTTACAAAAGTAGCTGTGACTTCTGTTCCTATATTTGGCGTGGAACTGATTTTCAGTGACCCGCCCGTTATTTCAGCAGCTTCTTTAAGAAACGATATGCCGAGTCCTACTTTCCGTGTAGTGCGAGTTGTTACAAATGGATTTTGCACTCTTTCCAGTAAGTCTTCGTCCATCCCTTTTCCGTCATCCTCTACTCGTATCATAAGCAGATTTTCTGCATCGTCTTCTATAATCTCAATCTTTATTAAAACTGCATTTGCGCTTATAGAGTTTTGTACTATATCGAGTATGTTGAGTGACAGTTCTTCCATCATAGTTTTAGCTTTTATATTGACTGAGAATCTCGGGGACCATGCCCTCGTTGATTCTTCCGTGGACATCTTCGTTGATTGTGATAACCGGAGCCAGTCCGCATGCACCTATGCATCTCACACCGTCCAGTGAAAACTGCATATCTTCTGTGCATTCACCGTCTTTGATACTAAGTTCTCTTGAAAATCTGTCCAGTATGTCTCCTGCGCCGACTACATAACATGCAGTTCCCATGCAGACTTTGATTTTATACTTGCCCTTTGGTGTGAGACTGAATTGCGAATAGAATGTGACTATTCCAAACACTTCACTGAGCGACACGCTCATTCCCTCTGCAACCATTCTCTGGACTTCCTCCGGCATATAACCGTAGATATCTTGTGCTGCCTGTAACACAGGCATTAGCTCACCTACCTTATTTTTGTGCTTGCCGATTACGTCCTTCAGTTCTCTCTCTTGCTCCTTCGTTCCTGCAAACGGAGGGGTGGTATTAGCACTCATAATACATAAATTCCTTTCTTCATCTTTTTAGCATATAACTGTTCTATACTACACTAAAATAGTAAAAAAATCAACGCAAAAAATCAATCACGGCTTCCGCACCGAGTTCGGGCAATGTAATGTAGTTCATTCTCTCATTTATTTCCCAAAGCCTGTGTGCATCTGATGAAAAGATTATTTGGTTGTTTGTATATTTTTCCCGGTTCTGCTCTACGAAGCCTTTCTTTACTCCGTTTTGCGAAACTTCGAGAGTCTTTATGTTTATGTGGGGAGGCAAAAATCCCAGATTTGACAGGACACTGAAAGAATCTCTATCAATATGCGCAGGAATAAAAGCTCCGCCGTGTCTGTTTGTCAAGCTGTGCAGCGCATCAAATGATATTTCAGATGGTGCAATCAACAAATCGCTTACCTCTCCGGTCAATTCATCATTTTCGTCATACATCAACTGATTTCCGAATATGTCCTTGCGGTTTTCTATTTTTGAGCGCAAAGGTCGGAGCTGCTCATCAAAACTTCGCGCTTTCTCTATGGTGCTAAACAAACACAGCACGTGTACTTCCTCTGATGTTGAGACCTCGATGCCGGGGATAACCGTTATGTTTTTGCCTTGTGCCGCTTTTATTACTGCGTGTGCATTTTCTATGGAGTTGTGGTCTGTTATCGCTATTAGGTCAAGATTATTTATTTGTGCCATGCCGACTATGTCGTTTGGCGTCATGTCGTCGTCTGCACACGGTGATAGCGCAGTATGGATGTGTAGGTCATAGTAGACTTTATGCAATGTTTTTTATCCCCTTTTGCCGGCGACTGCCACAGTGTAAACACTGCGGCAGTTAGTCTTGCAGTAGCTTTGATATTTTTTTTGCTAATGCGTAAGCATCTTCGTCTGCTGAGAATATTGTTATATTCTCTTCTGTTGCTCTGTCTGTGACTTCCTGTGATGCTGTGAGCTTTTCCGGGAGTATTATACATGATGCTTCAGCAAGAGTCGCTACCGCAACCATGTTTAAAGATGTCTGTACTGTTATCCACACATCTCCTGCATTTAAGCCTCCCATGACCCGGCTTAGCATATCTGATATATAGCAGGATGTTATTTCTCTATTCTCGCCCTCTGATAGTTTTTTGAGGGTGAGGCTTTTTTCCAATTCATTGACCGTCATGGTTTATATCCGCCCTTTCTGTTAAGTTTGGAGTTAGTGGTGGTGGTAGGTAGTCATGAAGTTTTGTTATTTCACTAAACAGTGCTCCCATGCGTTCCCTCAGTTTGAAAACGCAGTCTATATCCACCGCTTTACCCAGCACCATGTCCTCTGCATGCGCATCACACGATGGCGCACCGCACGAACCACAGTCTATTCCCGGCAATGCCACAAGTATTTCTTCCATCTCCGCCAGTTTTTTCATTGCCACTGCTCTGTTTGGGTCAAGACGAAATGCCGGACCTGTTTTTGGTTCCTTTTTCCAACTGAGTATATCCGGACTTAAACACGGTTCGTTTACACCGCTTAAGTTTTTCTCTTTATCCATTAGCTGACCCATACGTTGAATTCTTGCTCTTGCAACAAACGGGTTTTCTACCGTAAGGCATCCTCCGACACAGCCGCCCGGACAAGCGTTAAGTTCTACAAATTGCACCGTTTCCAGTTTGTCATTGTCAATCTCATCGAGCACTCTTATCACATTATCTATGCCGTATGCGGAAATAAACAGGCTTTCACCCATCGCCTTGCCCTCTCCGCCGGAAAAAGCCCATTCCAGACCTCTGGGCCCGGCTTTAGAGAGGTTAAGCGGCGATTTTATTTTTTCGACAATCGGGAAAAGTTTTTTATACAGATCTGTTATTGAAAATACCCCGTCTATCACAACGTTGTCAAAGCCGATTCTATGCTTCGATGCTGTTATTTTTGCAGGGCATGGAGATATCATAAACACCCCTATTTCGTTTGGTTTAAGACCTGTTTCCTTTTCCGCTTTCTGCTTGGCGGCTATTGCCGCGAGCTCTACAGGCGTTGCAATTTTCAGCACATTTTCGAGCAAAGATGGATAGCGTATGCAAATTAGTTTGACTATTACAGGACATGCCGAGCTGATAATCGGGCTTTGAAGTTGTTCTCTCAATTTTGGCAGTATCTGCTTTGTGTAGTCTGAGATGGATTGCGCAGCCAGTGATACTTCAAAAACATCATCAAACCCCATATCGACCAGTGCGGTCAGTATGATATTTACATCACGAATACTTCTGAACTGTCCAAAAAGTGTCGGTGCCGGGAGAGCTACTTTATATTTGTAGTTTTCCATAACCGTTATTGAATCTGAAATTGCTTTTTTTGCATAGTTTGGGCACAATCTTATGCACTCTCCGCAATCTATGCAACGGTCGCTCATAATGGTCGCTTTTCCATCTCTGACACGTATTGCGCCGGTTGGACACCTTTTAATACAGTTTATGCAGCCTTTGCATTTATCGGTATCAAGAGTAACTGAGTGCGTTAAATTTTCCATTCTTCCCACCTTATCAAAAACACAATTTCATTTAACCACCTTCAAGATTACTGCCTGCTCTTATGCTTTCACATTTTTATTGTTCGTTTACTTTTGTTGTTATAATCAGTGTCGTGCCTTCACCTGCAACGGATATAACCTCCAGTTCATCGCTTTGTTTTTTTATGTTTGGCAGACCCATGCCCGCTCCGAAACCAAGCTCACGTACAGACTCTGATGCTGTTGACCACCCTTCTTGCATTGCAAGGTCTATGTCTGCTATGCCGGGACCTTTGTCCGTAAGTGTGATTTTCACATAGTCCTCTGCTATCTCTACGTCCGCTGTTCCACCATCGGCGTGTATAACCATGTTTATCTCACCTTCATACATCGCAATAGATGTGCGCCTTACAAAAGCTGAGGGGAATCCAAGTTGATTCAGTGTCTTTTTGACCGCTGCGGATGCTGCGCCTGCCATTGCAAAATCATTGGCACACACATTGTGTTGTTGTTTAAGAACTTGCATAAGGAATTTTCCCTCCGCTCAGCCCCGCTTCATATAGCAGTCCGCACGATGTAAACATAAGGTTGTCTGTTCTCATCACCACAATCTGTTTTTCATTTGCAAGGCTTACTAATGATTCGTCGGGTTCTTTACCCCGCACTAACACAACACAGCTTATATCCATCATTTCTGCCGTACGTATACTCTGTGGGTTATTAAGTCCGGTCAGAAGAAGCCCTTTGTCCTCGCCGAAGGCAAGTGCATCACTCATCAGGTCCGATCCGCACGCTGCGCTTACTTCTATATCCTCGTACGGGAAGTTGGTGCATACTGTTGCATCCAAAATTTTTTCTACTTGCTTAAGTTTCATGTTTTATGACCATTCCTTTCTACCACGCTCTAAGTCGCAAAACGACCATTAAAAGGGAGGTTCGTCAGTGTTTGCGGATTTTGTGGGCTAATTTTGGCAGCATATTTATGATTGTTGCTATAGAGACTCCGATTAGTGTGTCTCTGACCCTGATGAATGTAAATGCAAGCGATTCTCCGAAAGATGCCTCCACCAGTATTTGTGAGCCTACAATGATGGTCACAACGCAGGATATTGAACATGCATCTTTCATATTTAGTAGGTTGCAAATGTAAAAATTGAACAGAAGCATTATCGGTATAACCACTATAAACAAACCTTGCGCATACTCCGGCATGCTTAGCCCAATCAGGACCGCTAAAATGCCGAAGATACCGCCGATAATTGTGCCGAGCACCCGAAACACTCCTATCTTTACTGTTTCGGTGCCGGTGGCTTGCATTGTGACTATTGCTGCTATTGCTGCTATAGGCAGTGAGTCTCTACTCCCCATAAGCCACGCAATTAAAAGACAAATGGCTACGGCTGCTATAGTTTTTACTACTCTCATTCCTATACGATAGCCTGTATCAACCTGAAGTGAATCCTCAAACAGTTTGCCAAATACTCTTTTCATTTTTGTTTCACCACTTACTTAATTTGCTAAGCTTGGTGAGTATTCTGTTTTATCCGGTATTGAGTCGTCGTTAAACACCCAGTCACGCGTGTGAATGACAACATAGCTTCCGTTTTTTACACGGCAGACAGTCTTCTCAATACCTGAATTTATTATGAGTCTGCGGCACATACTGCACGGTACCGTGTCGTCCATCAACTCTTCTGTCTGAGCTTCGATTCCCGACAGATACAGTGTTGCTCCTATCATATCTCTGCGCGCAGCGGAGATTATTGCATTTGCCTCGGCATGGACACTGCGGCACAGTTCATAACGCTCACCGCTTGGTATCCCGAGTTCATCTCTCATGCAAACTTCCCTGTCAAGGCAATTTTTCCTGCCTCTGGGAGCACCGTTGTATCCTGTCGCTATAATCTCATCGTCCTGGACTATTATTGCGCCGTACTTTCGCCGGCGGCAGGTTGACCTGCGCATAACCGTTTCGGCTATGTCTAGATAGTAGTTTTCCTTATCTTTGCGTTCCATTTCACCCTCCTGAAGGCAACTCTAAAACTCTATGCCGTAATAATAAGACCATTATAGACCTATTTTCATTAAATGCAAGCGTTGATATGTTAAATTTTACTTTGCATATTTGCTCTTTACTTGGTATACTGGTTGCTCTGCAATTAGTATACCAAGTAATTTAAGTGAAAGGTTTTTCATGAACAAAGCTCCACGAAAGCATTTAAAAAGCCGAGTAAAGAAAAGACCTCGTCGTGCAGATAAGGTCAAGGTTAGTATTCGATTCAAACTTGCCGCGGTTTTTATGTTTGCGATGATTATCCCCATCGCTGTTTTGGCTCTGCTTTCATATGTTCAGGTTACTTCTACGACAGACGAACTTCGTGAAATCGCACTGTACGATACAGCCGAAGCCCTCGAAGATAGTTCCACAATGACTTTAGATGCACTATCCGCCGAACGTGTTGTGAGCCGCGCTAATTTCTTGCATCAGCGCGACCAGGACATACTTCTGTTGGCAAACTTCATGCCATCGGACGAGGCGTTTCGGATTTTCTCCGAAAACCGGACGGGAGCTCTGGCTACACAGCAGGAAAAGGTTCCGCTGTATGACGAGATCACCTTTTTTGACCTTTACGGTCAAGAGCTCTTCAAGTTTGTCCATCCCGATTCAACAAAAGTTAGCTTCCCTCTAAATACTGAACTCCTGAATATCTCTGAGAGAGCAAACACCTTCATTGGTGCGGAGACTTATTGGGAGGCTATTCAAAACCTCGAACATGGTGAAATATTTGTTTCCGATGTTGTTGGTACATATGTCGGTGCAAATTATGCCGACAGGCATTTTGAGGGAATAATACGCCGGGTAACTCCTGTTGCGGATTTCAATGGTGAAATCTGGGGATTTGTCACTATGGCCCTCAACTACGACCATATTTTAAGCATTGTCGATGCACCGATTCCGCAGCTCGATTATCCTGCAATCCTGACAACCATGGAAGACAGGCTCAACGAAAGAATTGACGGCACTGCGCAAGAAAGCAGAATTATGCTCCTTATCATAAGTGGCGGTATGCTTCTTTTCGTTATTGTAATTGCTTTTATCGCTTCGTCGTCTGTAGCGAAAAAATCTCAAGAACTAATTTATTTCGTAAATCGTTTTATGTCCGGAGAAAGACAATATAGAGTAAACTCCAAATCTACAGACGAATTTGGAATTCTTTCCAACGCTCTTGATGATATGGCTGACAGCATTGATGATGTCGTCACCGACCTAAAAAAAGCCGGAGAGCGCGCCGAACTGGCAAATGCTGTCAAGAGCACGTTCCTCTCTAACATGAGCCACGAGATTCGCACACCGCTTAATGCCATCATCGGCATGGTAAGTATCGGCGCTTCTTCTGACGATATTGAGCAGAAAGATTATTCTTTTAGCAAGATAGAAGCTGCTTCAAAGCATCTTCTGGGTATTGTAAATGATGTTCTCGATGTTTCAAAAATTGAGGCGAATAAGTATGCTCTCGCAAGTGTCAAGTTTTCCCTTCGTGAAATGTTCACACGTGTTAAAGATGTTATAACTTATCGCATCGAGCAAAAGCGGCAACACTTAGTTTTCAATATTGGCTCTGATATTCCTGATGTTTTTATAGGTGATGACCAGCGGCTTATGCAAGTTATTACAAACTTATTGTCCAATTCTGTCAAGTTCACTGCTGAGGAAGGTTTCATAACTCTTAATGTCTTTTCAACAGATAAAAGTTCTAACTACTGTGCACTGCTCTTTGAGGTCATTGATAACGGCATCGGTATCGACCAAGTACATCAAATTCATCTCTTTGAGTCATTTGAGCAAGCAGACTCCGGCACTTCTCGGAAATATGGCGGTACAGGGCTGGGGCTGATGATTTGCAAGAGCATCGTTGAGATGATGGGCGGCACAATTCGGCTTGAATCTGAACTCGGAAAGGGCACAAAGGTTTCTTTTTTGGTGCGGCTTGCTTATGATCCCGATGCTAAAATACCCCACAGCGGCGGCAATTTCACCGTCACGGACAGCGTGGCTTTGCCCGGCGATGGCATTGTTTCTTCTGTAGATTTCAGTGGATTTTCCGTTTTACTTGTTGAGGATGTAGATATCAACCGTGAGATTGTTCTGGCTATGCTTGAAGCAACCAATCTCGATATTGACTATGCTGTCAACGGCGAGGATGCCGTCAGGGCTTTCATAGCAGATCCGCTCAAGTACGACATGATTTTTATGGATTTGCAGATGCCTGTAATGGATGGGTTTGAAGCAGTGAGGCAAATCAGGCGCTCCGGCGCACCGAGGGCAGATTCTGTGCCTATAGTGGCTATGACTGCAAATGCGTTTCGCGAAGACACAGAAAAGTGTCTCGCCGCAGGCATGAACGGTTATATCGGAAAGCCTTTGGAGTTCGACTTGGTCATTGAAACGCTTAGAAAGTATCTTTGGGGTTGATGCTCCCCATGTAGCTCTCCAAAATAATCGAAGCAGCTACTGCATCGATTGTTTTTTTGCGCTTTTTGCCGAACTTCCCGGCATCTTTAAGTATGCGGCTTGCGCTCATTGTTGTCATACGCTCGTCCCATAGTACGACTTCGGCATCACATTTTGAGCGCAGAATCTCTGCAAATTCTGTGCTTCTCTCTGCGCGGGGCCCGATGCTGCCATCCATGTTTTTTGGCAGACCCACAACTATGCGAAAAACGCCGCGAGAGGCAGCCTCTATGGCTATCTTTTGCGCCGTTTCTTCTATGTTTTTACACTGTATTACCCAAGCATCTCCTGCAAGGGTCATGGTTGCATCAGATACAGCAACGCCGGTACGTGCATCTCCGAAGTCAACAGCAATTATTCTGCTAATAACTATTCACCTTCATCTTCCTGTAAAATCGCTTTCTCTTCGTATTCAGGTTCTTCTTCGCCCTCTATAGTGTCAAGCAATTGCCTGTACCAATATAATGAGTCGATATATGCTTTTGTGAGCGTATTTATATCAATGCCGTTTTTTACCATTAACAGTGACGTGTTATGCCAGTCTGCGTTTTCATAAGCAAATATAAGCCGCATAACCTCACTGAGCGCACCTTTTCTCTCAAGCAACGTATCTCTTATTTCTCCCGATGCAGCAACTTCATCAATGGCCTTTTCCAGTGGCATCTGTAGTATGACATCAAGAAGTGAAAACAAACCGGAAATAAACAGTGAGCCGGATTTAATTGCCATTTCAAATGCGGGAGCCAGATTTTCAGCAAACTTAGCCCGTAAGAGAGAAAGTCTTGTAATTTCGCTCGGTCTATCCTCTCCCATGCCGATAGAAATTGCTATAGAAGCCCATTTTTTGACTTCCTTTTGACCAAGGATTGCCACTGCATTTCTTATTGAATCTATTTTGCGGCTGCGGTCTGGGTTCATTGAATTTAAGAAGCGAAGCAGGGAGATTGAAAGAGCAGGGTCGCGCTCTATGGTGGCTGCCGCTTCGCCCAGTTCAAATGAGTCATCGTTTATTTGACCGAGCAGGTTCAAAGCATTTATTTTGAGTGGTGATATTTCGACTTTCCCTTTTGTAATCGGCTGACTGTAAAAGTTTCCCGATAACAACACACCCCTTGCGCCCGAGTATTTATTGAAACTGTCCATGTCCGGAACTTCCGTAATAACAAGGCGTATTTTGAAGATATACGGGCGTATTTCCTTCAATTCCTTTTGAAATTCTTTGTGATTGCAACTTAGAAGCATATAGTCAAAAACCTTGACCGCTGTGTCCATACTCATTGTGCGCGGATAGCCTTCGACGGCAATTTTATATCCTTTTCGCTTGAGCCTTCCCAACCTTGCAGATGTCGCATTGTCTTCCAAGGCTTCTTTTTTTACTACGCAGACGAAGTTTTCCGGAGGAATTCCCAAGGTCAAGGGCATACCGATTAAGAGCTGATACTTGCTTATATCAACAAACAAATCTGCCTCTCCGGCAAAAGGCTCTGTGCCGATTTCCTTAACAAAATCAAGAGCAGGTGCCATCAGTTCACCACCCAGCATACGGTGGTCCTCTGCCGTACCAAGTAATTTGTCTCCGTCATGTGTCATCATTTTATACGCATGAACTGACATATTTGCATCAAAAAATGGTACTGCGCTGATAAAAAATCTCATATTACTTACCTTTTCTAGATTTGCCTTGACAAGTATAATTTGCTTCTCTAGTATAATGGTATATTTTATAAACCTCATATAATTATACACACTTGGGGGAGGAAATGCAATGAGTTTTATTTTGGGGATTGATGTGGGTGGCTCCACAACAAAAATTGTTGGAATAAAGGACAACGAGTGTATCGGCATGATACAAGTAAAAGCCTCAGATCAGGTGACATCCATGTATGGAGCAATAGGCAACTTTCTCAGGCGGCACAAAAAATCTCATGCGGATGTATCCGATATCTATCTGACCGGAGTTGGTGCAACATTCATTGATGAACAAATTTACGGCATACGCACTCATAAAGTTAGCGAGTTTGACTCTATCGGTCATGGTGCTGTTTATCAAACTAAGCTCAAAGAGGCTCTTGTGGTCAGCATGGGAACCGGTACGGCATTTGTAAGAGTCACAGCTGACGATGTTTCACATCTTGGCGGCACAGGGGTTGGCGGAGGAACTATCATAGGTTTATCTTCGCATATGCTTGGAAAAAGCGACATTGATGCAATCTTGGCAATAGCCGAAACCGGCACAACCAAAACTATCGACCTAGCCGTATCTGATATTATTTGCAAAGATATAAGTACACTTCCCGCCGACTTGACAGCATCGAATTTTGGCAAAATGAAAAGCACGGCATCCGATTCGGACATCGCACTGGGGATAATCAACCTTGTTTTTGAAACCATAGGTATGCTGGCTGTTTTTGCTCTAAATAACGATAATATTAAAGATGTGGTCTTGACAGGCACTCTAGCTACTTTTCCACAGGCAAAGTCTATTTTTTCAAAATTTAACGCCCTGACAAAGATTAACTTCATCATACCGGACAACGCCATTTTTACTACAGCCCTAGGCGCAGTGGCATTGGGAAAGCAGACTGAGCCATAACCACAGGGCACCCTGCTGCTGTGGCGGGAAAGTTCTTGGTTTATTGCGTAGGCTGCAAACGTGGAACGAAGTACTCTATCAGTATGTCTACAACGGCTCCGTAGGACAGTATGCCGAGTTCCTCGCCTTGACCTCTGAGGTAAGCATCGTAGATTCTGTCAACCACATCACTCGTAGTTTCCATAATATTTGTAAGAATATTGTCTAGAAACTCTATGCCTGTATCTGCCTGTGTCCGCTCTGCCCAGAAAGTGCGAACTTCCAGACGATCTCTTCTGACCTCATCGGTCAAACTATCTGAAATCCTGTGCCATGCCTCTCCATCGGCACCTGCAAGTGCGTTTAGCAGATAATTTAAACCCTTCAAATAACCCGCATACATGAACACTGCATTTTCTGATGTAATGCATGCGAGAATGGCAACGAAGTTTGCCTCATCCTCAGAGAACACTCCGAGTTGATGTGCGTGTTCGTGCGCCACTGTTGCAGGCATCATTATGCCCGGCGGCTCAACGTTTATCATCGCTTCGCCTGTTAGAGCAAAGTACATTCCCGAATATCCTGTAATGCTCATCAACCATGAAAACAGCATGGCTTTTGGTCTATATAACCTTCCGCTAAGGCTTGGAAATTCCTGAGATATGTTGTCAAAAACTGAAAGCGACTCGTTAAACATTTGCATTCTGTCAACGGAATATCTACCGTATGCATCGCGTGGCACCTGCTCTGCAAGTTCGTTTGCTCTCTCTGCAAAATGTTCGGCAACGATGGTCAGTTCTTCTACAGTGCCGCCACCACCTGAAAATCCGTATCTCTCAGCAAACCCCGTGGCATGATAACCGCTGCTCCATAACCATGAAAATGCTCCCCACAGATATAGAGCAACAACAAAAATCGGCAAAAACCGTTTCCCTAGGTGTTTCCATTTTCCCCGTCTGCGTGACGTATCTCTGATTGACTTTATTACGTAGTAGAAGAAAAATATTACAAGAATTATCGCAATAATTTCCATTATGGCAAAAGGATAAATTGAACTTAAAAGCGCAAATACACTGCGAAGAGGTGCTGAAATATACGTAACTGCAAAGTCCATCGCGCTTCTCATAGGGCGGAGTGCATAAAACAACGCCACAACAGCCGCCGGTAAAATGCATATGGCTATCTTTACACCTAGCGGTATTCTTATGTGCTTTTTGCACCATGATTTTATTTTCTCAACTCTTACAAAGCTCATCTACGACCACTAAACTGGCGCAGTACAGCATCTCCAATTGCCGACAGGGGAAGTTGCTCTTTAACACCACCTCTCTTAAATGCTTCCATAGGCATACCATAAACAACACATGATGCTTCGTCTTGCCCGATGGTATGTGCACCCATACTCTTCATCTCTACTAAACCTCTTGCTCCATCGGAACCCATCCCCGTGAGAATTACGCCTACTGCGTGCTTTCCGACAAGCTTTGCTACCGAACTGAACAGAACATCTACAGATGGGCAATGACCACTAACTTTCGGTCCTTTTTCTAACTTCACGTAGTATCCCTGTGAATCTTGACGCAAAGACATTTGATCATCACCGCCGGGCGCTATCAGGATTGTCCCTTGTGTGACTCTATCAGTGTTTTTTGCTTCACGCACTGTCATAGCGCAAAGTTTGTTTACACGATCTGCGTACATTTTCGTAAAACCCGGTGGCATATGTTGCACTATCACGACTCCCGGGGTAGATGCGGGGAAGTTTTTTATAACCTCTATTATGGCCTCTGTGCCTCCCGTTGATGCTCCGATTGCTATGATATTTTTTGAGGTGGCACCGAGTACCCTGGTTGTTCTCACAGGCATACCGGGCCGTGTAGTCGATGGTCTTGCTCGTGCAAAATCCTCACGCGTCCTGATATGTGCCTGTGCCGCAATCTTTATTTTCTCTATTATCTCATTTACAAATTGTTTCTCATCAAAACCCGGCGTAGAGCCCGGTTTGCCTACGAAGTCAATAGCACCCGCTTGCATGGCATCAAAAACGTTTTCAGATAAGGCGCTGATAACAATGACTTTGACATTTCTGTGTTTTGGTATAACTGTGCGCAGAAATTCATCGCCCCTCATCCGCGGCATTTCCATATCAAGTGCTATAACGTCCGGTCGCAGTGCTGCTATTTTACTGGATGCATCAACCGGACTTCCAAAGCTTCCTACTATTTCAATAGACTGCTCTCTCCCAAGCTGTGTGGTGAGAAAAGTTCTGAAAAATAATGAGTCGTCTACAATCATTAAGCGAATTTTTGGCATTTCTTATAACCTCGTTCTATGATGATTGTGATGATACAAATAATCGTCTCATCACACTATATCCTTGTTGCGTTTTCAGTATAACATAAATATTCAATTGTATTCAATATTTTTGTGAACAAAATGCAAAAAATATTGGAAGAGATGTTTCAAGTCATATCAGTTCGCAGATACTTGGTAATTTTCTTGATAAATATGTAAACTTTGCTATAATGTTTACTATGTAGTTATAATACGCATACGTTTGATTGAAAATCACAAAACTTTCGGGAGGGGAAATTTATGTCTGATTATAGTCTGGAAATTGCCGGCTTGACGAAAAAATTTGGTAAACTGACTGCTTTGGATAACGTGAGTTTAACTGTGGACAAGGGTGAAGTCTTTGGCTACATAGGTCCGAACGGTGCGGGAAAAACCACCACAATTCGCATCTTACTGGGCATCGTAAAGGCTACCGGAGGCAACGCTAAAGTGTTTGGAATGGATGCGTGGAAACATGCTGTGGAGATTCACAAAAAAATCGCATACGTACCCGGTGATGTAAATCTCTGGCCAAACCTCACCGGCGGCGAGGTTGTAGATTTGTTTGTTAACCTGCGTGGCAAAGTCGATAAATCCCGCCGCGACAGTCTAATCGAACGCTTTGAGCTTGACCCTACAAAGAAATGCAGGACATACTCAAAGGGTAATCGTCAGAAAGTGGCTCTTGTCGCGGCTTTCGCTTCTGATGCCGAACTTTACATTCTCGATGAACCTACCAGCGGCCTTGACCCTCTTATGGGTCATGTCTTTAAAGAGTGTGTACTTGAACAAAAAAATAACGGTAAAGGTGTATTACTTTCAAGCCATATAATGTCTGAGGTTGAACAGCTTTGCGACAAGGTTGGTATCATCCGCAGCGGAAAGCTTGTTGACTTCGGAACACTTGATGATTTGCGACATCTCACGAGAGTCACGATGAGAGTTGAAACAGAGAGACCAATCGAAGGGCTTGAGGGCACAGAAGGTGTGCATAACATCGCCGAGCACTTAGGCGGTATCACTTTCATGGTCGATTCTGCGCAGGTGGGTAAAGTGGTGGAGCTTGTGACTAAGTTTGGCGTACAGAAATTTGAGAGTATGCCGCCTTCGCTTGAAGATGTGTTCATGCTTCACTATCAGGATTAAAGGGGGTAGTCGGTTATGCAAGGGCTCTTTGAAAATACCGGAAACTTTGTTCGTTTTAAGCTTAGGCGTGAGCGTATTATTTCAACTATCTGGATAGCTTCGCTTGTTTTGTTTTCATATTCACTAGCTGCGGGATTACCTGAGATGTTTGATGCAGATGCAAAACAGGCGCTTGTTGAGATGCTCAAAAACCCCGCAATGATTGCCATGATGGGACCTATTTACGGAGCAGATAACTTCACGACAGGTGCGATGTACAGTGTTATGCTGTTCATTTGGGTAGCTATGACCGCCGCGACAATGAATATTTTTCTAGTCGTTCGCCACACCAGAGCGGACGAAGAAGCCGGACGTACCGAGGTCGTACGCTCGCTTCCTACGGGCCGTCTCGCAATTTTAAACTCTACGATGATTACGGCTGTCATCGTAAATGCTATTCTAGCTTTACTCACGGGTCTTTTGATTGCTTCCGTAGGTGAGGAGAGTATGCCATTTTGGGCTTCAATGCTCTACGGTAAAGCGATAGGGTTAATTGGACTGTTTTTCGCAGCGGTTACTGCGTTTTTCTCACAACTTTCCGCTTCATCTCGCGGAGCTACGGGGTCCTCATTTATTGCCATGGCTGCTATGTATTTCTTGCGCGCTATCGGAGACTTGGAGAGTGAGGTTATTTCGCTTATCAGTCCGCTTGGTTTAATTCAACGCTCACAGTTTTTTGTCGAAAACAATATTTGGCCTTCAATTGTCTTGCTCTCGCTGACTGTGGTGGTCACAGCAGCAGCATATAAGCTCAACTCCGTTCGCGATATAGGACAAGGCTTCATAGCCGCTCGGCACGGCAAGCCTCACGGCGGCCGGCTCATGCGCTCTCCGATGGGGTTCAGTTTCCGCATGACACGCAACACTATAATAGCTTGGCTCATTATACTGTTCGTTCTGGGTGCTTCTTATGCAAGCATTTTACCCGATATTGATGCTTTTGTGGCGGAATCTCCTTTTTATCAAGCAGTTATCGGCGTTAATGATGACTTTCCGACACTTGAGATGTTTATTTCAACCATAAATATTTTTGGTGCGATTTTCGCCACTGTCCCGCTACTCATCATCGCACTGAGACCTATAGCCGAGGAACGCGAGGGTCGCGCGGAGGCTATATTCGCTGCCCCTGTACCAAGGGAATCGTATCTGTGCAGTTATGCAATCCCCGCTTTTCTTTCAAGCATTGTGTTCATGTTTGCAAATTTTATCGGGATTTATTCCGTCTCTTACGTTCTTCTCGATGAGCCGCTCTCATTTAGGTTTTTATTTGAGTCAAACATGGTGTTTCTCCCCGCACTATGGGTTTTGATTGGTCTTGCTTTTTTGCTCATAGGGCTGATTCCCAAGCTCACAAGCGTTATCTGGGCGTACTTCGGGTTTTCGTTCTTTACGCTGTTTATGGGGCGTATGCTTGACCTGCCCGAATGGCTAGGCAAGTTGTCGCCGTTTGGTCACATCCCGCTATTGCCTGTTGACGACATAAACTTCACGACACTCTCTCTTTTAACCGCTATTTCAATCGCTCTGCTCCTTGCAGGATTAGTATTTTACGAAAGGCGCGACCTATCACAGAGTGCATAGGGCAAAATGCGTAGCAAATTTTTCCTTGCGTTTTTTCGCCCGGTATGCTAACATAGCAAGGCGCATTGGCGCAACTACGTGCGCCCGTAGCTCAGCTGGATAGAGCGTCTGGCTACGGACCAGAAGGTCAGGGATTCGAATTCTCTCGGGCGTGCCAGAAGCGAACATATGACAACTCTCAAAAACCAGAGTTGTCATATGCCACAAAAACAACACAAACGGTTGCAATACCAGTGTTTCACATAAGTTATCAAATACCGCACAAA
>WQTE01000052.1 GCA_009786445.1 Oscillospiraceae bacterium | reverse complement strand
AGCATCGGCATCATGGAAGCAATCATTGAAGCGGCGACTTCCTCAGCCGTTGCAAGGTCTCCGCTTTGCTCTCTGTTTATGTCGAACCTGTTTGCCATTGTTGCCTCAAATGTGTCAAGAAACGAAGAAAATATAAAGTAGGCTCTATGCGAGTTTGGCTCGGTTGAGTTAAAAAGAAGTTCGACATTCGGTGCAGGACCGACAGAAGTTTGCGGGTCAAATACCAACACATCTGCATCAAAATTGGGCGGAAAAATCATAAGAAGGTCAACATCGCCGTTTTCTACGCGAGCTCTTACGCCTTCTATTTGAGTTTCGTCAATGCGTACTATGTTAATCTCCGCCTCATTAGCCATCATCTCAATCACAGGCGCGGGATTTACTGCATAAATCTGCGGCACATGGTCTTCGTCGGGACCGAATACATTATCTATCATAGTACCCATAAACGAGTAAATTACGTAAATCATTACTGCGGACAGTATGGTCATCATGACCATGTTTTTATCTTTGAAAAAACGCGCGAATTCTTTTGACATTATATTAATTATGTTTTTCATTGTACTTCACCTACACTTTCTGCGTAAAGATCGAAGAATTTATCTTCGAGAGACTTCTCCGCTGTTAAATTAGCGAGTGTGTCATCGGCGACCATCTTGCCGTCTATGATGACACCTGCTCTGTCGCAGAGCTTTTCCACAAGACTGAAAATGTGTGTGGAGATTATTATTGTCTTTCCTTCTTCTTTCAGTTCTTGCAGAAAATCGGTGACCACCTTTGCGGTGAGGACATCAAGTCCGTTTGTAGGCTCGTCAAATATGATTATGTTCGGGTCATGGACTATTGAGATAACAAGCGAAGTTTTTTGTTTCATGCCTGTAGACAGATTAGAGACCTTAACTTCCGCAAATTTATCAATCCCGAATTTTTCAAAAAGTGTTCTCTTTCTTTGCTCCGCAAGTTGCGGATCTAAGTTGTGGATCTTCGCAAAAAAGTCAAACAGATAGTTTGGTGTGAAGAAATCCTCCAGCTTGAGTTCACTGGTCAGAAAACCAATCTTTGCGCGCACACTCTCAGGGTCTTTTTTTACGCTTGACCCGTCCACTATCGCATCGCCCTTGTCTGCTTTGATGATGGTTGACAAGATACGGAGTGTTGTTGTTTTGCCTGCTCCGTTCGGACCGAGCAGTCCGTAGATTTCACCCTCGTAGGCCTCTAGTGAAAGATTGTCAACTGCTGTTTTTGTCTTTTCTTTTGTTCTTTGCAGTTTCTGTTGTTTCGCAGAAAGACGAAAGGTCTTACTAAGTCCTTCTGCTTTGAGTATTACATTCATTTCTTGCTTCCTCTCATTTTTATTTTAAATTATTATCAACCGATAAGGTTGTTTTGCAAAACTGATTTTGATTATAGTGCGCCGTATTATAATCGTCTATCAAAGGTTCTTTACATAAGCGTTTTCCAGGGATGTCAAAGGAGCTTTACATGTGAGACAGGGGGAGTTCCTCTGTCTTATGTGCAGTTTTGTCATTCTGAGCGTGGCGAGGAATCTTAAAACAGTTGCAATTGCGTAACCGCAAAGATTCTTCGGTCGCTCCGCTTTCTCAGAATGACAGCTAAGAAGAAGTCAGCCGTATTCTACGAATGCGTTTCGAGCTCCAAGAGTTTCTGCTTCATATCCAGACCGCCGCCGTATCCTGTGAGATTGCCGCCTGCGCCAATTATGCGGTGACAGGGAATTATTATCCAAATTGGATTTTTGTTATTAGCCATGCCGACAGCACGGCAGGCCTTTTCATTCCCTATCGCTACGGCTATATCTTTATATGTTTTAGTCTCGCCAAAAGGGACATTTAGCAGCGCGTTCCATACTTTTTTTTGAAATTCTGTACCACACGGATTTATCGGCACACTGAAGTCTAGACGCTTGCCTTCGAAATATTCCGAAAGCTCCGCCGCCGCCATGTCTGTCAGAGAACTTGCCTCTCTGCGTGCATCAATGTTTAATTTACCTTCGGGTAAAACATGAGTTATTGCAGTGGCATCCGCTGCAATCGTCATTTTTCCAAACGGCGTATCGTAAATATAGTATAACATGCGCCACACCCCCTCTTTTCAGAACTAAATAAAACTCAGCGTCCACCATTATAACGGAGAATGAGTAAATAGTAAAGCGAACTTTAGTTGATTTTTGGCGGTAAAAATCAACTATACGGAAACATTATATCCTTATTTTGCTCTTAACCTATCATAAATAACTCGTTTTTTGCAAGCTGTTCTTCACTTGACATTTTTTGTGCAAGTGGTATTATTATGTAAGCAAATGATTGAAAGAGGTAACTGTTTATGCCGGGTAAAGAATATTCAGAAGGTAAAATAATCGTTAGCAGTAATGACATTCCCGCCGTTATTTCTCTTGTTGCTGATGGAGAGGTTGAAGGTGTATTTGGGTCTCATACTTTTACATTGGGGAAATCCGATGCTATTGGTATTTGCGACCTCCTTGTCGAGAAAGGCAGCATTAACTACACGGCTGCATCAAACGTAAATTTATACGAATACCCCTGTTCGGGGATAGAGGCGCTTGATGCACTTATTCGCTCAAACGCCGACATTGCATACCTAATGGTTAGCAGTGTTTGCAATCAAGCTGCGGAACTTTTTTTGTATCGTGAGCGACTTACAAGAGAAGTAGTGAACATTGTATCTTTAATAAAGGAAACTTACGCAGAGTACAGTCAGCTATGCGGGGAATACTCCGTGCAGGCGAAGAGACTGGCAGGCATCAACGATATTGAACCTTTTTCAGGTGAAGACCCCATTCAGCCGTGGGAGCACGATCTTTATGTGGAAATTGGAGCGCTCGACCCTGCATCACGGAAAGCCTTTTTTTATGACAGCCCGGGAATCATATTCGGGTTTATGCAAAGAAGTAAAAATTCTCTGGCAAAAGTAGTAGAGGTCTGCGAACTGTATCATGAGTACATAAATGGTATATCTCCGTTTTTGCTCAATGACAACGGATTTGATTTGTTTGCATTTGTCTGCGACCTTCACATCAACACGCTCAACATTGAAGGTGCCGACAGCCGTATTGAGCCTCTTGTGGTGCAACTGTCTGATGCACTATCCACGCTTACAGGAATCAACTCAAAAGCATATAACAGCCGGCTTTATGCATATTGGGATAAACTTGAAGAAGTGCGCTCAGGTGGCTCCGCAGAAGAACCGTCATCTGAACGTTCGGCAATACAAAGCGCAGGCGGCATGCTTGCAGGAGCGGTTGAAACTATTTTGGAATACGCCGGAGCTGACGAGGAACTATGTGAAATTTTCTCTAACTCTATTAAAGCGTACACCGGATTTCCTGACAGAAACGACTCTGAAGATGAGGTCTATGATACCCGTCGGGCTTTGACCAAATCATTTTACGAAGTGTATAAACTCGTCCTGAGAAAGAGCATTGATGCCACATCCGTTCCCACAATAATAAATATGTTCTTAAACTTCGGATTTGTTGATGCGGAGCTCGCGGGCGCGGAAAATGCCGATTTCCTGTACTCAATAGCTGATACCTACAAAGGAGTGCCTGAAAAAGGAATCTTCACAGTCAGAGAGTGGCTCACTTCAATATATCGCGGGGAGAGGGAACCCAGCCTCAGCGAGTTTGACATGGACTATCAAACTTTTTTAAGAGACCAAAAAAATCAAAAGCTAATAGATGCAGCAGAAGAAAAACGACTTCTTGCAGACCAAGAGGAGAAGCTAAAATACGAAATGGAAAACTGTTTCCCTGTAGTAAACAGGGTCACGTTCGGAAACCCCACACGGTTTTGCCCAACGTTTTCCGACCATAATGTAGTGCGAGACCTTGAAAAAACACTTGTTACCGCTGCCGATGTAGAAAATATCATAAACGAAGTACGCAACACCGATTTTTCTGCATTTTACCGTGATATAGGCTTTACCGACCAAAAACTCGGTATCACGGGAGAGAGCATAAGCCTTGAAGTCGTGCCCAACATCGTACTCATGCCAAATGTCGGTCTCCGAGGCTCCATGTGGCAGGAGATAGAAGGTAGAATACGCACCACGCCGGGCAGGATGTTTTTACCGGTATTTTTAGAAAATGAATTGGCACCCACTGTTATAAAGCTTGTGGCTGATTTCCGTTGGGAAATGTGCAAACGTGTGCAAGGTTCCCGTTGGAACGATATGACAGACCCCTCACTCACGAGCTATTTCTGTGACTACTTGCAATTTTACATGAATAACCGTTCACTTGCTATGCAGACCATGAACGAAATCAGAAATGAACTGTCTGCTGCGAGGAACAACTACAAAACAGTGTTTGTCAACAACTATCTCTTCTGGATTCAAAATGAGGCAAAAGGTATGGCACGGCTCAATGGTGCTGCGCTTGCCATTTTGATGACATTTTGTCCATTTACCGCAGAAATTCGCGATGTGCTCAAAAACAATATGCGCTACAATGAAGCTTTAACCAGGTATAACACCAAAAGGCAGAGACGCACACAAAGGCTCACTCTGCTTGTGAAAAAGATAACACAAAACGGCAAGAAAGTCCCACAGGAAATTCTTGACGAACTTGAATATTCCAGAAGGTAGCTAAAATTCGTTTACCTCTTCTTCGCCCAGCAAGATTCTAAGACCACCCAGTGCAAGTGCCTCCATTTCGTATTCGCCGGGAAGGACGACTATTTCTCCAAGCCAGCCGATGTATTTTTTAACATCCTCAACAAGGCGCCTGCTGTGAGCAAGTCCGCCTGTGATTATTATGGCATCGCATTCCCCTCTGAGCGCGGGGGACAAAAGTGCGATGCCTTTTGCAATTTGATATGCCTGAGCCTCCATTACAAGCTTTGCATGATTATCTCCCGCATCTACGCGCACCAGTATCTCTCTGACATCTGACGTGCCGAGCAAGTCACGCAGCCCCCCCCTGCCCCGAACTTTTGCCTTCATCTCTTTTTTTGTGTAATCTCCGCTGTAGCAGAGATCTATGAGGTCAAGCAGTGGTACGCTCCCGGCTCTTTCAGGTGCGAAAGGACCGTTGTCATCGCCCAGCGTGTCTATGATTTTTCCCTTTTTATGCGCACCAACAGTAATACCGCCGCCTAAGTGGGCTATCAGAAGATTGAGGTCTGTATCTTTTTTTCCTAATGACTTCGCGTAATGTATTGCCACTGCCCTGCAATTGAGCGTGTGGTAGAGACTCACGCGTGTTATTTCTTTCATACCGGTAATTTTTGCTACAGGCGGGAAGTTAGCTGCGGACACAGCATCGTAAATATATGAATCAACCCCTGCTGCTTTTGCTATGTCGTGTGCTATGGTTGCTCCCAAATTTGAGGCGTGTTGCGGGATATTTCCGCTGTTTATCAAATCAAGCATGCGGTCGTTTATTTTGTAGCCGCCGACTTCAACAGGAGGCAATATTCCCCCGCGCCCCATGACCAACGATAAGTCCTCGGGTTTGTAGCCGTGCAGTTCCAGCAAATCCATTACGGTTTTCATTCTGAGTGGAGTTTGCTCTAAGATTCCGTCCAATTTTTCAAGTTCTGAGTGAGGGTGTGTAATGCTCTCATTGAATATGGCTTCCTCATTTTTATAAAGCGCAACTTTCGTCGATGTTGAGCCGGGGTTTATAGCGAGTATTAGATGCTCCATTTGCTTTTCCTCCTGTTTCCCTTAACTCATCGCTTGTACAGCCCAGTTCAACAAGCAATTTTTCGTATCTTTCCGCATCCTTTTCTATCACCGCGTAATTTACATTATATAGACTGTGACTCAGGACATCTGCATCTTTTAGAATCTCGTCGTACGGTTCATGTATTTTTCGTTTTTTGCTGTGGTGTTTGACTGCATTTTTTATTATTTCGATTTCCTCATCTGTGTATGATTGCATGGAGGTTAGTATTTTTTCTGATTCTTCCGCACCATGCAGGGCGTGCTTCTCGGTAGTGCCTGTTGTGACTTGATAAATGTCATGCAACATACCTGCGGTTGAAGCAATTTCAGCATCAAGCCCTCGACGGTGCGCCAGCAATGTGCAAAAATATGATACGCTGTACAGATGGGTGAAGAAGTAGCGAGCTTGGTAAGGTTGCTTTTTCATGATAAGCCTGTCAATTGTATAACGCAAGTGTTCAAGTCTGTTGCTCATTGCCAAGAATCTCCTTTAGATTGTTTTGCAGAGCGGTACATGCAAACCCATTCCCTACGATGTGATTGTCAGCCCATTTTCTCTTTTATCAGGTCATTGAATTTTTGCATTGTTTCGGGAATATCTATGTTTTGCGGACAGTGAAGGTTGCAAACTCCGCAGGACGTGCAAGCTACAGGTTTCTCATTATCGGTCAGTGTTTCTAAGATATCTTCGACATACCATGCAAAATCGTGTGAGGCCTCGTTATATGTCACTATGAGCATGGGTATGTCAAGCTTTACCGGGCACGCCTCTGTACAATATCGGCAAGAGGTGCATGGAACGAATGATGCCATGGCATCAACGGCTCTCCATAGGTGTTCTTTTTCTGAATCAGTCATTGGAGCATCTTTGCTGAATATCTCTATGTTTTCTTTTAGCTGCTCAAGCGTTGACATTCCACTGACTGCAACGCTCAAATTAGGCAATGACTGCAAGAATCGAAAGGCCCACGCCGCCATGCTATCGTCCGGTCTTGCGGTGTTTAATATAGCCTCGACTTCTTTGCCCGGCTTTATCAGCTTGCCGCCTCTGACAGGTTCCATTGCGAGTATGGGGAGATTATGCTTAGTGATGACATCATACTTTTTCTCTGCTTCCTGTAACGACCAGTCGAGGTAGTTGATTTGCAGCATTACAAATTCAAAGCAATCATATCGGTCTAAAAAGTTTTCGATTGTCTCGTATCTACCGTGGGTGGAAAATCCAAGATGTTTTATGCGGCCTCTCTTTTTTTGCTCAAGAAGATAGTTTACTATGCCGAGTTTTTCGTCTGTGTAAAGCTTAAACGTACTTTCAGTCAAGTTATGCAGCATATAAAAGTCGAAATACTCCACGCCGCACCTGTCAAGCTGATACTCAAAGATCTCAGCAGGTGTGTCAAAAGTCATGTTTTCCATGCCCATAGCAGCTACATCGAGAAATATTTTACCATCTTTTATTTCCATGAAGTTGCCGGGCATTTTATCGGCAAGATACCACTTATCGCGTGGAAATTTACTTAGTATTTCGCCCAGCACATACTCTGATTCTCCTGCGTGATAGAAAAAAGATGTATCGAAGAAATTTATTCCGTTTTCAAAGGCGTATGTTAAAAGTTTTTCTGCCTCTGCTTCGTCCACCTTATCCTTGCCGTCTATTTTGTCTGTTGGCAATCGCATGCCTCCGTAGCCAAGTGTCGACAGCTTTTTATCTTTGAATTGTTTGTATATCATTTTGAGTTATCCTCTTATTTTATTTACATCACGAGCAAGCACTTTTCTACGATTTTATCTCCAGTGCAGCTTTGTCAAGAACGTCAATTACCTTGTCGCACCACTTATCAAATTCGGGGTCTTCTTTTTGCAGCTCTTTGTTTGCCAGAATGTTTTGTACTGTCTTTTTAACCCCTTGGTCATAGCGCACTTTTGCCGTGAATCCGGGAACCAGGCGTTTTAGCTTTGAGTTGTCGAACACAACAGAGTTTGCCTTGTCGCCTATAAGACCGCCTGTGAAGTCGTAGCCAGAACATTTTGCCAGAAACTCTGAGGATACGTAGTAAGGCTTTAATTTTACTCCCAGTGCATTTGCGATTGCATTATAGGCTTGATTCCATGTGACCATCTCGTCGGTCGTTATATGCACAGATTCACCTATAGCATGGATGTTACCCATAAGTCCGATGAAACCTTTTGCAAAATCGGAATTGTGTGTCATTGCCCACAGACTTGTTCCATCGCCGTGGATTAATACCGACTTGCCCTCAAGCATACGTTTCGCAACCGACCAACTTCCTATATTGCCGTGTACTCCGAGCGGAATGCTTCGCTCATCATAGGTGTGGCTCGGGCGTACTATTGTTATCGGGAAGCCTTTTTCACGATACATTTTCATCAGATAATCTTCACACGCTATCTTGTCACGCGAATACTGCCAGTATGGGTTTGAAAGTGGTGTGCTCTCTGTTATCCTGTAGTCAGACAGCGGTTTTTGATAGGCTGATGCAGAACTTATGAAAATAAACTGCTTTGTTTTACCTGCAAAAAGTCTATAGTCTCGCTCAAGCTGCGCCGGCACAAACGCAATGAAGTCAGCTACTACGTCAAACTCTAAGCCTTCAAGTTTCTTCGCCGCATCTGCTTCGTCGTTTATGTCGCAGGTAATTGTTTTAAAGCCTTCGGGTAGGACATCATTTCTATTGCCTCTGTTTATGAGGTATAGTTCGTGCTCTCCGCTCTCGATTAGTTCTTTTGATATTGCAGTGCTGATGATTCCTGTTCCGCCTATGAATAGTATCTTCATTATCCAGCTCCTTTTACTATGATTTTACCAGTATACTCATTATAGCAGGGGAAGGGAGGAGGTGCAAGGTGGAAATTATTCCATAAAAACAGACGGATTGCCAAATGGTGTTGAATAGATATTTTCTGAAGATAGACTTTTTAGCTATATTTTTGCATAAATATTCATTATTTTCGTAAAAATCAGCAATTGATAAATATCCTGCGGTATTGTATTATTATCCAAATCTTATTGAATTAGAGGTATTTTACAATGAAAAAAGCAATGGTATTAATCCTGATTCTCGCTATGGCTTTGACTCTGATGGCATGTGCAAGCGACGACACCGTGACTATAACTTCTGCCGCTGACCTTGAAGCCGCAATAATCGGTGTTCAGCGCGGAACAACAGGACATCTCTTTGCAGAAGAAAATTTCCCGGATGCAACTATTGATGCATTTCCTGATGGTCCTGATGCCATACTGGCACTTCTCGGCGGCTCGGTTGATGCAGTTGTTATCGACAATCTTCCGGCTGCCAGATTTGTTTTTCACAATGAAGGACTTATGATTTTGGGCGACTATCTGACCACAGAGCAATATGGCATAGCATTCCAGCTCGGCAGTCCGTATACCGCCTTGTTTGATGGCGCACTCGATACACTTCGTGCTAACGGCACACTCGCTGCGATCTATGATTACTGGATAACCGAAAACCCCACAGCATCACGTTATGTCAGCCCTGAGGGAACAGAGCATCCAAACGGAGTCCTGAGAATGGGAACATCTGCGGGTTTTGAGCCTTTTGAGTTCTTTGAAGGCGGTGTGATTGTAGGGTTTGATGTGTGCATGGCAAATGCAATCGGCGACTTGCTGGGTTATGAGATTGAAATTATCAATATGGATTTTGATGCTATAATTGCCCATGTTCAGACAGGACAAGTTGACTTTGGACTGGCCGGAATGACCATCCGCGATGACCGCCGCGAGTTTGTAGATTTCACGCAGGGATATTTCACTACAGGTCTTGTCACAATAATCAGAGAACCGTAAGAGGTAAAGAAGTGCTAACTCACCAAGAAAGGATGCTTCGCTTCGATGATTGATACAATAACATCAGCATTTTACCGCGTTATGATATATGACGACCGATGGCGGATGTGGCTCTCAGGACTTGAACTGACTTTGACAGTCACATTCTTTGCCTTGCTCGTTGGGTTACTGGCAGGGCTCACGCTGGCAATAGTCCGTGTTACATATGATAGTAGCGCAAAGCCCAATCCACTGCTTATAATTCTAAATCGTTTTGCAAAGCTGTACATCTCGGCAATCCGCGGGATTCCTATGGTTGTACAGCTTCTTGTTTGGGCACTTGTAATACTCGCCGCTTCCCGCAACTCTTTCCTTATAGCGACCCTTGCCTTTGGTTTCAATTCAGGAGCTTACGTCTCCGAGGTTTTCCGTGCAGGCATCGCAAGCATCGACAAAGGGCAATCTGAGGCAGGTCGCAGTTTAGGACTCAGTTATGCACAGACGATGCTTAAAATTATTCTCCCACAAGCTATAAAAAATTGCTTACCTGCGTTTGGCAACGAATTTATCTCATTGCTAAAGGAGACATCCATCGCGGGAATGGCGGCTATTGCTGATGTAACACAGGTTGGAAACATAATACGCGGCCGCACATTTGACCCTGCGCCATTGTTTTTTGTAGCGGCTATTTACCTGATTTTAGTTTTGTTTCTTGAGTTTCTTATTCGGCAAATGGAAAAAGCTTTAAACAAGAGTGACCGCCGCACCGGCAAACCGATAGCAAAGCTAAAAAGGAAAGGGCTGGTGCGAAATGATTAAAGTTATAGGTTTGTCAAAAAAGTTTGACGACCTCGAAGTTCTGAAGGGTATAGACGAGGAAATTTTGCAAGGAGAGAAAGTTGTAATTATAGGACCTTCAGGCAGTGGTAAGAGTACGTTCTTGCGGTGTTTGAATCTTATGGAGTTTCCGACGGGCGGCGAGATTTTGTTTGAAGGAGAAAATGTAGCGGGCTATAGAAAAGGTAAACAATTAAATGCTCATCGTCAGAGAATAGGCATGGTTTTTCAGCATTTTAATTTGTTTCCGCATCTTTCGGTCATTGAAAACATTACATTGGCCCCTGTGATGCTCAAAAAAAGCACAAAGGCGGAGGCGCTCCGGAATGCTGCCCGCCTGCTGGATCGTATCGGGCTTGCTGAAAAAGCTGCAAACTACCCTGCCACGCTTTCAGGCGGACAAAAGCAGAGGGTGGCTATAGTCAGAGCCCTCGCGATGGAGCCTAAAGTTATGCTCTTTGATGAACCCACCAGCGCACTCGACCCGGAAATGGTAGGCGAGGTTTTAGATTTGATTGGCGACCTTGCAGACGAGGGAATGACCATGGTTTTGGTTACTCATGAAATGGGGTTTGCGAGAGAAGTCGGTAGCCGCATTTTGTTTATGGACGAAGGTAAAATCGTTGAGCAAGCCGAGCCAACGACATTTTTTACAAACCCGCAAAGCCCCCGCTTGCAAGATTTTCTCGCCAAGGTTGTTTAGTGTTATGTTGTTTTTGAAACAACGCCAATAACCTTGCAGTTTACCACATCTGACTTTACGAATGTATATTTAGTAAAAACCCAAATCCGAGCCGAGAAGCGGCAGATTTGGGTTTTTAATGTTAGTGGTGGGCCTTCAGGGACTCGAACCCCGGACCGACCGGTTATGAGCCGGTTGCTCTAACCAGCTGAGCTAAAGGCCCACATTAATTGGGAACGCCGCTCATAATAGCATATATTACATAAAAACGCAATAGAAAATTTATGGTAACAATTATACCTGCAATTATACCATATTAAATTTGATAATGCACTTTACATATGATAGAATGGCGGTGGTGATTTTTTGGAAACTAAGATATTAGATGCAAATCTCGATGAAAACATTGAAATTTGCGCAGAAATTATTAAATCAGGCGGACTTGTCGGGGTTCCTACGGAGACTGTTTACGGGCTTGGCGCAAATGCTCTATGCAGTGATGCTGTAGTAAAAATCTTTACTGCCAAGGGACGTCAACCTGATAATCCGCTCATTGTACACATTGCTGCGCCTTCTGATGTCGGGATAATTGTAAAAGACATTCCCGCTGTGTTTTACACATTGTCCGAGGCATTTTGGCCGGGCTCGCTGACACTCATCATGAAAAAGTGCGATACTGTGCCTGACAGCGTGACTGCGGGGCTTGATACTGTGGCTGTACGTATGCCTGAGCACCCTGCAATGCTGAATTTAATTAAGAAAAGTGCTACACCTATTGCTGCTCCGTCCGCTAATTTGTCCGGAAAACCCAGTCCAACCAAAGCAGAGCACGTAAAAAGAGATCTGTATGGAAAAATACAGTATGTGTTGGACGGTGGGAATTGCCGCGTTGGGGTTGAATCCACTGTTGTCGATATTTCAGGAGATATTCCGCAGATTTTGCGCCCCGGCGGTGTCACCTATGAAGAACTTGCAGGGGTTCTCGATATTGTTGAAATTTACAATGCTGCGGATGATTTAGCGGTTGATGCGCCGCGCAGCCCGGGCATGAAATATCGGCACTATGCCCCGAAGGCTCAGGTGATAGCAGTTGTCGGGTCGCCGGAAAAGACTGCTAAGCATATTAGACAGCGTTTTGAGAAGTTTGGCAAAGGCCCCAAAAGCAGCGAAAAATCAAAGAAAATTGCGGCACTTATGTTTGATGATTTTGCCGCTGAAAATCAGTCGATTGTAACCTTTGGAGCATATGCTGACCATAATGCACAGGCATCAGGGCTTTTTGACTCCCTCAGAAAACTTGATAATATGAATGCCGAAGTTATTTACGCGCAGGTTCCTGATGAAAAGGGTCTGGGTTTCGCTGTTGCGAACAGAATACTAAAGGCCGCCACGACGGTGGAAAAACTATAAAGGAGAAGTTTTATGGAACTGGTTATTAAAAATGGAACTGTTGTAACTGCGAGCGAGATGTTTACTGCTGATGTTGGTGTTTTGGATGGAAAGATTGCGGCTATTGGGAAGGATTTGTCGGCGGAGCAGACTGTAGATGCAAGTGGGCTACTTGTGCTTCCGGGGGCTATTGATGTCCATACACATCTGCAAATGGATGTTGGCAAATTCTCCACGGCCGACAGCTATTTTGCCGGAACCAGAGCCGCTGCATGCGGGGGAACAACGACTGTTTTTGACTTTGCACTGCAAGATTTTGGCGAAAATATGGTTGATACCATAAAGCGGCGCGATGCTCTGTGTGCTCCAACGGCAGCAGTTGACTACGCTTTTCACGTAGCTATAAAGGACATCAGCGGAAACTTGCTTGACTCGATGAAGCAGGCCGTGGAATTTGGTGTGCCGACCTTTAAAGTCTATATGGTGTACGACATTGGCATTGGCGATGGTGATTTTTACAGAGTTTTGGAAGAATCCGCAAAAATCGGTGCCCGCATAAGCGTTCATGCTGAAAATCGTGAAATTATTGATTTGCTGACATCCCGTTTTGTCAGCGAGGGCAAGACCGATCCGTGGCATCACTATCTTTCGCGTGCTGAGTTTACCGAGGGTGAAGCTGTCAGCCGAGCTATAACATGGGCAATTTCTGCCGGTGCTCCGCTCTATATAGTTCATCTGGCATGTAAAGAAGGTGTGGATGCGCTTGTCAGAGCTCGAAACGCAGGACATAAAATCTATGCTGAGACTTGCCCGCAATATCTTAATTTTACATCTGATGTATATAAGCGCGAAGACGGTCATTTGTTCGTTTGCAGCCCTCCCATAAAAGGTAAGGAAAGTAATGATGCAATTTGGGAGGCTATCAAAGACGGACATATTGACACTGTCGCCACAGATCATTGTCCGTTCCAAAAAGCTGATAAAGATATGGGCTATCGGGACTTCACAA
Source organism: Oscillospiraceae bacterium (assembly GCA_009786445.1). Classification (GTDB taxonomy): domain Bacteria; phylum Bacillota; class Clostridia; order Oscillospirales; family Oscillospiraceae; genus WRMH01. The sequence continues at coordinate 3,124 of WQTE01000052.1, read as the reverse complement.
AAAGCCCTAATGGATGTGCAGGAGTTGAGAATATGTACCCATATATTCTTTCAGAAGCAAACAAGGGGCGAATAAGTTTTTCTCGTGCTGTAGAGCTCTGTTGCACCACTCCGGCAGCTCTGTTCGGCTGTGTCGATAAGGGGTCTCTCATACCGGGAAAAGATGCTGATATAGTGCTCTATGACACATCTCGCAAGGTTACAATTTCTAATGACAAAATGCACTCTGATGTTGACCACACTATATGGGAAGATGTATCTCTGTGTGGATATCCCGTGCAAACTTTTTCCAGAGGTCGCCTTGTATACAAAGATGGTGAATTTCTCGGTTCACCCGGGTGGGGTAAGTTTATTCGCCGTAATCTTGACAATTAAGCCTTGTATATGATACAATACAAAGGGTTTTTTGTCTCGTTTAACAGAGTGAAATATCGCTTACGTCAGCACATATATTAACTAAGGATGATTGCATTATGAAAACTTTTATCGTTGCGATTCCTTTCTTCGACTCAAATATGTCAGTGGATGCTTACAGACTCAGCTCCAGAAGCGGAAAGACTCTTTTGGGAATGCTTGCTGATGTAATGAGTGTGTCTGATGCCGTATTGTCGCCGGGTCTTGACCTCATTAAAACTCTGGGTGTTGAACCTTTAACAGGTGGTGCTCCGCTGTTCGTTGACATCAATGAATATCATTTACTTATGCGAATACCTATTATGCTTGAGATTGACCCGGAGCTTATGGTATGTGTTTTACCCAACCACATAAACGCCGATGGTGCTGTTCTTGAAAAAATAGCCGAACTCAAAGAACACGGGTTTGCTGTCGCTTCTGATGGCTTACTTCCGGGCAACACAAAAAGCCCTCTATTTGAACTTGTCGATTATATAATTATTGATATATCTGATTTTACTAATGATAATAAATTTGTAGAGACGGTAAAAGCACTTTCTACGGTCAAGAAGATTGTACTTTCAGAAGTAAACGACATGAAAACTTTTGAAAAACTCGCAGGGATACCAAACACATATTATTGCGGGCGTTTCTTCAACCAGCCTATCACAAAAGGCGTTAGCAAAATTTCACCACTCAAAATAAATGCTCTTACACTTTTAAAGCGTATTAATGAGGAAGATTTTGATTTGGGTGATATTGCCGATACTGTCGGTCAGGATCCATTTTTATCAATTTCTTTGCTCAGATTCATTAACACAATAATGCCCAAAGAAATTGAATCTCTCCGAACCGCTGTCACAATACTGGGTCAAAAAGAGGTTAAGCGTTGGGCGACTGCCGCTATATCTATCCGCCTTGCAGATGACCGTCCAAATGAGGTTACCAAACTTAGTTTGATAAGAGCAAGGTTTGCAGAAAATTTGGCTAGAGCGTTTGATTTAGCTATTTTTTCGCAAAGCCTCTTTATGCTGGGACTTTTCTCGCTCATTGATGTTATTCTGGAATTACCGATGGAGCAAGCTGTAGACCAAATAGCTGTAGATGAACAAGTTAAAGAAGCTCTCGTTAAAAACGAGGGAGATTATTACAAAGTCTTACAATTCATCAATGCATATGAACATGCCGATTGGGACGAAATAGCTATTTTGATGGTCAAACATAATCTTCAATTAGATGATGTAACAAGTGCTTTTGTCGATGCACTTGTCTGGTACAAGGCTCTGCTTGATGCGATTACGGACGGGGAGAACAAAAAATAGTATACGTTGCGTAGATATTTGAAAGGCGTATGGTGAATGGTTGAAGCAGAAAATCAGGTGAGCGCGCGCGAGAGAAATATTGTTACTGCATCTGCCCTATCTTCTATATTTATTTTCTCTTTTATTATTGCACTTCCCGGAGTCTTAATAAATGAAGTAGTCGATACATTCTCTCTTGGCGGTTTTAGCGAAGGACTCATGGGGACTTTTACAAACATTGGATTTATGGTCTCCATGTTCTTTGTCGTTTTGGTACAAGGAAGAGTAAAGAAAACCAAGTTGTTTATTTTTGCGCTCTGCCTGCAAGCAGTGGCGCTCTTTGTCACCGGATTTTCACCTACGTTTTTTATATTTTTGCTGGGGAGCTTGATTTTAGGGTTTAGCAACGGTTTTATAGATTCTTGCAGCAATTCTGCCATTGTTGATGTTCAAGGTGAGGGATGCTCCAAATATTTGGGGTATCTGCACGGATTATTTGGCGTTGGAGCTCTGCTTGCGCCGCTTGTGTTCATGGTTGCACTTCGTTTTATTGATTGGCGTGGAATACATTTTGCTTTGACCGGGTTTTCTGTGCTTGTCATGGTCTTTATCTTTTCCCTGACTCGCGGGCTTGGGGCTGAAAAAAAGCAGGAAACTAAGGTGCGTGAGCATTTGTTTACCGCATCAGACTTGCGGGCTTATTTGCGAGTGCGGCGCAATGTAGCACTTTCACTTGCAGGGATGTTCGGTATGTTTGCCTTGTTCGCTGTTTTGATTTGGATTGTCAGATATATGACTTTGCGTTTTGATGCTGAAGATATTGGCTTACTTTCTGTCACAATCTACTGGATTTGCGCCACAGCCAACAGGCTTTTGTTTGCAAGATTTGTGAAAAATGCATCTATGTTGTTTGTCGCCATTGGCGCACTTCTCAGTGGTGCTGCTGTTTTTATTGGCGTTGCTTCGGGTAATCCGATTGTTTTGTGCGTTATGATGGGTGTTTTCGGTTTTTGCAGCGGTCATTTTGTTCAAGTTCTGGTAGCTGAATGTGCCGCCGGCTATAAGGGTCGCACGAGCTTTACCACATCTTTTCTTATGTTTGTTATGTGTATTGCTCGCATTGGTGCGCCTGTCATAATGGCGTTTGTCGGCACTCAGGTTTCGCTCTTTGGCGGAATGATGATTCCCGTCGTTGCATGTCTGCTGACCGCAGTTTTCAGTTGGTACGCAATGAAATCACAGCAGCCGCAAACCGCAGTGTAATATTTTTTCTTGACGAGACTGCCAATACTGTGTTATTATACCATTTGCCGACGAAAGTCGGTAAAAGTATCGCGGGGTGGAGCAGTCCGGTAGCTCGTTGGGCTCATAACCCAAAGGTCGGTGGTTCAAATCCGCCCCCCGCAACCAGTAGGAGTGTTCTTACCGTAC
>WQTE01000051.1 GCA_009786445.1 Oscillospiraceae bacterium | reverse complement strand
ACTGTGTCGGCGAGTTGGTTTACGCCTTTTTCAAGAGCCCTGCGGGCATCTTCGCCATAAATAATTTGCTTTGCCATATTCTTAAATTCCCTCCTAAAATACTTATTTTACTATTGCAAGGATATCGCTCTGACGCACAATTGTCAGTTCCTCGCCGTCAACTTTGACTTCTGTTCCGCTGTATTTTCCTGTGATGATTTTGTCGCCCTTTTTAACGACCATTTTTACTTCGTTACCGTCAACAAGTCCGCCGGGACCAACTTCGAGAACTTCATACACCTGTGGCTTTTCTTGCGCTGCACTGGTGAGAATGATGCCCGCTTTTGTTGTTTCCTCAGCCTCAACTTGCTTGACAATAACGCGGTCTGCTAGTGGCTTTAATGTCATGTGATAATACCTCCCTAAAAGTATATATTTTAGTAATAACATTCTGGTTGCGTTAGCACTCTCGGCGGTCGAGTGCTAACGCAAGTCATATAATACATAATTTTCAAATTTTTCGCAACAATGTTTTTCGGCGAATTTGCCTGATTTTCTTCTCTTTTCTCTTGTTATGCCCATATAAGTATTTATTCCTCTGTTTTTCGGCTGTTTTCTCTGTTTTTCACTCTTTTGCTATGCTTTCGCTCTAAAACATGACATTTTTGCCGGAAAAATGAAGTTGACACCGTTTTTTATGAGCTTAAATCTCATTTTATTTGTGTATGCCGCTTCGCCGTCGATGTTAACTACAAACTTCCTGTCTGCTTCGATTTGAAGCTCTGTCGTACGCAGATGTCTTATTATGTCCGGGAGCTCCTTGAACTTTCCTTTTGCATATTTGCCTACGATTTTTGCCACTTGAAAACGTGAAACCGGCTCGACTATGAGGCAATCAAGTATTCCATCGTCAGGCAAAGCATCAGGTACAGGGTTGAATCCGCCACCGTAATATCTGCCATTACAGGCACAGGCGAGTGTTATATTTTTATCGAGAACTTCTCCGTCCGCTGTTATCTTGAATTTCTGCACAACTCCTTTTAGAACATTTATTACAAGTGAAACAACGTAACCCGTTGCACCGCCTATGATTGGTAGTTTGCTATACTTATGTACGTCGGTGCCGATTCGTGCATCTATACCCACCGAGCATATGTTAATACCATAACGGTCATTACACTCTATAAGGTCTATCGGACGAATTTCGCCTGTCGCAAGCGCTTCTAAATCGCGAAACTTAGCTGCATTTTCGCTGCCAAATGTTTTTAGAAAGTCGTTTCCTGTCCCACACGGATAGTGTGTTATCGCCACATTTGGACGGTTTGCTGCTGCGTTGGCGCATTCGTTTAGGGTGCCGTCGCCTCCGCAAGCGTAGACAAACAACTTATCTACAGTTTCCGCGACTTCTTCAATCCTTGTACATGCATCAAAAGGAGCCTTAGTCACATAGATTTCTGCCGGATCCTTGAGTGTTTTTACAAACTCTTGAACCTCTCTGTGAGTCTCTTCAAAGCGACAGTTTTTGCCCCCTGCTATGGGATTGATAATGAAAAGATGTTTCATTGCTTGCCTCCGCCTAAAAATACATATATAAGTCACATTTTATCATGCCGTTGTATAGCTTGCGCTTTTTTTTCGCTCTTTTGCCAAAAAATTGCTCAAATTCGGGGTGTGATGATAGAATGTATATTTTGAAATCTGTCTCTTTTCCTATCGCTTTTCCGAACCCTCTGTAAAGTGCCTCAACTTCACGTTGCTCCATGACACGCTCTCCGTAGGGCGGGTTTGTCATAATTGTTGTGCCGCGCTCACTTTCGCTTGCCCGAAATGCCGTAGCATCAGCCACTTCAAAGCGAATATATTCTGAAACTCCCGCTCGCTCTGCGTTCTCTTTTGAGATTTCTATGCACCTCGGGTCTATGTCCGTACCGATTATATCATATTTTCCGCTAAACTCACGACTTTTTGCTTCTTTTTTTGTATCTTCCCATATTTTTTTATCTAGCCACGCCCATTTTTCGGCTGAGAAGCTGCGATTTAGCCCGGGCGCTCTGTTTAAAGCTGCGAGAGCCGCTTCAATTGGTATTGTACCCGAACCGCAAAACGGATCGAGCACTTGCTCTTTACCTCTGTAGCGCGACAGTTTGACTATTGCTGCCGCTAATGTCTCTCTGAGTGGTGCCGCACTTTGCGCAGGTCTGTATCCTCGTTTGTGGAGGCCTGTGCCCGATGTGTCTATATGTAAAGTCGCAACATCGCTCATTATTGCAAATTGTATCCCGTATTTTTCGCCTTTTTCTGTGAGTGCTTCCGTTTTGTGTCCTGCTCTTAGCCGCTCTACCACAGCTTTTTTGATTATTCTTTGACAGTCGGGTATTGAGTGGAGCTTTGAGCCCAGTGAGTGACCTTTAACGGGAAACTCTCCATCTTTTGGAATAAAGTCTTCCCACGGAAATGAGCGAACTCCCTCAAAAAGTTCGTCAAAGCTATTTGCAGGAGTTTCGCCGACAGTTAGCAACACCCGCTCGCCTGTGCGCAGGTTTATGTTTGCCTTTGCTATGTCGTTACTTGCTCCGCGAAACAACACCCGTCCGTTTTCGGCTCTTACATCCTCATGTTCCAAGCGCCGCAGTTCGTCTGCCACGAGCCCCTCAAGTCCAAACAAGCAAGGGACTGAAAAATTCAGTTTCATATTGACCTTTCTCCGGTTGTTGACAATTACAAGGTTTTGTTGTATTTTTAGTGTACACATGGAAGCGTATCGAAGTGGTCATAACGAGCCGCACTCGAAATGCGGTGTACCGAAAGGTACCGTGGGTTCAAATCCCACCGCTTCCGCCACAATTTGTCCGAAAACCGTTGCATTGCAAGGGTGTTTTCATTCGCCAAACACTGTTCTTGCAACGTGGATTCCGGCTGCTCCTGCTTGGGCTAGACCTCTTGTAATGCCTGCTCCGTCGCCTGCGGCGTAGAGGTTTTTTATGGATGTTTGGAGTGTTTTGCTCAGCTCGGGACGTGCCGAGTAAAACTTAGCTTCTACCCCGTAAAACAATGTGTGTTCCGCCGCAAAACCGGGCGTTACCTTGTCTAAAGCTCTGGTCATTTCGATAAGACTTATCATAGTATTGTATGGCAGCACAAGCCCCAAATCACCGGGGACTGCTTCTTTTAGTGTTGGCTCCAAGAAACCCTCGTCTATTCTTTTTTCCGTGGAACGTCTGCCGCGCAAAATGTCGCCGAATTTTTGTATAATCAGCCCGCCGCCCGAGAGGTCGTTTGCTCTTCTACAGATTTCACGAGCGTATTCGTTTGGTCTGTTGAAAGGCTTTGTGAATATATGAGACACTAAAAGTGCGAAGTTTGTGTTATCTGAGCCGAGAGTTTTGTCAAAGTACGCATGTCCGTTTGCGGCTATAACACCGCTGTGATTCTCTACAACTACATATCCCGACGGGTTGGCGCAAAATGTCCGCACTACCGAGCCTGTTGATGAGTTGAACACCAGCTTCGCTTCGTATAGGTGCTTGTTTATATCTTTCATTATGACATTTGAAGTCTCTGCTCTGACTCCGATATCAACCTGATTACATGTCACTTCTATGCCGTTTTTTGCCAAAATTGAGGATAACCACGCTGAACCGTCACGTCCGGGGGCAACAAGGATTTCCTTACCTTTAAATTCCTTCCCATCTTTTGTGACGACACCCACTGCTTTGATTTCGCCGTCACTCCTTACAGTCATTACGTCCTCAACATCAGTTTTGAATAACATTTCTACTTTTGATTTCAAGTCGTCAAAGATTGACTTCATTATGCGCAGATTCATCTCTGTTCCAAGATGGCGAACCTTTGCGCGGAGCAACTTGAGACCTGCTCCGTATACCTTTTGCTCTATCAGATCGACTTCAAGACTCTCCGGATTTGTTATCGTATTCGGTGCGCCGTGTGAAAGGTTGATTTCATCGACATAGTTAATTAGCCCAAGCAGCTTTGATGCGGGCATGTAGTCTCCGAGCCAGCCGCCAAACTCTGATGTTATGTTGAACTTGCCGTCTGAGTATGCGCCCGCTCCGCCAAATCCGCAAGTTACACTACATGCCGGTTTGCACCCTGAAAAGCCGTCTTCGCCCTCTGACATGGGACATAATCTGGCTTTTTTGCTCATAATCGGGCATTTTCTACTGTAGATGTCATAACCCCTGTCAATTATCAGCACTTTTGCGTTTGGTGAGAGCCTTGTCGCTTCTACTGCGGCATATATACCACATGGGCCTGCACCTACAATTATTAAGTCGTATGTCATATGGGCTATGTCCTTTCCGTAGTATGTTGCAAACTATCTGCCTATGCGGTCGGGTTCGGCGACTTCATCATCAATGTCGATTTTAATAGTTCTGATTACAGACCTATCTTCGGGGGCAACGCTGCCATTTCCATCTATAACGGGGGTCTCTGTCAGCCTGTCTACTACATCCATTCCTTCTGTAACCATACCGAAAGCGGCGTATTCACCGTCTAAAAAGACAGGGTCGCCGTGGCAAACGAAAAATTGCGAACCTGCTGAGTTAAAGTCATGCCCTGCCCTTGCCATAGACATTACTCCACGTGTGTGGCTGAGGTCGTTTTCTATTCCGTTTGCTTCAAATTCACCTAGTATGGAATAGCCGGGGTTGCCCGTACCTGTGCCTTCCGGACAGCCTCCCTGAATCATAAATCCGCTTATAATGCGGTGAAATGTCAGTCCATCATAAAATCCGCTGCGTGCTAAGCATACAAAGTTTTTGACTGATTGCGGGGCTACGTCGTGGTATAACTCGAATGTTATCACTCCGCCGTCTTCCATTTCAATTCTTCCTGTGATTGTATCGGGCATTGCTGCATTTCCTCCGTTTACTTCATTTGTATCTTCCTGGCTCCACAATTAAGACGAGGGCGGTAAGAAACCGCCCTCTGTTGCTCTTTTATACAGGTGCTTGCTTTCTCACTGCGAGTTCCTGATATATTATACCAATAGCGTAGCGTTGATATAATGCTTCATATTTTTCGATTACTATGCCTATGCAGCAATAGTTACACCAACTCCAAGACTGCAAGTTCTGCGCCATCGCCTCTGCGGGGACCTGTTCTTGTTATGCGTGTGTATCCGCCATTTCTCTCTGCATAACCCGGGGCTGTTTCGCTGAAAACTTTTGTCACAACATCCTCACGTGTGATAAATGATAAAGCTGAGCGGCGTGATGCAAGTGTGTTCTTTTTTCCCAGCGTAATCATTTTTTCTGCCATCGGTGCAATTTCTTTGCACCGCGTAACCGTTGTTTCCATTCTTCCGTTATCCAAAAAGTCGGTAACCTGCTGGCGCAGCATTGCTCTGCGCTGATCCGTTGGTTTCCCGAGTTTACGTGTTCCCGGCATCTTTTTTTCCTCCTAATTACTCGACTTTATTGAGCTTAAGCCCCATCATCCCAAGTTTGTGAATGACTTCTTCAAGCGACTTGCGACCAAGGTTTCTAACCTTTATCATTTCGTCTTCTGACTTTGAAATCAAATCTTCCACTGTGTTGATGTTTACTCTCTTTAGACAATTGAAACTTCTTACAGACAAATCCAGTTCCTCTATAGTCATTTCCAGAACTTTGTCTCTCTGAGTTTCCGCTTTTTCAACCACCGTCAGTTTTTCGCCCACTGTATCAGATAAATCTGTGAACAGAGTGAAGTGGTCGCAGAGAATCTTTGCTCCGAGCGATACTGCATCTCTTGCAGTTATCGTCTTGTTTGTCCAGACTTCTAACGTGAGCTTATCAAAGTCTGTAACATTTCCGACACGGGTGTTTTCAACTGTGTAGTTGACTTTTTGAACCGGTGTGTAAATAGAGTCTATCGGTATGACACCTATAATCGGTTGCCCGAGTTTGTTTCTTTCTGCCGACATATATCCGCGTCCATGGTCTATAGTGAGCTCCATGCTGAGTGCTCCGTCTGCATTGAGTGTTGCTATATGCATATCTGGGTTTAAAATCTCGACTTCAGCATCTGCTCTTATGTCTCCGGCAGTAACTACCCCTTCTCCTGATGCTTCAATGTAAACCGTTTTTGCCTTGTCAGCGTGGAGTTTTGCGGTTAATCCTTTTATGTTAAGAATTATTTCTGTGACATCTTCCTTTACACCGGGTATTGTTGAAAACTCATGCTGAATTCCGGCTATTTTGACGGTTGTTACCGCTGTTCCCGGCAGTGATGACAGGAGAATTCTTCTTATAGAGTTGCCCAGTGTTGTGCCATAACCTCTTTCCAGTGGTTCAATAACATACCTGCCGTATGAATCGTCCTCGGGGGATTCTATGCATTCGATTCGTGGTTTTTCTATTTCAATCATTAATTATTACCCTCCTTCATAAATATTGTGCAACGCGCACGATGAACCGGCTTGCTGAAAAATCTTTCATGAGGGTCAGCTATATTACTTTGAATAGAGCTCGACAATGAGTTGTTCCTCAATCGGGAAGTCAATATCTTCTCTCACAGGTACGCCTGATACCTTAGCAATCAGTGCGTTTGCATCGTATTCCAACCATTTTGGGGGCTGTCTGAATGCGTTTGCCTCGATAGATGATTTTAGTTTTCCAAGATTTTTACTTTTTTGACTGAGCGTAATAATCATACCTGGCTTTACCAGAAAAGAAGGCACATTAACTTTTCTTCCGTTTACTTGGAAGTGTCCGTGCAGAACCAGTTGTCTCGCCTCAGCGCGACTCATTGCAAAGCCGAGTCTATATACTGTGTTATCTAGACGTGATTCTAAAATAGCGAGCAGGTTTTCACCTGTTTTGCCTCTACGCTTACTCGCCATGGCGAAATAACCGCGAAATTGCCGTTCGAGCACACCGTAGTATCTCTTTGCTTTTTGTTTTTCACGTATTTGACGCCCGTATTCTGAACTCTTTGCGCGTCCTTGTCCATGTTGTCCCGGAGGGTAAGGTCTGCGATTTTGATCCATCGCGCATTTTTCTGAGTAGCACTTGTCGCCTTTAAGCATCAGTTTTTGACCTTCTCTGCGACAAAGACGGCATACTGCTCCTGTATATCTTGCCATACTTATTGTCCCTCCCTTAAACTCTGCGTCTTTTTGGCGGACGACAGCCATTGTGCGGAATCGGGGTAACATCTTTAATCATTGTAACTTCAAGTCCCGCTGTTTGAAGCGCTCTTATTGCAGCTTCACGACCGCTGCCCGGACCTTTTACAAAAACTTCAACTGTTTTCAGTCCGTGTTCCATAGCGGCTCTGGCTGCGGCTTCCGCTGCTGTTTGCGCAGCAAAGGGAGTTGATTTTCTGCTTCCCCTAAAGTCCATTCCGCCTGCTGACGCCCAAGAGATTGCATTTCCGTTTACATCTGTTACCGTTACCATCGTGTTGTTAAAAGACGATCTGATGTGAACGGCACCTTTCTCAATGTTTTTCCGTTCGCGACGTCTGGTTCTGGTTTTTTTACCTTTGGGTGCTGCCATGTGCTTTACTCCCTCCCTTACTTCTTCTTATTGGCGATTGTGCGTTTCGGGCCTTTACGTGTACGCGCATTTGTTTTGCTGCGCTGTCCACGCACAGGTAGCCCGCGTCTGTGCCGTAGCCCACGATAGCTGCCTATCTCTGTAAGGCGCTTAATGTCAAGCGCAACTGTTCTACGCAAATCACCTTCAACCGTGTAACTCTTGTTGATACAATCACGTAATGCAGTTTCCTCTGATTCCGTGAGGTTTTTTACTCTTGTATTCGGGTCAATGCCTGTCTCTTCAAGGATTTTTTTCGCACTTGATTTGCCTATGCCGAATACATAGGTTAGCCCTATTTCTACTCTTTTGTCCTTAGGCAAATCAACACCGGCTATACGTGCCATATTTCTAATCCGTCCTTCCGTAATTTGTTTACAAGTCTAGCCTTGTCTTTGTTTGTGTTTGGGGTTGATGCATATAACCCTAACTTTTCCCTTGCGCTTAACAATTTTGCATTTTTCGCACATGGGTTTTACTGACGGTCTTACTTTCATTTCATCTACCTCGATTCTGCTTTGTTTGGCGGAGTGTGCAATCGGAGCGGCGATTATAATCACCCCTACGTGAGGGTTCCGCCTTTTCTTATTTGCTGCGCCATGTTATTCTTCCGCGGGTTAGGTCATAGGGTGACATTTGCACCGTTACTTTATCTCCGGGAAGAATTCTAATAAAATTCATCCTGAGTTTTCCGGAAATGTGCGCCAAAATTGTGTGCCCGTTGCCTATATCTACATGGAACATTGTGTTTGGCAACGAATCTATCACAGTTCCTTCAAGTTCAATCATGTCATCTTTTGGCATTTCCTATCTTACCTCCCATGCGCGACACCGGACTCTGTTGTGTGCTCCACTAAAGCTCTCCTGACTTCATTGTTTGTTACTTTATCTCCTCTTGAGAGCTTCTCCTCAACGACACCACTTGCTTTACCGATAATAGTCAGGTGTTTGTTCTTTTTCAGCTTAGGCTTGTCACATCTTCTACCCTTACCATCGGCAATCAGCGAGTAGCCATCATCTTTCACCTCTACGACTATAAGTTTTTTCCCTGTGTCTCTGCCGTTATTTGACATTACAATATCGGCTGGTTTTGGTGTTTTAAACTGTGGTCTTGTTTTCTGCGAGTCAATCTCTGTATCATCTTTCATGGCTAATCCTCACAGGCAGTAAGAATCTCAGGTTCATCTTCGGTAATTAAGATTGTGTTTTCGTAATGTGCAGAGTTTTTCCCGTCTGCTGTGGTCACAGTCCAATCGTCTTCTTTAACAAATATTGCCGCACCGCCTTCGTTTATCATGGGTTCTATCGCTATGGTCATTCCCGACATCAGGCGAGGGTCTGCCTTCTTGCGAGGGACTTCTACAAAGTTTGGCACTTCGGGCGGTTCGTGTATTTTACTTCCTACACCGTGCCCTGTGTATTCCCTTACTACCGAGTACCCGTTTTTTTCGGCGTGTTGCTGAACTGCTCTGCTTATATCTGAGACCCTGTTTCCGGCTTTCGCTTTCTTGAGTGCTTCATAAAAACATTCCCTGGTTACCCTTATAAGCCTCTTCGCTTCTTCTGTTGCCTGCCCGGCTACGAATGTTGCAGCGCAATCTCCTATATATCCACATTTTACCACTCCGATATCTATGCTGACTATGTCGCCCGATACCAGACGTCTGGCTGATGGGATTGCGTGAATTACTTCCTCGTTTACCGAGATACAAGAGCTCGCAGGATAATCCCTGTATCCCAGAAAAGCTGGTTTTGCACCTTGGGATATGATGTAGTCATGTATTGCTTTATCTATACTCTTCGTCGTTGCTCCGACATTAACGAGGCTACCTGCGAGATTTCTCGCCCCGGCGGCTATTCGTCCTGCTTGCCGCATAAAGTCTATTTCACGAGCAGATTTTCGCTTAATCATAGTGAGAGTACTTTAAACACTTCTGCTGTTTGCTCTGCTATCCCAAAATCTCCGCCCACTTCTTTAAGTTTCCCTTGTTTTTTGTAATAGTCAATCAGCGGTGCTGTCTCCTTGTGATATGTTTGAAGTCTGTTTTTTATGGTTTCTGCCTCATCGTCTTTTCTGATTATAAGTGCAGTAGCGCACACATCGCATATGCCGTCTTTCTTTGGTTTTTTTGTGACGACATGGAATATAGCTCCGCATTCAGGACACGACCGTCTGCCGCCAAGTCTCTTAATGATTGTATCATCCGGAACCTCGATTGAGAGGACTGTGTCTATTTGCACTTTTCCGGCATCCAGTGCTTCTGCCTGAGCTATTGTTCTCGGCATTCCGTCGAAAATATAACCATTTTTGCAGTCGGCTTCCAAAAGGCGTTCTTTTACCACTCCGATAATTACATCATCAGGCACCAAATCACCTGCATCCATATAAGCTTTAGCCTTTAGCCCTACAGGTGTCCCATTTTTAACTGCTGCACGCAGGATGTCGCCTGTGGAAATTTGCGGAACTTTTAATTTTTCAACTAGGACTTCTGCCTGGGTGCCTTTCCCCGCTCCGGGGGGACCTAATAGTATCAGTCTCATGTTGTAATTTCCTCCTATGATTTGCCGGAAGTCTGGGACATCGTCCTCTGCGTAATCAAGCATATCCAGCCGTGCGGTTTATTCCAAGAAACCTTTGTAGTGGCGCATGAGCATTTGGGATTCCAGTTGCTTGATGGTTTCCAGTGCCACGCTTACTACGATGATGATTGATGTGCCGCCCATTGTAATACCTGCCGCCGCTGCGACCGGGGAGATAGCTCCGATTACCATGGGAGATATTGCCACAATTGCAAGATATATTGCACCGAACAATGTTATTTTTGTAAGCACCTTTTGAATAAACTCACTTGTGGGCTTACCTGCCCTGAACCCGGGAATGAATCCACCGTTTTTCTTTAGGTTGTTTGCTATTTCTACCGGATTGAATTGAACTGTTGAGTAGAAGTATGAGAAAAATACGATAAGCAGGAAGTATACCAGCATATATGGTATGCCAAGCGAGTGTGTGCCATCCTGCTGGATACCGGGCATTGAGAGTATCTGTAAAAGCCTACCTTCCTGCCATTGAGGCACGAACATAACAATTGTCGCAGGTATTGATGCTATTGATTGTGCAAAGATTATCGGGAGAACACCTGACATATTGACTTTCATTGGGAGATGTGTTGACTGTCCGCCGTACATTTTCCTTCCGACAACACGTTTTGAATATTGAACGGGAATCCTGCGTTCAGAATTTTGAACAATTACAATGAGGACAATGATTGCCAGTGCTCCGAGAAGCACAAGTACATGAATGAGCCATGTTGACGGGTCTGCAATTGTCCGCTGTATCATTTGCCCGATTTCATGTGGGAATCTTGCAACGATGCTCACAAAGAGGATTATTGAGATTCCGTTCCCGATGCCAAACTCTGTTATTTGCTCACCCATCCACATGAGTAGAGCACTACCGGTCATGAATGTCGCTACAATAACAATTGCGGGGAATATCCCTTCTGCGCCGGGCATGAGCATTGAGCCGCCAAGGTGGTCGTTGTGATTGCTAATCATTGTGTAGTACGCAAAACCTTGAAGTGCTGCGATGCCGATTGTTGCGTAACGAGTGATTCTTTCAATTTTTTTCTTGCCTTCTTCGCCGCCCTCTTTACGCATACGCTCAAGAGCCGGAATTGCAATTGTTAGAAGCTGCATAATAATGGATGCATTGATGTATGGCTGTATTGACAGCGCAAAAATCGTTGCTTGTTCAAGCGCACTGCCTGACATTGTGTTGAGAAAACCAAACATCGTGCCCCTTGCCTCTTGGAAAAAAGCCGAGAGGAGGTATGTGTCTACAAATGGCACTGTGACAGCATTTCCCAGCCGAAATATCAGGATTATAAACATCATGAAGATTAGTTTTTTTCTAATATCTTCTACTCTCCATGCATTGCGTATTGTCTGAAGCATACTAAACGTCCATTCCTTTCGTCGGGGTTACTAAACCACTTCTGCCTTACCGCCTGCTTCTTCAATCTTCTTCTTGGCAAGCTCTGAAAAGGCATTTGCTTTTACAGTGAGTTTTTTCTTTAGTTCGCCGTTTCCTAAAATCTTGACTCCGTGGCGGCACTTTGTGAGTACGCCTGTTTCAAGAAGTTCTTTTTCTGTCACGGTCGAACCGCTCTTAAACCTGTTAAGTGCCGAAAGATTAACCGAACTGAGCGGTTTTGCAAATATGTTGTTAAATCCTCTTTTTGGGACACGGCGCGCGAGTGGCATCTGTCCGCCTTCAAAACCTATTCTGGTTCCGCCGCCGCTTCTTGATTTTTGACCCTTATGCCCACGCCCTGATGTTTTGCCAAGACCGCTGCCATGACCGCGACCTTTGCGTTTTGATGAGTGTGTGGATCCTTTGGGTGGGGAAAGTTCGTGAAGATTCATTTACCTTACCCTCCTTATTCTTGAGTTACCGAAATCATATAACTGATTTTAGCGATTTTACCTCTTGTCTGAGGATTATCGGGTTGAGTTGTCTCTTGTCCGATTTTCTTAAGCCCGAGGGATTTTGCGGTTGCTATGTGCTTATCGCATCTCCCACTGAGGCTTTTTGTCAGTTTTATTTTTAAGTTTGCCATTTTTGACCTCCAAGATTAGCCGACTATTTCCTCGACTGTTTTTCCTCGGGTTCTTGCCACTTGAGTGGCATCGCGCAAAGATTTAAGACCAACCATGGTTGCCGCGACTATGTTTTGAGGGTTGTTGCTGCGCAAGCATTTTGCCCTGATGTCGGTGATTCCTGCGGCTTCGACCACTGCACGAACTGCACTTCCTGCGATAACACCGGTTCCGGGAGGTGCCGGTTTCAAAAGCACTCGTCCGGCACCAAATGCACCGATAATTTCATGTGGGATTGTTCCGCCTGTTAGCGTAACTGTTGTCACGTTCTTCTTAGCATCTTCGATGCCTTTGCGGATGGCTTCGGAAATCTCACCGGCTTTGCCGAGTCCGAACCCGACTCTACCCTTTTCGTCACCAACAACACACAGAGCCGAAAACTTGAATATACGTCCACCCTTAACTGTCTTGGCAACACGGTTGAGGGAAACGACTTTTTCTACAAATTCCGGTGGCGGCGCATCTTCGCGTCTATTATCTCTTCTGCCATCACGCCTGTTGTCGCGTCTGTTATCATTTCTTTGACCTTGCTGCTGATTGCTACCTGACATAAGTCTTTTCTCCTCCCGTTAGAATTTCAGTCCGCCCTCGCGGGCAGCTTCTGCAAGTTCTTTGATGCGTCCGTGGTAAAGGTATCCGCCTCTGTCAAAAACAACATTTTCTATGCCTTTTTTCTTGGCTCGATCGGCAACCTGTTTTCCGACCTTTGCCGCGCCCTCTTTATTCCCTCCGGAGCCGGTGAAGCTCTTTTCAAGTGAAGAGGCCGAGCATAGCGTTGTTCCCGCAATGTCGTCAATGATTTGCGCATAGATGTGTTTCCCGCTGCGAAATACATTGAGTCTGGGACGCTCCGGCGTGCCCGATATTTTGCTGCGCACTCTTTTATGGCGCTTTTTACGCTGAGCGTTAGTATCCGGTTTTTTTATCATCGTACACACCTCATCTATTTAACACCGGTCTTGCCTTCTTTGCGGCGTATGACCTCGTTGCTATATTTTATTCCCTTACCCATATAAGGCTCAGGTGGTCTTTTCTTCCTGACATCTGCTGCAAATTGCCCTACGGCTTGTTTGTCTATGCCGCTGACTATTATCTTGTTTGGTGCGGGCACGTCTACTGATATGCCTTCAACTTCATCCATTATAACCTGATGTGAGTATCCGAGGTTCATAACGAGTTTTTTCCCCTCTTTTGTCGCCCTGTAGCCGACTCCGTTGATGTCGAGTTCTTTGATGAATCCGTCCGTCACACCGATGATCATGTTGTTTATCAGCGAACGAGACAAACCGTGCAAACTGCGATGCTCCGGAGTGTCAGTCGGTCGGGCTACGCTGAGAGTTCCTGCCTCAAGACTGACTTCTATAACAGGGTTTATGTGTTGCTCCAGTGTCCCTTTCGGACCTTTAACCGTCACAATATTTTTGTCTGATACTTTTACATCAACCCCTGCGGGTACGGTTATTGGACTTCTCCCTATTCTTGACATTTTCCCGCCCCCTTACCAGATAAATGCAAGGACTTCGCCACCAACATTTGCCTCTCTGGCTTTCTTGTCGGTGATGACTCCCTTAGATGTTGAAATAATCGCTACACCCAGCCCTCTGAGGACATAGGGAAGCTCATCGGCACCTGCGTATACGCGAAGTCCCGGTTTTGAAACACGGCGCAATCCGGTAATCGCTTTTTCTGCACCGTTGTACTTAAGCGCAATCTTAATAACGCCTTGAACTCCATCGTCTATAAGTTGGAAGTTCTTTATGTATCCTTCTTGAAGTAATATCTCTGCTATCGCTTTTTTCATGTTTGATGCAGGGACATCAACAGTCGCATGTTTTGCTGCGCCTGCGTTTCTGATACGCGTAAGCATATCGGCAATGGGATCTGTGATTTGCATACTTATTTCCTCCATTTGAGAGTTACAAGCCATTTTGCTTGTTTTCGTGGCAAGGTTTCAAACCGGTTATGCTTGACTTTTGCCATCGAGAATTGTTATGTGGCATTCGTGCGGAGATTTAATCGTCATGCGAAGTTGAGAAACCGCCGCTGTACGAGATACTGCAAGGTTTTGAGATGAAGCATAAGCGAAAAATCTACCAAGAAGCCTTACGCACTCCCGGAATCTGCCCTTTATACGCCAGATTTCTAAAGCATATGCGGCACACTCCGAAGTCTCTGAGATATGCATGGGGACGACCACAGATTTTACAACGGTTGTAGCGACGAGTTGAGAACTTCGCCTCTCTTTGCTGTTTCAAAATCATTGCTTTTTTTGCCATTTTTCTCTCCTCCTACACCTGTATAAACGGTGCGCCAAGATGTGTGAGTAATTCACGAGCTTCTTCGTCCGTTTTTGCTGTTGTACAAATTACTATGTCCATGCCGCGAATTTTCTCTATCTTGTCGTAGTCTATCTCAGGAAAAACGAGTTGCTCCTTGAGCCCGATGGCATAGTTTCCACGTCCGTCAAACGCGTTAGGACTGATTCCTCTGAAATCCCTGACACGGGGCAGAGCCACATTCAACAGTCTGTCAAGAAACTCCCACATTTTGTTTTGTCTTAGCGTAACCTTGACACCTACAGGCATACCTTCGCGAAGTTTGAAGTTGGCTACCGATTTGCGCGCTTTGGTGACAACTGCCTTCTGACCTGTTATCTGCGTGACATCTTTAACAACTGCATCTATTGCCTTTGCGTTGTCGCGAGCATCACCGCAGCCGACATTCACTATGATTTTTTCAACCTTAGGTATCTCCATGACACTCTTATACCCGAACTTCTTCATAAGTGCAGGAGCAGCCTCTTCTTTATATTTTTTCTTCATTCTTGTCATTATGGCTTATACTCCCTCCTTAGATTTCTGCATCACATTTTTTGCAGATACGAACTTTTTTTCCTTCTTTGTCGAAGCGATGTGCATGTCTTGTCGGCTTATTGCACTTTGGGCACACCCGCATGACTTTGCTCGCGTGTATTGGAGTTTCCATGGTTATGATACCGCCCGGCTCGCCTTGCTTGCGCGGTTTTTTATGTCTCTTTGCAACACTTACTCCTTCAACCAGGACTTTGCCTGCTTTCAGGTCGGCACTCATTACCTTGCCTTGCACACCTTTATCTCTGCCTGCAAGAACTACTACTGTGTCGTTAGTCTTAACGTGCATTATATCACCTCCGGCGCGAGTGATAGAATTTTCATGTAATCCTTATCACGTAACTCGCG
Organism: Oscillospiraceae bacterium; assembly: GCA_009786445.1. Lineage (GTDB taxonomy): Bacteria > Bacillota > Clostridia > Oscillospirales > Oscillospiraceae > WRMH01. Next base: position 2,258 of record WQTE01000051.1, on the reverse strand, counting down.
TGCTACTGGACCAAATATACGTGTCCCTCGCGGGTTTTTGTCATCTTCTCTGATAAGTACTGCAGCATTTTCATCGAAGCGGACGTGAGTCCCGTCTGCACGGTGCACACCTTTTGCTGTGCGCACGATGACAGCTTTAACGACTTCACCTTTTTTTACCGTGCTTGCGGGAGCAGCTTTACGAACTGATGCAACGATGACATCTCCGATGCCTCCGTACCTTCTTTTAGAGCCACCCAGAACCCTTATGCACTTAATTTCTTTGGCGCCTGTATTGTCGGCTACCTTTAGATATGATTCTTGTTGTATCATGGTTTACACTATTCCCTTCTTCAAGAGAATTGAAAATTGATAATTGAAAGTTGAAAATTATTAGTTAAATTCGTGTGCTATGCCGGATATCAGACATACTAACTATTTTCCATTTTCCATTTTCCATTTTCCATTTACTCTAATTTACTTGGCTTTTTCAATTATTTCCGTGAGTCTCCAGCGTTTATCCTTCGATATCGGGCGAGTTTCCATTACACGCACTGTGTCTCCGATACCGCAGTCGTTGTTCTCGTCGTGAGCCTTGAGTTTATATGTCCTTTTGATAATTTTTTTGTATAGCTTATGTGGTACGCGAGTCTCCACCGCGACTACTATTGTCTTATCCATCTTGTCGGACACAACTCTGCCTATTCTTGTTTTTCTTCCGGATGTTCTTTGCTCACTCATTTGCACTAACCTCCTGCCTTATCAAGCTGCTGCTGGCGAATAACCGTCTTGACTCTGGCAATGTCCTTTCTGACTTGTGATATTCTAAGAGGATTGTCAAGTTGGTTTGTCGCATGTTGCATTCTCAAAAAGAAGAGGTCATTTTTCAGTCCTGTAAGCCTCTCTTGAAGCTCATCAGGGTTAAGTGTTCTTGCCTCGCTTGCCTTCATCTTATTCACCACCTGTCTCGCTTTGATCCTCGCGTTTTATGAATTTCGTCTTGCATGGGAGTTTGTGCCCAGCAAGTCTTATCGCTTCTCGTGCAACTTCTTCGGTCACTCCGCCAATTTCAAAGAGCACTCTTCCGGGCTTTACTACCGCTACCCAGTGATCCGGCGAACCCTTACCTTTACCCATACGCGTTTCGGCAGGCTTTGATGTTACCGGCTTGTTGGGGAAAATCTTTATCCAAACTTTACCGCCGCGTTTTGAGTAACGTGTCATGGCGATACGTGCCGCCTCTATCTGATTTGCCGTAATCCATGCAGGATCCAGTGTCTGTAGTCCAAACTCGCCATATGTTATCTTTGTGCCGCGTGTGGCTTTGCCTTTCGTGCGGCCTCTTTGTACTCTGCGGTACTTGACTCTTTTCGGTGAAATCATTAGTTACGACCTCCTTCCGGTGGCGCACTTCTCTGCGCATTTGGTGTGTGCGGAGGTCTGGCTCCTCTGTCACCGCGGGGACGATCTCCCATTCCACCGCCCTGACCCGGAGGACGATTGTAGCCGCCTCTGTTGTCCTGCGACCCTCTGTCTCTGCCGTACGAGCCTCTGTCGCCGCGTGAACGATCGCCTCTGTCACGACGCTCTCTGGGTGGTTTTGAAACATCCATAGTCCTTGGTGTTGTGCGCAATGTCTGGCTGAGGATTTCGCCGTTATATACCCATACTTTTACGCCGATACGACCATATGTTGTCGCTGCTTCGGCAAAACCGTATTCGATATCTGCTCTGAGTGTTTGAAGCGGAATCGTACCTTCGTGGTAGGCTTCGCTTCTGGCAATTTCCGCACCGCCGAGACGGCCCGAAACCATTACTTTGATGCCGCGAACGCCGAGACGCATTGCTCTGCTCATTGCATTTTTCATCGCTCTGCGAAAACCGATACGTTTTTCGAGCTTCGCCGCAATGCCTTCTGCTATAAGTTGCGCATTTGTGTCGGGGTTTTTGACTTCAACTATAGAAATCGCAACAGGTTTGCCTATTCTTTTTTCCATATCCATGCGGAGTCTTTCTATCTCTGCGCCGCCTTTTCCTATTATCACACCGGGGCGTGAGCAATGGATGAATATTTTAACCTTTGCGTTGTCTCGCTCAATCTCGATTTTCGGAACACCTGCAGAAAAGAGCAGTTGTTTGAGGTATTTGCGAATGTTGTAATCTTCGACTATTAAATCGCCAACTTTATCTTCGCGAGCATACCAGCGAGAATCCCAGTCTTTTATTACGCCAACTCTAAAGCCATGCGGATTAACTTTCTGTCCCATACTGCACTCCTA
>WQTE01000050.1 GCA_009786445.1 Oscillospiraceae bacterium | reverse complement strand
ACTTCAACGTAAACATCACAAATAACGTTAAACTCGTAGAAATTGCTAAAGCAACGGTCAGTGTTCTCATAGTAATTTTCATGTTTTTACCTCCCGATATTTAGATTACAAGCAAAATCATCATTGTAATACCCCCAAGCAAAGCTCCTGCCAGAAACACATGAACAAATAGTTTTTGTGTCTTTTTATCTTGAAACCATTCGTTAATTTTATCGTCTTTCATTATTCTCTTTCTCCTTCTTCGATTGGAATTTTCTTGCGAAAGCGATTTCCTGTGTTAGCGTAGACAATAGCAACAATCAAGCCAATTTTCGTAACGAAAACTAAAGTGTATGTAAAAAACGCCCAATCGAGAAAGTCGAACAGAATAATAAGACCTACACTAAGACCGATGCCCAACATTAGCCACCCAACAAATCTACACAAAGCTTTTTCTTCGTAATACGATTTATCTTTTTTGTTCATCGTGTTGTATCCGGCTATAAGAAAGGCAGCTTTACCATTAATTAGCAGGATACCCATAGCAAGAAGTATAGAAACTGCAATAGTTGCGATAATAATATTCGTAAGCATTTTAATTTCCCTCCTTATGTTACTGTACTGTTACTTTATTTTACGATAATGCCTAAGCGTTGTCAACGATTTCAACGCATCGGCTACTTCAGGTTTGCACCCAAGTGCGCTGTGTCGTTTTCCAGCGTCATGTGAAAATCTCCGTTATCCATTTTCTCAAAAGTGTGTATAGCCGTGTTTCCGACTGTGTAACGGCTGCGGTTTTCGGCAGGAATCTGTAGAAGATAACAAATAATCGCTCTAACCGTGCCGAAATGCCCTACAAGAAAAATATTATTATGACCGCTACGCAAAATTTCGTCGAGATAAGCATGGACTTTGGCGAAGTACGGCACAACATTGTTGTCCATGTACTCGCCAAATGCGGCACGAACCTTGGCATCGCTTATGCATTGCCCCTCAAACTCGCCGAACCCTGCTTCACGCAAATTCGGGCTTGTGATAAGTGGGACATTGTGACGAGTATTGATTATTTCCGCTGTCTTTTTTGCTCTGAGTAAATCGCTGGAAAAGATAATGTCACACGGCTCTGCAGAAAGCCGCTCGGACAGAAGCTTTGCCTGATATATTCCTGCTTCATTAAGCTCTGTGTCTACAGAGCCTTGAATTCGTTTTGCCACGTTCCAATCGGTTTCACCATGGCGAACTGTAGTAATTTTCAATCTCCGCACCTACCATCTGAGTGTTTTGCAATATCTGCTACAGTATAGCACAGGAGCCAAAAGAGGGCAATGAGCTTCATAATCGAATTTATTCAAATCAGCCAAAATCAACCTTGAAAATGCAAAGGAAATAAAGTATACTTGACTGGTTGTCACGAGTAACAACATGTGATTGCGAACGTTCCTAAAGCGAGGGTGATGTATGACATTTAAAGACTATCTTGGTAGCATAAAAGGGAAAACCGTCACGGTTGTTGGGGCGGGAGTTAGCAATACGCCGCTCATTGAGGCACTGTGCGCGGCGGGAGTTTCGACCTCTGTGCGCGATATGCGTACTTTTGCGGAGATGGGTGAGAGCGCGGAGCGTTTTGAAAATCTTGGAGCAAAACTCATCTTGGGTGAGAGCTATTTGCAAGACATCACGGAAGATATTATCTTCAGAACCCCGGGGCTTATGCCCTCAAATCCTGCACTTGCAGAAGCTGTGAGCAAGGGCGCAATGCTTACAAGTGAGATGGAAGTGTTTTTTGACGTATGCCCATGCTATACAATCGGCATAACAGGCAGTGACGGGAAAACAACCACCACTTCAATAATTGCAGAAATGCTGAAAAATGGTGGAAAAACAGTACATCTCGGCGGCAATATAGGTACTCCGCTACTCACGGGAGCAGATGAGATGAGCGCAGATGATATAGCCGTGGTTGAGATGTCGTCTTTTCAGCTTATAACGATGAAAAAGTGCCCAAACACAGCGATTGTGACGAATCTGACACCGAACCATCTTGATGTTCACAAGGATATGGATGAATACATAGGCGCAAAGCGGCGTATTTTCATAAACCAGAAAAGCACAGACAGGGCGATTTTTAACCTCGATAACGAAGTGACTCTTAATTATTCAAAAAGTGCGGTCGCAGATGAAGTGCTGATGTTTAGCCGCCAAAACAAAGTGAAAAACGGCGCGTACATGGAAAATGATGTAATTTATGATAACCGTGCCGGTGATAGAGAGGCGATTATAAACGCTGATGAAATTTTGCTGCCGGGTGTGCACAACATTGAAAACTACATGGCGGCATTTGCTGCGGTAAGAGAGCTTGTGAGCTATGATGTCATGCGTGAGACCGCAAAGACGTTTGGTGGAGTGAAGCATCGCTTAGAGTTCGTGCGAGAGCTTGACGGGGTGAAGTTTTATAACGACTCAATCGCTTCAAGCCCGACCAGAGCCATTGCGGGACTGAAATCGTTTGACAAAAAGGTGATTTTGATTGCGGGTGGCAAAGACAAGGGAATAACATTTGAAGAACTGGGAGCGGAGATCAGTAAGCGGGTAAAAAAGTTGATTTTAACAGGAGCAACGGCGTTGCAGATATACGAGGCGGTAATAAGTGCACCGCGTGAGGGAGAGCGGCCTGAGATTATTTTATGTGATGATTTTAAGTGTACTGTAAAAAGAGCATATGAGGGTGCAGACAGCGGCGATATAGTTTTATTGTCACCGGCATGTACTTCGTTTGACAGATTCAAAAACTTTGAAGAGCGTGGGAATGTTTTTAAGGAATTGGTTTGGAAATTATGAGTAAGGAGCAAAATAATGGCACTAGACATCAAAGAAGTATTAAAAGAACTTTGTGAAGTCCCCGGTCCATCGGGATTTGAAGAAGAGGTGGTTTTACGCGCAAAGAAACTCGTAGAGCCGTATATGGATGAAACATGGGTTGATACGCTCGGGAACCTCATGGGAGTCAGAAAATGCGGAAAACCGGGAGCGAAAAAACTACTGATTGATGCGCATATTGACGAGATTGGGTTTGTTGTTACCGCTATTGAGGAAGGCTTTCTCAAATTTTCTGCGCTGGGTGGGCTTGATGCAAGACTTTTACCTGCCGCAGGAGTTACAGTCATGACCGAGCCTGTGATGGACGGAGTGGTTTGCGTACTGCCTCCTCATATATTAAGACCGGAAGATACCGAAAAAGTCACGAAGATAGATGAGTTATATATTGATATCGGTTTATCGCAAGAAGAAGCAGAGAGGCTGATTCCCATCGGCACAGCGGGCGTTTTGGCGAGCAACACCAGAGACTTTGGTGAAAATCAAATTTGCTCTAAGGCACTGGATAACCGAGCAGGTTTTGCCGCTATACTCGGTGCGCTGGAACTTATAAAGAATGAGAGCTTTGATGATATTGACCTCTATGTGATGGCGAGCGTTCAGGAGGAAGTTGGTATGCGCGGCGCAGGGCCGGGGGCATTTGCTGTATCTCCTGATTATTGCATTGTCGTTGATGTAGGCGAAGCTAAAACGCCGGATGCAACGGATTATGAAATTCCTGAAAAGATGGGTGAAGGTGTTATCGTAGCACGAGGGCCGAATATGAACAGGGCTTTTACGGATATGATAATAAACATTGCTCGGGAAAAAGAGATAAACCACCAGATAACCGTTATACCGGGCGGCTCAAGTGGGACAAATACAAAAGAAATCCAAATATCGCAATGCGGTGTTGCAACAGCGTTTGTTGCTATCCCGATTAAATACGTACACAGTGCCAATGAGGTTGTACTTATAGATGATATAGAGAGTACAGCTAAGTTATTGGGCGAAACCATTAAGTCTGTGAAGGGGGCGTAAAGAAATGTTAGAGCTTTTAAAGGAACTTTGCGCCATAGACGGCGTAGCGGGCGATGAGGGGAAAGTTAGCGATTACATTAAAAGCTTCGCCAAGCAGTATGCAGATGAGGTAGCCGTTGATGTAATGGGCAATGTCTTGGTTTACAAAAAGGGGACAAAAACACCCAAGGAGCGGGTTGTGCTTTGTGCTCACATGGATGAAGTTGGGTTTGTTGTGACGTATATCACAGACGACGGTTATTTGAAGTTCGGCATGGCGGGCAGTATTGATAAGCGAGTCGTCCTCGGTAAGGCTGTAAAGGTAGGAAGACGGGGAACAGAAGGTGTGATTGGTTGTAAACCTGCGTATATTGTGAAGCCTGAAAATTTAAGTAAGCCTGTGCCTATGGATGAAATGTATATTGACATAGGGGCAAAAGATCGCGATTCGGCAATGAAATTGGTATGTCTCGGAGATGCTGTTGCATTTGAAACAGATATTCGTGAGTTTGGCGATGGGTTAATAAAATCAAAAGCGATTGACGACAGGTTTGGCTGTGTGGCACTATTGGAGTTAATAAAATCGGATTTGCCAATTGATTGTATGTTTGCTTTTACTGTGCAAGAAGAGGTCGGTGCCCGTGGGGCTTTCACTGCCGCATACAGCACTGCTCCTGATATTGCCGTCATAGTTGAGGGCACGTCGGCAGCGGACTTGCCGTCGTCGCATGGTCACAAAAAGGTCTGCAAAGTTGGCGACGGTGTTGTCATTCCATTTATGGACAGCGGCACGATTTACGACAAGGAAATCTGCGAAATCCTTACAAGTGCTGCAGAGAAAAACAATATTCCATGGCAGACAAAAACATATATCGCAGGAGTTACAGATGCTTCTGTTTTCCAAAGAACACGTTCGGGCATCAAAGTAGCAGGTATAGCTGCTCCAATACGTAACTTGCACTCGCAGTCCTGTGTCGGCAAGGTTTCCGACATGGAAACCGTGATTCGACTGCTGCGATTGTTTTTAGAAGAACTGGCGTAGTGACCGGACTAGGATTGTTACAAAATATGAATCATTTCAAAATTTCAGATAAAATTCTAAATCTTGCGCAAACTGCGGCAGAAGATGTAAAGTCGCAGTTTGGTGTCATTGACGAAATTTCGCAGAAGAACACGGAGAAAGTTCTTGCGGCGTTTCAGAAAAACAGAGTATCTGATACTATGTTTGCAGGCTCGACAGGCTACGGCTATGATGATAAGGGTCGAGAGACACTTGACAGCATTTTTGCTGATATTATGAAAACCGAAGCGGCACTTGTGCGAGAGGGGTTTGTCAGCGGTACACATGCAATTACTGCAATGCTCTTCGCCTCGCTGCGACCGGGGCAAACACTGCTTTCGGTTGCAGGTTTGCCATACGATACTTTGCACGGTGTTATCGGCATTTCAGGAAATTACAGCGGTTCTCTGAGAGATTATGATATAACATATTCGCAGATTGAGCTGAAAGAAGACGGTTTGCCTGATTTTGCTGCAATATCACAGGCGGTGAAGAGCCATAATGTCGGAGCGGTTTTAATTCAGCGTTCGCGAGGTTATTCAACACGCCGTGCGTTATCTGTCCGCGAAATCGGTGAAATCTGTGACTGCGTTCGCTCGGCAAACAGCTCTGTGAATGTGATGGTTGATAATTGCTACGGCGAATTTGTTGAGACCATCGAGCCGGGCGAAGTTGGGGTAGATATTTTGGCGGGTTCACTTATAAAAAATCCGGGTGGTGGCCTTGCTCCTACGGGTGGTTATGTTGCAGGTCGTGAAGATTTGGTCAAAGCGGCGGCAAACAGATTCACCGCTCCGGGCATTGGCGATAAATGCGGCTCGGAGCAGGGTGGACACCGCCTTTTGTATCAGGGGTTATTCATGGCTCCGCATACTGTGGCGCAAGCGCTTAAAACAGCGGTATTTGCTGCGAGATTATTTTCGCTTCTCGGGTATAAAACTCACCCTTGCTATAACGATAATCGCTCTGATATAATACAGATGGTTGAACTTTTAAGCTCTGAAGCTCTGCTCAGATTTTGCAGGGGTATTCAAGCGGCAGCGCCTGTTGATTCTTATGTAACCCCAATAGCTGCCGAGATGCCGGGGTATGAGCATCAAGTTGTCATGGCAGCAGGTACTTTTATTCAAGGTGCATCAATTGAGCTTTCAGCCGATGCACCAATGAGAGAGCCATTCAATGCATTTCTACAAGGCGGGTTGACTTACGAATCCGGCAAACTCGGAGTTATGCTAGCCGCTTCATATTTGTTGGAGGTATAGTTCAGATTGAGAAAACTTTTCAGACTTTTTAGTTTTGCGGGTCCGTGGGCACATTTGCTGATTATTGCAACAGTTGCCTTGTTTATCATAACGGGCGTAAATTTGCTTACCCCGGAAATCATACGGCGGGTCATAGCAATCATGGAAAGCGGGGAACTTGAAAGCTCCATAGACCAAATAGTGCGCCTTGCACTCATACTTCTTGGATTTTTCACATTACGTGCGATTTGCCAGTTTCTTAACAGCTACCTTTCACACATTGCCTCGTGGAACATGGTAAACAGGCTCCGCTGTGTTGTTTATGACCATCTGCAAAAACTCTCGATGAGTTACTATCACAACAAGCAGACAGGTGAACTAATGTCAAGGGTCATAAACGATACGACTACGTTTGAAAACCTGATTGCACATGCACTGCCGGAGATAACCACACATATCATAACCATCGTAGGAGTGCTCATTATACTCTTTACTATAAACCCGATGCTTGCACTTTTAGTATGTATACCGATTCCGTTTATCGCTGTGGTATCTATGATTCCAAAGATGATGAGGAAATATTTCAGGCGTGGGCAAGAGCTGATTGCGGAGTTAAACGCAGTTTTGCAAGATAATTTTTCGGGAATAAAAGAGATTCAGGTTTTTAACAAGCAAAGCTACGAGTCGCAGAAGGTTAAAGAAAAATCAACCCTGCATATAAAAGCACTGGTAAAAGCATTGTTCTATGCGGGTGTGCTTCACCCCTCGGTGGCGTTTATTACAACGCTCGGAACTATCATCGTGCTGATTGCAGGGCCGATGATAGCGATACAAACCGGACTAAATATCTCGGATATAGTCGCATTTTTGCTGTATCTAAATCTATTTTACGCACCGATCGCAACACTTGCGCGTATTGTGGAAGATGTCCAGCATGGTATTGCAGGGACGGAGCGGGTATTTGAATTACTTGACGTTGAGCCTGAGATAAAAGACAGTCCCAATGCGCAGAAAGTTCCCAGACTCAGTGGGCAGCTCGAATTTCGCAATGTGTCATTTTCGTATGAAGAAGATATAGAAGTCTTAGATAACATCAGCTTTAAGGCAGATGCAGGACAGATGGTGGCGATTGTCGGACCAACGGGCGTAGGCAAAAGCACGATTTCAGGACTCATTGCGCGGTTTTACGACCCCGTTTCAGGCTCTATAGAGATGGATGGTATAGATATTAAGGACATGACACTTGAAAGCCTGCGAAATCAGCTCAGCCTTGTGCTGCAAGATGTATTTTTATTCAATGGCACAATCGGCGAGAATATCGCCTACGGCACAGACGGCGCAACGCCTGAGATGATCAAAGAAGCTGCAAAAATCGCCTGTGTTGATGAGTTTATCGAGTCTTTGCCCGATAATTATGATACTTTTATCGGGGAGAGAGGTGTCAGACTCAGCGGCGGTCAAAAGCAGCGTTTGTCAATAGCTCGCAGTGTTTTACGAAACAGTCCGATTTTGCTGCTCGACGAGGCGACTTCTGCGGTTGATACCGAAACAGAGCGTGAAATTCAAAATGCGATTGGCAAGATAAAAGGGCAGAGGACACTCATTGTTATTGCGCACAGACTCTCAACAATCAAACGTGCTGATTTGATTATTGCAATGCAAGATGGCAAAATAGCAGAGAGCGGCTCGCATGATGAGCTGATAGCAAAAGGCGGCATATACGCAGCCCTTTGCGAGTATCAGAGTTTGAGCTGAGGCTCCAAGTTTGCCGAGGGAGCCGGACACCGATGAAATGATAGCTGGGCACTTCGCAAAAAAGCGTCTCATCGGCTTATTTCGGGTGCTCGCAAACTCGCTTCGCTCAGACAGTGCGAGCACTTTTCCGAAATTTCGCCGTGAGTCGCTAATTTTGCTACGCTAAGTCGCCATCATTTCATCGGTGTCCGGCTCCTGTAGCAAACAATCGCTCCAGTGATTGAATTGCACGGTGCGATTCTAAGCTGGCTGTGTGGGCGGCGCGGGGGTGGTGGTTATTGTTGCTCCAAAGTATTTGAAGGGCTGACCTAATTTCTTCTCTGAGCTCTTCATTATGCGTGTGTTCGTAAACATTTATTGCGGGGATTATTCCTGCAAAATCAGCACGGAAGATTATACCTGTGTCAAATTCGCGCAGCGTGCCGCTGAGATACCTGTTTGCATTGTATCTGACGACAATCGCATCGGGGTTAGCAAGGCTCAGTAAGCAAAGCATGATAGCACCGACTATGAGCGAGAAACGCACTATCGAAAACTCTTTTTTCACTGATGCAAATTGGCGCACAATTACTGTGGTGAATATGATGGCAAGAAACAGCATGAAAACGCATGGCAGAATTCGCAATATGGTGAGTCCGAAAACTTGAACGTAGAGAACCATTTTGCTAAACGCTGTTGCAATAAGCACGAGTGTAATCGCCGATAGAACTATGTTAAACGCACGAAGAAGTTTTGACTCTGTGCGCCGTTTTTTGCACATTGCATTGCCTATGGCAAGGAGTGCCAAATTGATTGCGGCTATGGTGATAAGCTCGAAAAAGCCTTGTCGGGCAAACTCGGAGTGGAGCAGCCAACCATCGGGAATAGTTCCCGTAAACGCAGAGAAGAAATAAGGGAGCTGGCTGAATATGAATATCAGATACAGCACACATGTCGCACCAAGCATAACAAAAACAGTAGCGGGCTGCAAGATACGCACGGCGCGAGCGGCGTTATCTGCGGATTCTTGTTTTATGATGTTAGTGCCTTTTCTATGCGCTGCGCCTGAGACAAGTCCGTAGATGAAAGCGGCGATAGGCACTGTAAAAACCATATGACGTATGAATTGTCCNATGTCAAATTCAAAGCGATAATTATTCTCNAAAAGNCTTCGGAAAAAGCCGAGGATGACTCCAAAACCNCCACTGTCTGCGCGTTCAAGNAGCGGAACCAGAATGGCGACTAAGATTAGTGAAATCACAACGCCCAGCAGTATATGGAGTAATTTGTTGCCTTTTTTCAAAACGTTTCCCGATTTGCCCAGTACCTTAAAGCTCACATATTGGTTGAAAAGGTTGCGAAACGGCACAATAATCAGTGCGTTAAGCGCATCAATTACAGGGCTGCTGTCGGTTTTGCCGCGAGCGGCAGAGCCGGAAGCTGAAATGACATAGTAAGTTGCCGAGCCAAACAGCAGCAATGAGCGAATTGCGCGCATACCTATGTTATCCCAAAGTGCATATGAAATGCTTGTTACAAAGGCTATAATAAGCCAAAACCAAGTAAAAAAGCTGCTTTCAAAGATATCTTTTTTTAACAAATATCCTGTCACGCATAGCAAGTATGCCGTAGTGAATACACTTACACCAAACCCTGTCCAATCAAACCACACCCAGCGTGTGAATAAATATCCTAGGAAGAATGTAATAAGCGCAAATGCAAAGTCAATTGCATCAGGCTTAAATGCATTTTCCGGTTTTGCCGTTATTACATTGGGGATTGGTGGGTATTCAGGTGCGCCAGAGTCTTGCATATTTGTTTCGCTATTCATATTCATTAATCTCCTTATACTCTAAAATGTCGCCGGGTTGGCACTTTAGAATTTTACATATGGCTTCCAGTGTTGAAAATCTGATTGCTCTTGCTTTGCCTGTTTTTAGAATTGATAAATTAGCCTGAGTCAGCCCAATCATTGATGCCAGTTCACCCGATGAAATTCTGCGTTTTGCCATCATTACGTCTAAATTTACAACAATTGCCATAACTTCACCTCTAAATTGTTAACTCGGCATCGTCTTGGAGCGATACTGCTTTTGAAAAGACATTTTTCACAACACGCAAGATAAGCCCCATAAATGCCGCCGCCACGCCTATGGCGAGCCAAGGGAAATAATAAAACGCTGAAATAATGCATATAACAGCACCTGCAAAGCAGCACCATGATATTTGCCTCAAGCTGACGATGTTTTCCCGGACAAATACAATGCCTTTGCCAATCCGACGTAAAAATACATTAAAAACCCCAAGCAGAGCAGCGGCGGGGATAGAGCCTGCGTATATTGTGATAAGAAAGAGAGTGCTTCCGGCATCTCTTGCAGCTCCAGACATGAAGATTAGGCGGTTAACAAGCCGTGGCGCAAAAATCGCGCACACGAGCAGCAACGCCATAAACAACCAAACACTGACTTTGCTGAGAACAAGCGATTTTGAATCATTCCACATAAAAATACCCTCCACAAAACAATAATCTGCGGAGAGTATAACACACATTTTATTGTTTTGCAATAATTTTTTATCGAAAAACAATAAAAACAGATATACTATTTCCCCCAATCTAGCAGAAGATATGCAGTTTGCGGAGTCTTTTTGCGAGAACAGTGGCGCAATGCTCTCTGGCTCGCAAAAAAGCGGAGCAAATTGCATATCTTCTGCGGGGAAGTTCTGCGGGGACAAACCAAGGTCGAAGCAGTAAAGAAGCTGATGCGAACCGGCACTTTCTTCTTCAAGCCATATCTGCCCGCAGGACATCTATGACATTAGCTTTTCTGAGTTTTCGCACTGAGTAAAGCATGGTTACAAATACCACAAAGAACACGCTGAATACAGCGAGTCCGATACCGGACCAGGGCAGAACAAACGGAGCATCAATGCCGCTGATTACTGCAAGGTAGATTAGATAAATGAAACCAAATGACAGCGGTAAGCCGAGCAGCAGCGCTTTGAGTCCGTAGAACAAGCATTCAAAGTTCATCATGCGGCTGAAGCCACGCTCGGTCATGCCAATGCTGCGCAGCATGGCGAATTCACGCCTACGGAGATTGATGCTTGTTGAAACGGTGTTGAACACGTTTGCAATTGTGATAAGTGAAATGAGTGTGACAAAGCCGTATATAAAGAAATTGATGAGAAATATGATTCTTCGGTTTTCCTCTTCGCCGGCAAAGGCGTTTACTACTATGTGTTCAGATTCAAAGCCCAAGCTTTCAATAAGCTCCTCAATATGCGCTGTTGTCTCACTCGGATTATCAGACATAAAAGCTATAACGCCATCGAAGCCTACATATTCTTCAAAATCAAATCGCGGCATCTCGGAATAAGGTGCAATAATTGTTATGCCACTGCCACCCAGTAGTGTCAACGCAGGTGGTACATTGACAGGAGTGACTGTGATGGATATGCTGTTTCCTGTGCGTTCCCAGTCTCTTTGCGCATACAGCGGCAAGCTGATTGAAGAAGTGTTACTGAAAATATCGTAGGTTACGAAGCGGTTGGTTTGCCCGTCAAAATGCCGCATTTGCGCCACAGCAGGGAAAGAAGAATCATCGCCCGTGAAGCCGCTTTCACGTAAAAACTCCCTATATAACTCGTCGTTTATAAACATCACTTGCGGGAAAATTTCGTCCTCTTCGGGGATTGGGTCATCTCTGTCGCCCCAGCGGAAGCGGTCATCAAGCCACTCCTCGCTCAACAAATCCGTATCAGCCCACGCCGAAAAGAACTTGCGGAAGAAAACATTGCTCGCCGTTACATAATCAGCATCATGGATATGGCTGTAGAGCTCGCTGACCTCCTCGACAGTTATGCTGTCTGTAGGGAAAAACACCGCAACGTCGTACTCGCTCACTATAAACACCCGCTCACCGGACAAAGCAAGGTACATTCCAAACGCATTTGCAGAGATGAAAAGCACTACGCTGATAACAAGCGACACAACCGTTGCGCGATAACGCTTTTTGTTGCGTCTGAAGTTTTTCGCCGCGAGATCACCCTCCAGGCCGAACAAAAAGTGTGTGAGGCGAGATGTTTTCATAGATTTCGTATTGATTTTTATGTCATCGCTCTGGCGGATTATTTCAATCGCCGACGGCTTCGCCGCTTTTTGTGCGGGGATGAGTGCGGAGATGAAAATCGTTAATATACCCACCAACACGGCGACTATAATTGCACCAACGGATATTGACAAGGTGAGATTTACCGCACCTGTTGCCAGCATATCTGAAAGCAGGTCTTGTGCAACCAAAAGAGCGATGCCGATGCCGCCTATACCTGCCAAAAGACCCAGAGGTATGCCGAGTATTCCTACAAATACTCCCTCAAACAATACGGATTTACGTATTTGCTTCCCTGTTGCCCCAACCGATGATAAAATCCCGAATTGTTTTGCACGTTCACTGACCGAGATTGCGAAGGAGTTATAAATCAGTGACACAGAGCCGAGCATAATCAAAGCTATGAGTATTGCACCCATTGAATATATCACAATCATCATTGCCTCTGACATATTGCCGGTTGAAACGCCGAGTGCTCTTAGTAGCCACACATTAAATCTCATATGAATTTGATGCCTGTCCTGTCCACCGTTAAAGCCGGCGGTTTCGTCGAAGGTGAATACATTTCGTGGATTAATAAGGCGAATATAAACCGTGTGAACCATGATGTTTTCAGATGCTGCGGTGATTAAAGTATTGCCGTTAAGATGAGCGTGCCACGCGCTAATTCCTACAATGGTGTAAGTGCGTGAAAGATCCGGATTAAGCGACGGGATTATCATTTCGCCATACTCATCAAAGGCCGCTCTGTCTTCAAGCGAAGCAGCAAAACCGGATTCCATGTCAAGCGTGACTACATCACCAAGTCCTAAGTCTGCCCACAGGTCGTCGCGCAGCAAATGGTGTGGGATTACAATTTCAGTATAATTTTGCGGCATTCGACCACTTAGCAGTCTTATGGGTACATTTTCGAGAGCCTCAACTGAAAAGCCCTCTACCCAGAAAGGCACTCCGAAAACATACTCAGCATCACTATCAGCGTTTATGAGACCGTGGCCGACAGTTTCCACCACATAAACAGATGCTACCTCGCTATGTGCTTTGATTTCTTCAACCTCGGATAACATCATGTTTTCGTAGCGCAAGTGCCAGTTTCCGCTGGTTGCCATTTCGCTTCTCACAAGAAAATTTTGTAGCGATGAGATAAAGGTCGTAACACCGGTAATCATTGCCACAGACAAAATTACGCCGATAACGGTTACAACAGTCCGTGTACGGTTTTGCTTCAGGGACTTTAGGGTGATTTTATTAAATATATTCAATGTCTTCACCGTACCCTCTCATCACGGACGATTTTGCCGTCGGCAATACCGATAATGCGGTCGGCTTGCAATGCTATGTCCTCGTCGTGAGTGACGATAATGAGCGTTTGCCCGTACTGTTTGTTGCTATGCTTGAGGAGCGAAATAATCTCCGAGCCGTTTTTGCTGTCAAGATTTCCTGTCGGTTCGTCTGCAAGCATGACCGACGGAGCGTTCATCAGAGCGCGACCGATGGACACTCGCTGTTGCTGCCCACCCGAAAGCTGGTTGGGCAAGTGAGTTCGGCGGTCAGATAGCCCTAGTAGATGTAAGAGCTCGTCAAGCCGCTTTTTATTGACTCTGCGTTTATCCATCAACACTGGAAGGGTGATGTTTTCTACCACATTCAGTGTCGGGATGAGGTTGTAAAATTGATAAATCAGCCCAACCTGCCGTCTGCGGAAGATAGCTAGATTTTCGGCATTTTGGGCATAGATATCCTGACCGTCAAGATAGACCTTGCCGCTTGTCGGCACGTCTACTCCGCCAATAATGTGCAGCAGCGTGCTTTTGCCCGAGCCTGACGACCCATTTATTGCGATAAACTCGCCTTTTTCCACCGTTAGCGACACGTCGTCGAGTGCCTTAACTTCCGCATCGTCTTTACCGTAAATTTTTGATAGGTTTTTGATTTTCAGTAGTTCCATTTTGGTAGCCTCCTCGTTTGGTGGCTTAATAATAACAGTTTAAAGTGACATTGCGATGACTTTTGAGTGACTATTTTGTCACTTTGGGGAAGCGCAGTATAAATAAAGCACCGCCGGTGGGGTGATTTTTCGCTGTAATGCTTGCGTTGTGGCGAACCACTATCATCTTTGCAAGCGCAAGCCCGATGCCATAGCCTGTGCTTTTTGTGCTTTTATAGAATCTGTCAAACAAGTGCGGAAGGTCTGTCTCGTCAAAGCCTTTGCCGCTGTCGTGGATAACAAGCTCGGCAAAAAGAGCGGTTTCATTGCAGGTTACTGTAATTTCTCCGCTGTGTTTAACTGATTCCATGCAGTTTTTTAGAATATTTTCAATTGCTTCACTTAACCAGCCCGCATCACCATTTATGGTGACACCTTCTACATCAACCGACACATCAATCCCATGTAATTCAAACGCAATAGCGAGTGGTGCAAGTGCGGACTTAATCAGTGTGCCCATATTTATTTGCTCATCGGCAAACTCTACTACACCTGCATCCAGCCGTGAGATTTTGAGCAAGGCGGTAATCAGCCAGTCCATGCGCATAAGCAGTGTTTCGACTTCACGCACATATTCCACCCGTTGCACCTCGTCGCTGTCGGGCAAAAATGACAGTACAAGATTTGCCGAGGTGAGCGGCGTTCTCAGTTGATGGGCAATATCGGCAAGAGAGTCGGCTAGATATTGCTTGTCTTTTATCAGTGCATCACGCTGCTCGCGGATTCGCATGGTCATCTTTTGGATTTCGCTTTGCAGGATGTAAAACTTACCTTCCTTGAAAACGTGCAAATCGTAGCCGCCATACCCATGTAAAATCATCTGGATTTGCTCGGATAGTTTGGCGATTTTTTTGTTTTGGGCTCGATGGTACAGGTAAAAGCCCACACATAGCAAGGCACAAACGACAGTCATAATCAGTCCGAAAATCATAATTTGTAACCTACTCCCCGTACGGTTTTGATGATGCTCGGATTCGTCGGGTCATCTTCAATCTTTTCGCGCAGCCGCTTGATATATACTGTCAGTGTGTTGTCGTTGACGAATTCGCCCGCTGCATCCCATAGTTCATCGAGCAGTTTGTTTCGTGTCAGCACTATGCCTTGATTGCTCATAAATACAAGCAATAACCTGTATTCCAGTGCCGATAAAAATACTTCTACACCATTTTTCTTAGAGACTCCGCTTGCTGTATCAACCACAAGTCCGTCGATTTCAAAAACAGAGGTTCCGCTTCCGCTTTTTCGCAAGGCTGTTTTAATCCGTGCTACCAGCTCTCGCGGGCGAAATGGTTTAGTGATGTAGTCGTCTGCGCCCATATTGAGCCCGGTGACAACACTCGTCTCGTCGCCGGAGGCAGTGAGAAATATCACGGGAATTTCGCCGCGCTCCTTCACTGCTGTACACGCAGTGAATCCGTTGCCATCCGGCAGGGATATATCAATAAGCGCAAGGTCGAAGTCACTGTCCTCAATTGCAGCGAGAGCCTCTGCTTGTGTTGCTGCGTGAGTGACAACGAAGCCTTCAAGGCGCAGCAGTTGGGTCAAATTCTTTGCTATTGCTTTATCGTCTTCGACCAAAAATATCCGCTTAATTACTCATCACTCCCATCTGCATTACAATCTAAAAGACCTTCTTTCGACTCAGACTCAACGCCTGAAAGGTGTTTACTTCGCATCAGATTACAAAGTTCGTATTTTTCCGTATGCTGTCAATTTGTATTGATTATAGTATACTCAATAAAACAGTTCAACAAAAATGTTAAAAAGAGATGGTAGAAATTGAGTGTGTGGAGGAGGAGATAGATGTGCCATCCCGTGGCTATTGGTCTAAATATGCTTTTGCGGCATTAAAATCCTTGATTATTTGAATATTTCGGGATTGAAATACCGAAATATTTGTGTTATCCTGTCTATGAGGTGACTGACTATGATTGTTCGCACGGTACAGGAGAGTGTTCGCAAGGAAATTGAGATTGGCAGAAAAGCAGTTGTTTTACTCGGTGCGCGACAGGTCGGCAAGACGACTTTATTACGCTCGCTGTTTGAGGATAACGATGATGTTCTGTGGCTGAACGGCGACACGACAAACGCCCGTCTGCTCTTGACGATGCAGAGTGTGGAACAATTGCGCGTCATAATCGGCAAACACAAAGTACTGGTTATTGACGAGGCGCAGCGTGTGCCTGACATCGGCATAGTTCTGAAACTTATAATAGACAATATTCCGCAAGTTAGAGTGGTTGCAACAGGGAGCTCCTCGCTTGATTTGGCAAACAAAACCACCGAGCCGCTAACCGGGCGAAAGCGGCAGCTTACGCTGTTTACACTTTCATTCGCAGAAATGACTCAACATCACGGTTTGCTTTCAGAAAAGAACTTGATTCCGCACAGACTTATATACGGATACTATCCTGATATAGTAAACTCCCCCGGCGAGGAACGCCGCCTGTTGCAGGAGCTTTCTGATAGTTACTTGTATAAGGACATTCTCGCCCTTGACAAAATAAAAAAGTCGGAGCACTTGACACGTCTGCTTCGAGCGCTTGCGTTTCAAATCGGCTCTCAAGTGTCATACACGGAGCTGGGGCAACTATGTGGGCTTGATAACAAAACGGTCGAGAAGTACATAGGTATTCTGGAACAAACATTTGTTATTTTCCGGCTTGGTTCCTATTCGCGTAATCTGCGCAATGAGCTTAAAACAAGTCGCAAAATCTACTTTGCGGACAACGGCATACGCAATGCGCTGATAGCAGATTTTCGGTCAGTGGAGCTGCGTGACGATGTAGGCAAGCTATGGGAAAATTTTCTCGTCAGTGAGCGTTTTAAGCGCAATGAATATGCCGAAAGCTATGCCAATTCTTGGTTTTGGCGCACGCAAGCGCAACAGGAAATTGACTACATTGAGGAACAAGACGGGCATTTATCGGCCTTTGGGTTTAAGTGGAATCCCTCCGCAAAGGTTAAGCAACCGAAAGCGTTCCAGACAGCATACCCGGACAGTTCGTTTACAGTCATTCATAAAGATAATATTGAGAGCTTTTTGCTATAACTTCGTTATTACAAGAGAAATGCGTCTTGATAATTTGCGGATGGAAATGAAGAGGGCAACACACTTTCAAGCCATTTCTCATTGGAACGTTAATCGGTTGCGAATTATTTGGATTACTTACTGAGTTTGGTTTCATAAATTCCCTCCACAACTCATAAAATCTGCATGGCAATCATACAGACTCATCAACATTGTTGTCGCTCACGGACATACCGCCAGAATCACCTAGCGAGTTGATTCTATCCCTCAACGTACTGTTTGTGTCAACATCAATCATATGTTAACTTTTTCGTCACATTTTAGGCGCAACTTTAGCGTTTTGTTACATTTTTAGGTATCATCAGATACAAAACACGAAAAACCCAGTAATAGCAAGCCAAACCCTACCAAAAATTTAGTGAGGGCTTGACATTTTCGTGGTGGACGCTAACGGACTTGAACCGCTGACCTTCCGCACGTCAAGCGGAAGCTCTACCAGCTGAGCTAAGCGTCCTTATTTGATTACGCCGATAATTTTACAATAGGCGACCGCCGTTGTCAATAGTTTTCGTTTTATCAAGTACCGTGAAAACATTATCCTTGACTCAGCAGACTGATTGTGTTAGATTACATATCCGTCTGTTTTTGAGTGTTAATAGTAAAGGATAGGGAACATTTGATGATTACATTACGTGGCATCAATAAAACTTTCCGTG
>WQTE01000049.1 GCA_009786445.1 Oscillospiraceae bacterium | reverse complement strand
CCGCTCTATGGCAGACGAACCGGACAGTTTAGAATTACACCTTTTAGTTTTTTTGAGACTCTGCCATTTTATGATAGGCTTTCAGGCACAGATATGGCAACTCTCTACGGCGTTACCGGAGGGATACCGGAATATTTATCAAAGCTCAAACCAGAGAAGACCGTCAAGGATAATATAATTGAATTGTTCCTGACCGCTTCGGGATATTTATATGAAGAACCATCAAACCTGCTAAAGCAGGAGCTGAGGGAACCCGCTATTTATAACGGAATAATAGAGGCAATTGCGGGCGGCGCATCACGACTCAATGAAATTTCCACTAAATGTGGGCTGGAAAGCAATAAGTGCGCTAAATATATCAAGTCTCTTATATCGCTGGGCATAGTCAAAAAAGAGCATCCCGTGACAGAATCCTCGACTAAAAAGAGCATCTATCTTTTAGATGATATGATGTTCCGGTTTTGGTATCGTTTTGTTTTCCCAAACATGAGTAGCATAGTGTCCGGACTTGGCAATGACCTGTATGAGCATGTCGTCGCAAGAGGTATAAGTGCCTACATGGGTTTAGTATTTGAAGAAATCTGCAAACAGTATCTGTTAATGGAAGCACGCAGAGGAGCATTGCCCTTTTTTATGGGTAACATCGGGAAGTGGTGGGGTAATAATCCCACTGAAAAAAGACAAGATGAAATTGATATAATGACCTACCGCGAGAACTCTGCTCTTTTCTGCGAGTGCAAGTGGACAAATACTCCTATGGATATTGATAATTTTAATAGTTTAAAGGCAAAAGGTGAATTATTCCACTATGCAAACAAATGGTTTTGGCTGTTTTCAAAGACGGGTTTCACAAGTAGGCTTCACCGAGAAGCCGAAAATCACAGCAATGTTAAACTAATTGCATTTGATGATATGTTGTTATTGTGAAAAATGGGGGGGTACTGCTTCACCATGCTTCGGAACTTCAAGGGGTTTGTTAGCGATTTGGTGTCTGTTTGGAACGAAAAGTTCTTTATAACGGCTACCACTACGGAGATGGTGACAAACCAATTGATCTTCTATGCTCACGGCTAACATCACACAAGCCAAATGTTGAGTTTTTAGTAACTATACTAATTAATTTTCTCCGCTTTATCAAATCACCCGCCGCCCGCAGGCGGCGGGTGATTTGTGAGTGCGACTTTCGCAATTGCCTATTCGTTCAATTATCCGCGCTCATATAAATATATCTGCACACGGCTTTGCAGGACTCGAGCCACATCGTTAGCTGACCTTTCTCCTGCGAAAAATGAGCGTGTTTCTTCTCGTACCATATTTGAAACAGTCTCATTAAAGCGCGCCATAACGGTAGCATTTTCTATAATATATCGCAAGATTTTCTCTTCCGCATCCGTCATGGCATATATATCAACCATAAAATCACCGCTTCCAACAGATTGGCTAGGCGATTGAACTTCATTTCCATCCTCATCAATAATAAATAGTGGTGTTTTTGCCTGTGCAATTTGTTCTTCAAGCAGGTCAAGACGTAGTGGAAATTGCCACACCTGATTCATGTTTAAATCCGGCGAAAGAACTCGGCGGATAAAATCCCACGCCATTTTCTGATGCTGGCTGCCTTCGCTGATTGCAAACCCTCCATGCGCATGAATCAAGTGAACGCCACCCTCTCGTGTAGGTAAACCCAGCACGGTAAGTTCATCACCCAGCATACCTGTGTACATTTGAAAATCTCTTGGTATGCTTAGGTACATCATGTGAAGCAGTTGTTTTCCATTCAGTAACCGCATGATTGGACTTGTTCCATCCCAAAATCTCTCATCGTGATGGAAATAAGAAGCAACCTCAAGGAGATGCATAAATTCCTCACTGTCAAGATGTGCTCTATGTTCATCCCAGTCGATGAAATCATTGCCGGAAAATTGTAACGCGTGGTCGAGAAACCATTCTGCATTAAACCAGTGAGTAAGTATATACTCAAAATCTAAATTTTCTGTTTGCTCTATTAGCGCCAGCATATCCGCAAATGTCCACGACTCAATATCTTCTACCATGTCAGCCAATCCAATCATCGTCTCAACAGCAAATGAGTAGCTGATTGTCCGCAATGTTCCGTCTGATGCTTCCATTGCTCCTAATACATTGGGAAGAAAGTCCGTGCGGCAAAGTTCCATGTCGGCATCTATGAATGTGTAGAGGTCAGCTAAGAGACCTTGGGCAATCAAGGCTTCTCTCATTTCATGTGGCACCAAAATTATGTCGGGTGCTCTCCCTGTCATAAGGTCTATCGAGAACCGCATCCGCGCCGACTCAAAGGCTTCCTCTGTCCAAGTGCCATCCCAGTACTCCACTATCTGAATCTGATAATTTTGGTGTTCCCTGTTGAAATCACGCACTGCGGCGAGTTCCAGCGAAAAATCTCCCATCTGCAACACACCAAGCGTGATAACCGTGTACTCCGACAGCTCTGCTCTTGCTGTGCGAGTAAGGATAACGTGCTCTGTACGCCAGCTATCGGTCGCAAAATCTCCATGAGTTATAAAAATGGAAATCCGCCCATCATCAAGAAAATTAAGGTGGTACATAAATCCAAAATCGACCCTTGCCTCAGTCCAGCTCAAAATCGTAGTCCGCTCACTTGCGGCGATGTTATAGCCAAAGAGGTATCTGCCATCATCGATGTATAAATCAAACAGCTCCCCGGCACGTGCCGGATACATGCTGCGAACACCTACAACAGAAACCGAATATACCTCGCCCAAATCTCCTTCTTCAAAATCAATGCCCTGCAAAGCATCTCCATCAGATACCACTATGCGCCCGTCATTTGTTTGGGTGGCCATTTGATAGGTGTTGATTTCCAGTTGATTTAGTAGCTCAAAGCGGTAATTAAATAAATACATCGCAGCTTCTCCACCTATAACCGACGTTTGTAGGAGAATATCGCCGCTATCTGCAATAATTGCATAATCGAACATGAGCGGGCTATGTCTTCGCGCGGCAAATTCGCTGAGTTTCCTGCTCATTATTTTATCGCCGTCTATCGTGTATTTGAGTTTGAGCACCGTTGAGTAAAACATACTGTCTGTCATTTTATTATCAACTATAATAAAAGCGAGATAACCTTCATCTGTGATACGCAAATTAGCAATGCTGACACGGGTAAACGGAAGCTCTATTTCCGTCCGTGAAAGCTGTGTGCCGTCAGGCATCATGCTTTCTACCACAAGCGTTGATGAGGTAGACTCATTTATGGATTCAACCACGTAACAAAAATATATCCTTCCTTCATGAACGACTGCTCTTTGCACAA
Source organism: Oscillospiraceae bacterium (assembly GCA_009786445.1). Taxonomy (GTDB): domain Bacteria; phylum Bacillota; class Clostridia; order Oscillospirales; family Oscillospiraceae; genus WRMH01. The sequence goes on along the minus strand of WQTE01000049.1, from coordinate 14,507 downwards.
ACTCTGTTAAATACGTTATGTATGATGATTTCGCCAGATAGATATATGTTTCGATTATTGAATTGTCTGTGCTTCTGCCCCTTTCTCCCGGAGTACTCACTCCCCGACTACTCCCGTCATTATCGTTATTGCCATTGCCGCAGGCAGTGAGCAGCGCGAGGATGATTGATGACAGCAATAAAATTCTGGCATTAAATAAAAACATTTTGCTTTTATCATCCATACTATACCCTCACGTATATTTTCACATTTGGTACATGGGAAACTCCTACAAGTTTACAACAGTATCGCATAGCTGTGCAAGTTTTAAATCGTGTGTAACAAGCACAATAGGGGACGGGGGGAGCTGTTTCGCTATCTTTTGCTAGCCTTGTGCTATGAAGCAGCTCCCCCGTCCCCCTGCTTCACCGCTCCCATACGTAGACCTGCACCCTGCTTTGAATGACTCGCGCAGTATTTTCAGCACTCCTGCTGCCTCGAAAGAAAACTTCAGCTTCCTCCAGAATAATGTTTCTAATGATTTCATCACTGTCTCCGGATAAGTAAATGACACCCAATGTTTCAACAACTTCCATAAAGCGATCCGCTTGAGCTTGAGTCATAGGATTAAACTCAATAAAAACCCCACCTATATACATACCTCCCCCCTGATGGAGACAGTAAGGATCAACAGGCCTCATAGCCTCGTCAATTTTTGCACCTAGAGCGGCTCTTGCAACGGGAATAGGTCCGGCATTTTCTTTTTCAGCAAGCATGAACCTAAGAAACTCCCAAGCCCCGGATGGGTTTTGCGCACCATACCCCATAGCGTAAAGTTCACTCGGAAACATAAAACTTCCGACACCGTGGGTGGATGGAAATCCAATCGCCGTCAGTTCTGTTCCTGCCACGGCTTCCATAGTACTTTGTAAACCCGGGTTGGTTATGAAAACGGAATCTTTGATGAACAAATTGCCCCGCCGCACTTCCAGTTCAAAGAAAAATTGATCCCCGATAAAGTAGAAGTCATGTACATTTTGTCCCAATCTTCCCGCATACTCCAACGCTCGCAAAAAAGCATCCGATTCAAAATTTGCAGTACCCGCTTCATAATCTATAAAAACCGAGCGGTTGGCCGACCAGTAGTTACTTAAAAACCATTGCGGCGATGACAGTATGAGGGGATTACCGTCATCCCATTGCTCTTCTAAAAGCATTAACTGCTCAAGTGTTATGCCCGGACTCGCCCCTACCAGAGAGGAAGGAGCAAAAGAGGTAGAGATACCAAATCCGGGAGTCAGAGCATAGAGACTGCCGTCTACCTCCATAAGTTCAAACACGCGTTCGACAAAATCAGAGCGGCATATTCGGCTATCTTGCTCAAGCCATGGATTTAAGTCAGCCAAGAATCCCCCGTTTGCAAGGACACGGTAATCCAAGAATGTGAGGTCAAAAACATCGGGAACACGTCCGGCTATCATCTCTATGTTGAAACGCGCCATTGCGGCGGAGGTGTCGAAATCTACGACAAATTCTGAAAAGTCAATCACGGCAATTCTATAATCAGGGCTTTGTGCGTTAAAATCACGGATCAGCATATAGTCCGGGTGAAATGATGCCAAGGTGACGATACTGCGTGTATCTTCTTCTACAGCGGTTCTTGTCAAAAATGTAACTGCGGTGGGCGGCGGCTGAGTGATATCCCCTCTATCCAAGAGAGCAAATTGACCGTCTCTTACAGAGAAAACAGAGTCGGTAAACGTCATGCCTACCTCCAGCCAATGAAAATGCCTTTCCTGCCCACTTGTTTCCAGACAATAATGGTAAACACCGGCATCTGTCAGCATTAAAATTTTATTTCCACGCAGCCCCGTAGCAAACCTCCGTGCAGATGGTAATGATTGATAAGATAGCATGCCGTGTGACTCTAAATCAATAGTAAAAAGCTTATCGCCTTCTGTATATGTCCAAATAGGAAATAGCATAGTTCTATCTGCGCCCAAAAAGGGATCCCCCGCAGGTCCCGACCAGCCAAAATCCGCAATAGAGGCAGTAAATTTATAAATCCCTGCGGCATTAAACAGTAATATATCTCCGCTGTTTTGTTGCAGATATATATTTCCTGCATCATCCACTGCAAGACCAAAAATATGATGGACATCTTCAAAATGTTCAGAAATATCGACGGAAAAGATAACATTTCCCGCTGTGTCAATCTGTGTTAGATGGCTTGTAACCTGTGTTATTCCATCACCACCAGAAAAATGCTCGTTGCTGATGAAATAAATATTTCCGCCGCCGTTTGCCGCTATGCCTGAAATACTATTGAATTCTCCCCATGTAAAGTTTGTTAGACGTGGATAGAGAAAAACTTCATTTGCCTCTGAGTCAATAGAAAAAAAGCGAAATGCATCGAAATCGGAGGCATACCCCATCACTGCCGCACCATATATCGTTCCGTCATGCACTGTAATTAGGGGAATTCTTATAATATTTTCTTCAATTTGAAAATAAGAGCGTAGATAAGTATACTCACCGACCGGCAGTCCGACTATATTAGACCCTGAAGAAATATGATCATCTAAACTATCATCCCATATTACTCTGCCACTTTCCTGTGAAGGCTCACCATTATTAGATGAACAAGCAACGATGAAGAGCAGCGAAAGAATAATCAGCACTATAGAAAATTTACTTTTCTTCATAATCAGTCCCCCTATGTTATTCGTTTTTAGCCGATTGCGAAATCCAAAAAAAACAAGTATTGTGTGATTTTCGAGTTGTCTATCTGCCGAATTCTCTCCACTTTTGCGGTATAAATAAAGGTTGTTTTCAAATCCACAAAAGCACCGCCAAAAGAGGAGAGAAATCCAGGCGAATTAAAAGACGTTAATGTCGCTGCCCGACACTTAATTTAGTTAAGAGGAGCACTTCTGAGATGTGCATTATACATCCAACCATTGCCGAGTCCGCGATATACGACATTGCGAAATCCATTTGATATGCCCGCATCGCTCGCTCGTGGGAGTATGGTATTTTGTGATAGGGTAGCTATGGGATGATTGGTTGCATTGTCTGTGTTTGCTGCTCGACGGTAATTTACAGCACTGCCAGAAACTTGAAATACCCAACGGCTGGTTGTGGCAGGTAATGTGATATGCGCCGCTGATACATATCCACGATCCCTCGTCAACCCGTTGAAATACACTCTAAACCAAAGCGTATCATCGCCCCAACTAGCAGCAGAGTCAATGTGAACCGCTCTGCCATTAGGGATGATTGCCAGTTGTGGATGGTTTGTGGAAGGACCCGATCTTACCCTTAACCCAGTTGATGCATTTACAACTCCGCTAAATGGCAAGTGAGGCATTGGGTAGTTTGCCGGTTGTCGTGCTTGTACTGATATCTGCAACATTACAGGCACAAGCATCACCAAACAAACAAGTAATAATGATATCTTCTTGATAAGTTTCATACTTTTCTCCTTTAAATTTTTCATTTTTTGTCTTATTTCGAGAACTTGCTGATTGTCACATTACTTGCAGCCTAGCGCAACGTCATAGTGTGACTATTTCTCGCAACCTCTGTTGTTCCGCTACGTGTAACGCTTGCTACAACTGACAACCTAAATGTTCCTGCTGTTTGATTTGACGTAACTCGGCTGCTTGCCAGATGCAGCGGTATAGTCCCATTGCTTGCTGTCCAAGTGTCAACCACGGAAAAAGTCCCGTTCGCATTTTGCCTTTCCAATGTAAACGTAGCCGTTATTGCTGTTGTTCCGGTTCGCCCCTGCACGCTTCCCGTGCTTGTTACCCTTCCGTTGCTAAAACTCATATTAAGTGTTATTGCCGCAGTGTTATCCCATAACGGCTGAAAAACCTCTGTTGTTCCGGCAGCAATCGCAGTGTTGGCAACTGTGCCTAAAAACATTGAGTACACTTAGGAAAGATATAATAATACGTTTCTTCAAGTTCATCACCTCCCTTCGTGCAAAAATATAACAGTCCGATTTTCCGAACTGTTATATAAACGATTAAGAAGTAATAATTCCTACCCTAAAACTAGAAAAATTTCAAATTTGTGATTTTAACCAAGAGAGAGTGCCATTATTTGTAAATATTCAACAGGAATTGTTGAGTATAACCTGTATATCCACCCGCCTACTTCCCAAACTATGAAACTATCGGCAAGTTCGTCTGTAGAGACAAACACATGAAATTCTATCCCTTCTTCAATTATCACATCATGCTCAACATCTGTGCCATCTACAGCTACAGACCCGTCAGCTGCTGTTGACTCAAACATTATATGTTCCCCGTCCGCATTCATATAAAATACCGTGGTTATGAAGTCTAGTTCACTACGGTGCTCTTCCCAAAATCCTGCGGGTATGAATGTAGGTTCTTTGCTTGTCCCCTCGGATTCAGCGTAAGGTGAAGTGAATCTTACAAATTCTTGAGACCATGATTTTATTGTTTCCACCACAGTAGCACGTACTTCGGGGTTAAACATAAGTGCACTGAAAAGCAGTATCACAAGAATAAGTGCCGCTGCTGCGGCTCGTCTTCCGATTTTTTGTATTTTTTTAGAAATTTCTTTGCGATTCTCACGGGCGAAGAGTTTTCTCATGCGCTTCTCATGCTCTGGCGAGGCCGTATACATTTTTGCAAGTTCTTCTCGAGGTGGGAGTGAATCGAGTTCTTCATAGAAGTTTTCGATTACGGCATGTCTTAGCAAGGATTCAAATTCAATCTCGCTCATTCTGCTATTGCTCATCGTTAGCCTCCCCGCTTTCTTCCAAATATTTTCGCGTTTTCGCTTTTGCTTTCATCATGTTGTTGTCTATTTGCTTCGTTGTGAGGTTTGTTTCGGCGGCGATTTCTTTATAGCTCATGCCGAGGACATATTTCATTTCAAGAATTATCCTACTGGTTTCATCAAGCCTTTTAACTGCTTGATGCAATTTCTCTGCTTTCTCGTTTTTTAGGAAGATTTCCTCACCCGACCGCTCGATAGGTTCTTCAAAGGTCATATCCTCAATAGCTACGGGTATGGTCTTTTTCTCTCTTTTGATTAAGTCAAGGCATTTGCTTTTTACAATAATAACGATTAAGGAGCGGAAATTCCTATCCGAAAGCGATAAATATTTTTCTTTATGTCTGATTACCGCTAAAAATGCATCATGGACGGCATCTTGGGATTGTTCTGCACTGCCCATCAGTTTCATTGCATAGCGGAACATCAGCGGCTCATATTCATGGTACAGTTCCGCCAGTTTCATGCGTTCTTCTTCTGTTTCAAGTGCCGATAGGTAGAATATGAGCATGGTAACACCGCCTTTGATGGGCAAATTCTATCAAAATGCAGCGTTTTGGTCAAATATTAATTTTGAAATATCGCAAACTCATTATTGAAAACTCATTATTGTAAGTAGCCCATCCGCTGTGCTATAATGGCTATAGCGACACACTAGGGAGCAATAATTAGGATGCCATCAGTGAAAAGTGACAAAATAAAAGGCACAAGGGTGGCACAGGAGGAGATACATATATGGCGAAAATACTCAAAGGCGCAGATGTCGTCAGCGCACTGGGCGAAAAGATGTCGCTTGAAATTGAGAGCTTAAAAAAACGCGGTATCACACCTACACTTGCAACACTTAGAGTTGGCGAAAGAGCCGATGATATATCATACGAAAAATCCATCATAAAGCGCTGTGAAAGCGTAGGCGTTGCAGTGAAAAGCATAGCCCTGCCTGACGATGTAACGCAAGAAGAACTGCTCATATGCATTGACGGGTTCAATAACGACAAAAAAGTCCACGGCGTGCTGATGTTTCGTCCATTACCAAAGCATATTTGTGAAGATACCGTCCGCAATGCCCTGTGCCCCGAAAAAGACATCGACGGCATAACCGATACGTCGCTTGCAAGTGTTTTTACGGGCAGCGATAAAGGCTTTGCACCCTGCACAGCAAGAGCATGCATTGAGATTTTGGATTTCTACGGCATCGACTGCACAGGTAAAAAAGCCGTTGTCATCGGCCGCAGCCTTGTTGTCGGCAAACCCGTTGCAATAATGCTCATGGGCAAAAACGCGACTGTTACAGTCTGCCACACCCGCACTGTAAATATACCCGCTATAGCTCGACAGGCAGACATTTTGATTGTAGCCGCCGGGCGTGCAGAGAGCATTACAAAAGAATTTATGAGCTCCGGTCAAACTATCATAGATGTCGGCATCAACTGGAACGAGCAAAAAGGCAAGCTTGTAGGCGACGTCCTTTTTAACGATGCCGAGCCGATAGTCGAAGCTGTCACACCCGTCCCCGGAGGGGTTGGAACTGTTACAACGTCAGTGCTTGTATCAAACGTTGTCAAGGCAGCTTCGGAATAAGGATTTACAGCATAGCTTTTATGTGCTATAGTTGTGCTCAAACGCCTATATTTATTAGGTGAGTAGGAGGAACGTCAGTATGAAAAAGTATCTCGCAGAAATAATCGGCACAATGGTTCTCGTGTTCATGGGGTGTGGTGCTGCCGTGGTTTTGGGCGCAGATGCAGGTGTTGGGCATCTGCCTGTCGCACTTGCATTTGGTCTATCCATTGTCGCCATGGCATACGTCATAGGAAATGTATCAGGCTGTCACATCAACCCGGCTGTTTCACTCGGAGTGTTTCTTGATAAACGCATAAATGCAAAAGAATTTTGCGGATATGTTGTCTCACAAATTGTCGGTGCAACTATCGGCGCACTTCTCCTGTTTATTTTGGTGCAGGTCGTTGGAGTATACGATCACACAGGCGGACTTGGCTCAAACGGCGTAGCTAATGCAGGTGGCATAGGCGGTGGATTGTTTGTTGAGATAATTCTCACATTCATATTCGTGCTTACCATCTTAGGTGTTACCGCAGATAGCAGCAAAGGCAATGTAGCAGGTATCGTAATCGGTCTCACCCTCGCCTTTGTACATATAGTAGGAATCCCACTCACAGGCACATCAGTCAATCCGGCGAGAAGCATTGGTCCTGCACTTTTTAGCGGCGGACAGGCTCTTACGGATTTATGGGTGTTTATAGTCGGACCGCTGGCGGGTGCTGCACTTGCTGCACTCCTATACCGTATACTAAAGGACAAGAAAGGCGCGAAATAAACAAAATGATAATAATTGCAGAAAAACTAAACGGTTCTATCCCCTCTTGCGGCAAAGCCATCGCTGCACGAGATGAGGAGTATATTAAAGACCTTGCAAAACGTCAGGCAGATGCAGGTGCGGACTTCATTGACTGCTGCGCATCAGTCGAAAACGGCGAGACAGAAACGCTAAAATGGATGATTGATGCTATCCAAAGCGTTACTGATTGCCCTATATCCGTTGATTCCCCTGATGTTTCAGCCATAATAGATGCCATGCAGTATTGCAAAAAACCGGGACTCTTCAACTCCGTTTCCTGTGAGGGAAACAAGTTGGAGTTGGCTTTCCCTATTTTAGCAAAACCTGAAAACAAAGACTGGCACGTCATGGCACTTCTGTGCGGCGACGATGGAATACCCAAAACCGCTGCCGAACGGATCGAGATTTTTGAAAAAATAATGGCAGAAGCGAAACGCCACGGAATTGAAGATAAGCGCATACACATTGACCCACTCGTCGAAATGCTCTGCACAAAAGAGGACGGCGAAGGCGTATCGCTCATACTGGAAGTCATGGGGCATATCAAGAAAACACACCCTAATGTACATATTTCGGGCGCAATATCAAATGTCTCATACAACCTGCCCGCCCGCAGACTGATAAACCAAGCATTTACGGTGCTCACAATAAATGCCGGAATGACCAGCGTTGTCCTCGACCCGCTTTCAGCGGATTTGCGTGGCATGATACTCGCCACCGAAGCACTTCTCGGAAACGACGACTATTGCCTCGAGTACATAGGCGCATACAGGGAAGGCTTATTTGCATAACTGCGCAAAAGTCCTATGTAGCTCCTCTGAATTCTTGCGGAGAACAGCCCATAATCTTGCGAAAATTGCGGTGAAAGGTACGTAAGTTCTCATACCCGCAATGGTCGGCGACTTCCGACACTGTCATATTTATGTTCTCACTGCGCAAAATTGCGCAGGCTTGGGAAATTCGGTGGTTGTTCAGATACTCCGTAAAACTTACGCCCGTGAACTTGCTAAACAGCTTTGAAACGTAGGTGTACTCATATTTCAGTGCACCGGCAATTGTTTTTAGTGAGCAATCTTCGCCATAATTACTGGCAATATATCCGATAATCTGTTGCAGCATTGTAGACTGGTCTACACTGGAGAGCTTTTCCATTTTTGTGCTGCGGAGCAGAAGGTCGCACAAGTTATACAGTGCGCCCTTTCGTTTGTACTCACCGTCTAAATCATTTACGTTGAGCCAACTCGGCATTTTAAGGATATTGTTGACGGGAGAAAGCCCCTTGTGAGCCCTGTAAAAAGCCTCGATTATTTCGGGCGAAAAAATGAGAATGTCATTTTTTGACGTCTCGATTGGCGTGAAACTATGTACTTGATAACTCGAAACAAAAGCAAGCTCCCCCGCTCTCAGGACGTACTTATTTTGGTCAACTTGTATGTTAAGGGCACCCTCATAAACGCATATCAATTCGTAAGCGCGATGTACGTGTGCAGGAAACGCTTGATTGTGCATCGGAAGCACCTGAAAGGTTTCATCGTTTCCCATTCCATAATGTTCATAAAAATATTTCATAGTTATGCCCATTCCTCTACTTAGCACATATAAAGCAAATATTGTCTCATATTGTACAATGAATGTCCTATAAAAGCAATATGTTTTTGTGCAAAATAGTAGTATACTGTGAACAGTTGGTTAACAGCTAAGAACACTATTATGGAGGAGTATCTATGAAAAAATTACTAAAGTTTTTACTACTGGCAACCCTGTGCGCGACCCTGGTGCTCGTACTTACCGCATGTGAAGATGCTGACGACGGCATAACTGAAATCAGCATCGCATGGTGGGGGTCACAGCATCGTCATGACATTACCTCGGAGGTAATAGCCCTGTTTATGGAAGAAAACCCCGACATCAGAGTAATTTATGAGTTCGGCGATGGCGACAGCTATTTCAGTATGCTCGACACACGCGCCGCCGCAGGTGATGTATGGGATTTATTCCAGCTTGGTTCAAACTATCCCGTATACATCGACCACATTGTACCGCTCAATCCCTTTGTTTCTGATGGCAGCATCGACATCTCAAACACTACGCAGGATTTTATCGACATCACCACCACACATAACGGCGACATCGTCGGTATCTCCAATGGTGTAAACGCGTGGGGACTCGCTTACGACCCTGCAATGTTTGACGCAGCGGGTGTTCCGCGACCTGCTCCCGGTTGGACTTGGGCAGAATTTGAGCATGCGACGCTCGCCATTGCTGAGCAGCTCGGGCATTGGGGCATGGGTGTATTCACAAACGATGCCATCACCCTCACACAGTTCATGGCACAAAAAGGCATTGAGTTCTGGGATCCCGACCCGAGACAGCTTGGTTTCGATGACCCGTCTGTAATGGTGCCGTATTTCCGGATGAGGCAGAACATGGTTCTGGCAGGCGCAATGCCTGACCCCGGTGAAGCAATGGGAATTACCGACATTGAGGGAGACCCGCTTGTATTCGGTGAGTCCGCAATGGCATATCTTGCCAGCAACCAATTCATAGCTCTGGCAAATGCTGCTGAGGCACTTGACCCAAGCCGTCAACTTGCAATGACCGTTCTTCCGACACAACCCGGCGGACAAGTAGCTTCTGACATCGTATCTTCACAGATGTTCTCACTTTCACGCTCAAGCGAAAACCCCGAAGCAGCAGTCAGATTCCTTAACTTCTGGGTGAACAGCGTTGAAGCAAACGAAATTCTTCAAGGCGAACGCGGTATACCCATCATGGAACACGTACGCGCTGTGCTTCGTCCGCAAGCTACGCCTGTAATAGCCGAAACGTATGCGTTTATTGACATGATTGGTGACCTCGGCGGCGGACCTGCAACTGTTCTCGGTAACCCACGCCAGGCAGAGGTTGAAGATTTCCTCAATGACAACATAATCGACCGCTTGGTTCTCGGGCTGATAACGCCGGAAGAAGCAGCGCAGGAAGTCTTTGACTTCGCACTGCAAACCGTAGGATTCAATTAACCACATACACGCAATACTCGCATATAACTAAGCTCAAGAGGCTGTCTCAGCACTTGTTGAGACAGCCTCTCTCCTTGTGAGGTGACTATGTCAGCAATAAGTAAATCATTTATTAATGATGAAAAACGCGAGAAAATTTCCCGAATAATGAACACTGACACCGTTGCGGGTTATATTTTTGCGTTACCATTCATTCTCGGGTTTCTCGGCTTTATGTTGATACCCATGTTTATGTCGCTGTATTATTCGTTTACAAACTTGACTTTAGGGCGCATAGGCTATGAGTGGATAGGTTTTGCAAATTACGAAAGAATGTGGAACGACCCGAGGTTTTGGAACTCGCTGGGAGTCACGTTCCGATTCGTATTTTTGAGTGTTCCTGTGCGTATGGTATTTGGACTGCTCATTGCCTACGTGCTAACCCGTAAGTTTCGTGGAGTGCATGGATACCGCGCCACATATTATCTCCCTACACTGATTGGCGGCTCTATTGCCGTTGCGCTGGTCTGGGGGCAGATGTTCCAACGTGGCGGTGTTATATATAACATAATAGAAATGTTCGGGTTTGAAGGCATACACTGGTTCGGAAGCCCTACTTTGGCTATGATTCCGCTCATCTTCATGAATGTTTGGCAGTTTGGTGCAGCTATGATAATTTTTGCCGCAGGAATAAAAGACATTCCCGAAACCTACATAGAGGCGGCAGCTATTGACGGAGCAAACAAGCTTCAGATTTTCTTTAAGATAATTTTGCCCTGCCTTACACCGATTATTCTATACAACCTTGTAATGCAGACGATTGCAGCGTTTATGACCTTTACTCAAGCTTTCATAATTACGGGCGGCGGGCCTGCGGAAGGCACAAACTTCATCGCCCTTTACATTTACAATCACGCCTTTACCTGGCGCAACATGGGTTATGCATCCGCAATGAGCTGGATTCTCTTGCTGATTGTGGCAGTTGTAACCGGAGTAATCCTTAAAACGTCAAGGCGCTGGACATTCTATGTCAACGAGTAGGAAGGAGTGAGCATAAGCATGAGTAAATTTAGAAGCCCTGTTGGCAGCAAGCCCCATACGGCAGCGCTATATCACGTTTTGGTATTTACTTTCGGCTTTTTCATGGTTTTTCCCGTACTGTGGATGATTTCCGGCTCGCTAAAAACTAATGTGGAAATTGTATCGGGCGCACTAACGCTCATCCCCAGATATTGGATGTGGGAAAACTTTGCTAACGGCTGGCGAGGTTTTGCCGGGATTACGTTCACTACATTTTTCCAAAATTCGCTAATCATCTCTGTACTTTCCACCATCGGCATTACCCTGAGTTCTTCTCTTGTGGCATATTCCTTTGCCCGAATGCGCTACAGAGGCCGCAAGCTGCTGTTCACCATAATGCTTTCTACTATGATGATTCCGGGGCAAGTTGTAATGATTCCGCAGTTTTTAATATTCCACAATTTAGGGCTTGTAAACACCTTTGTACCGCTGATACTCCCGGCATTTTTTGGCGGAGCGTTCTTTATATTTCTTATGATGCAGTTTATGGTCAGTATACCGAAGGAACTTGACGAAGCCGCCATTTGCGATGGTTGCAACAAGTATACCGTTTTCTTCCGCATCATATTCCCACTGCTGAAGCCCGCACTCATAACTACGGCTATAATCCATTTCTACTGGGCTTGGGATAACTTCATGGGACCGCTGATTTATCTCAACAGCCCGCGCCTGTTCACCGTTTCTCTTGCTCTGCGAATGTTTGCGGACACTGCAAGTATTACAGACTACGGTGCAATGTTTGCTATGTCTACACTTAGTCTTTTGCCCGTGTTTATAATGTTTTTATTTTTCAACAAACACCTGGTAGAAGGTATCAATACATCAGGAATTAAGGGGTAAATAAATGACTGATATAAAAATTGCCTACATAGGCGGCGGTTCACGAGGTTGGGCTTGGGTGTTTATGGGAGATTTATCGCAGGAAGCGCAACTCGGTGGCACAATCTCCTTATATGATATTGACAGAGATGCCGCAAGACAAAACGAAAAACTCGGCAACATGATTTCCGCAAAAAATGAAGCTGTCGGCAAGTGGAAATATAGATGCGCCGATACGCTGAGCGAGGCTCTCACAGGAGCAGATTTTGTTATTGTGTCAATTCTTCCGGGAACTTTTGATGAAATGGATTCAGATGTCCACCTGCCTGAGCGGGTCGGGATTTACCAACCTGTCGGCGACACAGCGGGCCCCGGTGGGATAATACGTTCTCTGCGCACGATTCCGATGATAGCTGAAATAGCGCAAGCTGTTCGGGAGTATGCGCCAAAAGCATGGGTAATAAATTATACAAATCCCATGTCTATCTGCATAAAAACCCTGTATCACACATTTCCCGAAATAAAAGCATTTGGGTGTTGCCATGAGGTATTCGGCACACAAAAAGTGCTGATGGATATTCTCAAAAAGGATCACGGGGTAACCGAAATAGAGCGCCACGATATTAAAGTAAATGTGCTTGGCATCAATCATTTTACGTGGTTTGATTATGCCTCCTACAAAGAAATTGATCTTTTTCCTGTCTATAGAGATTTTATCGAAAAAAACTTTGAAACGGGCATAAACGAAAAAGACGAGCATTGGGCAAATTCCGTTTTCAGTTCCATGAATCGCGTGAAATTTGATTTGTTCAGAAAATACGGCTACATAGCCGCCGCAGGTGACCGCCACCTTGCGGAATTTGTGGACAGCAATTTATATCTCAAAAACCCGGATACTGTAAAAAGCTGGCATTTTACTTTGACGACTGTGGACTGGCGAAAACAAGACCTAAAGGAGCGCCAGGAAAAAGCCCGCCGTTTAGTTAGCGGTGAACAATCCCTTACTTTAAAAGACTCAGGGGAGGAAGGCGTACTGCTTATTAAGGCTCTTTGCGGGCTTTCACAAGTAATAAGTAACGTAAACATACCCAACACAGCCGGACAGATAGGTAATCTGCCTGTTGATGCGATTGTGGAAACCAACGCTGTTTTCAGCAGGGATTCTATAAGACCTGTTTTTGCGGGAGATATGCCCGAGTCACTGCTAAATCTGACCCTCCCCCACGTGAAAATTCACGACATAGTGCTGAAAGCTGCTTTGAGCTGTGATAAAGACCTGGTTATTCGTGCATTTGAAGCCGACCCACTGATTGGCGGTAAGGTTTCAAAAGATGAGCTATCAAAGCTTGCGATAGATATGATTAGAAATACGCAAAAATACTTGCCCGAAGGCTGGACAGCGAATTAGCGAAAGGTACCTGAAATATGCTAGCTTCTGAAATTCAAATAAGGGATCCGTTTATCGTCGCACATGACAATTTATACTATATGTTCGGCTCAACAGATAAAGATATATGGAAAGCTCTCGGAACAGGTTTTGATGTTTACAAAAGTGCAGACCTTAAAAAATGGGAAAACCCCACTCCTGCATTTCGCCCACCCGAAGGCTTCTGGGGTACCCATAATTTTTGGGCACCCGAGGTGCACAAATACGGCGATAACTTTTATATGTTTGCTACATTTGCAGGTGCAGACAGCTTGCGGGGAACTGCAATACTCAAAGCTGACCATCCTTCCGGTTCTTTTACGCCTTGGAGCGACGGAGCGGTAACGCCCCGCGACTGGGCTTGTCTTGATGGAACACTGTTTGTTGATGACAACTCCAACCCTTGGATTGTTTTCTGCCACGAGTGGAAACAAATCGGTAACGGCACAATATGCGCGGCAAGGTTGAGCGATGACTTAAAACGCTGCATATCTGAGCCTGTTGTTTTGTTTTCATCAGCCTCCGCGAGTTGGAGTGTAAAGATTTCTTCTTCGACAAAAGGGATTGAAGGTTATGTCACCGATGGACCTTTTCTATATCGTCTGCAAAACGGCAAGCTGCTTTTGTTATGGTCGTGCATAGGAAAAGCAGGCTACTGCTCGGGTTATGCCATTTCGCAGTCGGGCGAAGTAACAGGGCCATGGGAGCAATGCAGCGAGCCGCTGTTTGCCGGAGATGGCGGGCACGGAATGTTGTTTAGGGCGTATGACGGAAGATTACTGCTAACTCTGCACTCTCCAAACAAAACCCCAAACGAACGAGCCGTTTTTATAGAATTAGAAGAAACGAAAACAGGCTTGAGGGTTAAATGAAACAATTGCATTTTGCCAAGTTTGTGGTATACTGGATTCAGTAACTATTGGAGGAGTTTAGTTTGAAAGAATTCAAACTAACGGGGGAATGTGCGATTTGCTCCCCCTGCGGGGAACCGCAAATGATGCACGTTAATGACCATACCTTTTCATGGTCG